>JALHND010000098.1:0-3580 GCA_022843705.1 Burkholderiales bacterium
AATGAAAACCCCCTCTCCCCGCGCTAGCGGGGAGAGGGTTGGGGTGAGGGGCTGCAGAAAACCGTTTTTATTTCGCTCTCCAAGGAAATTCCTCAGCGGGAAAATCGCCCGGGACTGTAGGGAGCAAGATCAACACGCGGCGGCCGGCCGGCGATCATGTCCGCCACCAGCCGCGCGGTCGGCGCGCTGCCGACCAGCCCGACATGGCCGTGGCCAAAAGCATAGTGCACATTGCCGAAACGGCTGGCCGGGCCGATCACCGGCGTCGAATCCGGCATCGACGGCCGGCGACCCATCCATTTCGTCGCATCGACCTCGCTGATGCCGGGGAACATTTTCTGCATCAGTTGGCCCAGCACATCGGCGCGCGCGTAGTTCGGCGCAGCATCGACACCGGCAAATTCGCTCTGTCCGGCGATGCGCAGGCCCATTTCCATCGGCGTGATGAAACACTTGTGTTCCGGCACCATCACCGGCATCGGCAATCCAAAACGCGGATCGGAATAAGTGATGTGGTAACCCCGCTCCGCCTCCAGCGGTACGTCATCGCCGAGCTGAGCACTGAATTCATTTGAGTGCGCGCCGGCGCAGATCACCAGATGCTCAACCGGCAAATCGCCGGCATCGGTGCGCAGCGTGCGCGGACCGTCGGGCCCGACATCGATGCCCAGCACCTTGCGCTGCAGGATTTTGCCGCCGTCGCGTTCGAACTGCGCCGCCAGCGACTTGGTCAGCCGTTCCGGATTGACGCACCAGCCGTGGTCGTGCAGGAACAGACCGACCTCGTGTTCACCGTGCAGGCCGGGCAGGCGGCGCTTGACCTCGGCCGCATCCAGCTCGTCGATCACCACGCCGCGGTCGCGCCGCAGCTTCCAGCCCAGCGCATCGGACTGGTAGGCCTTGCGCGAGGAATACACCACCATGTAACCGCTTTTGTGGATCAGGTCCTCGACGCCGGCATTCTTGACCAGCGGCGCATAGGCATCGAAGGTCTGCGACAGCAGCGCGCGCAGCCCGTCGGCGATTTTTTCCACACGTTTGACGTCGGCCGCCGCGACAAACTTCAGCAGCCAGGGCAGCGCCTTCGGCAGGTACGACCAGCGCAGCGCCAGCGGCCCCAGCGGATCGAGCAGGTAACCGGGCACCTGGGACAGGATGCCGGGCATCGCAATCGGCACGCAGGAACCGGGACTGAGGATGCCGGCGTTGCCGAAGGAACAGTATTCCCCGGGAGGCCGCTGGTCGACGACCGTGACCTGGTGGCCGTCGCGGCGCAGGTAGCTGGCGGTGGTGATGCCGACGATGCCGGCGCCCAGAACGGTGATATTGCGGGTTTGCATATACGGCGGAATTATAGCGCCGGCGGTTTGGCAGCCCCGCGCGACCGGTGGTAAAATCCGCGCCGGCCCGGGCGGTTAACTCAGCGGTAGAGTGCCACCTTCACACGGTGGAAGCCACTGGTTCGATCCCAGTACCGCCCACCATCCCATTCTGTCCGTCTCATATCCTTCGACACCCGGTTCGGCAAGCGGCAAGCCGCTATACTCGCAGCCAGCAATAGCGCGATCCAGCCATGCCTGAACAACAATACACACCCTTGGTCACACCGCCGACGGCACAGGACAGTCCCGCCCTCTGGTTCGCCTTCCAGCGCGGCTCGATCCTGGTCAGCAATGCCGAGTCCGCGTCGCTGCCCTGCTGCTGCACGCTGGAGGAACATGGTGTCGCGGCGGTGCGCAGCCACTACCTCGGCCTCCTCGGTGAGCAGCATTGTTACGCCGCCGAGATCGATGAAGCGCAGCCGCTGCCCGCCGGCTGGGCGCCGCTGGGACTGCGCGATCTTTTCGGCATGGTCGACAGCACACTGGCCGCGCTGTCGGGGCGCGCGCTGCAGATCCTCGACTGGGAACGCAACCACCAGTTCTGCAGCCGCTGCGGCACGCCGATGCGCGCGCGCACCGACGAACGCGCGCGGGCCTGCCCGTCCTGCCGTTTCACCAGTTATCCGCCGGTGTCGCCGGCGGTGATGGTGCTGATCACCCGCGGCCGCGAACTGCTGCTGGCTCGGAAGAGCGTGTGGCCTGCGGGACGTTATTCGGCGATTGCCGGTTTTGTCGAACCGGGCGAGATGCTGGAAGACACCGTGGTGCGCGAGACACGCGAGGAAGTCGGCGTCGAGGTCGGCGAGCTGCGTTATTTCGGCAGCCAGCCCTGGCCCTTCCCGCATTCGCTGATGGTGGCCTTCACCGCCGAATACGCCGGCGGCCCGGTCAAACCGGATGGCGTCGAGATCGAGGAAGCCGCCTGGTTCGATGCCGAAGCACTGCCGCGGCTGCCGCCCAGCGTCAGCATATCGCGGCGGCTGATCACCACCGTCGCCGCCGAACTGGCGCGACAATATCCGCGCTGAACAATCCGCCTCAACACGAACCGGAATCACCATGCCCGAAACCGCACCCAATCCCCTGCTCCGCCTGCACTCCCTGGGCCAGCGCATCTGGCTCGACAACCTGTCACGCACGCTGCTGCAGGAAGGCACGCTGAAAAAACTGATCACCGAGGACCGCATCGCCGGCGTCACGTCGAATCCGACGATTTTCTTCAAGGCCATCAGCGAAAGCCCCCATTACCGCGAGGAACTGCAGAAGCTGAAGGCCGATGCCTCGCTGACCGCGGAACAGCGTTACGAAACGCTGGCCGTCGCCGACATCCGGGCCGCCTGCGACCTGCTGCAGCCGATGTACAAATCAAGCAAGGGCGACGACGGCTATGTCAGCCTCGAAGTGTCGCCGGCGCTGGCACATGACGCCGCGGCCACCGTTGCCGCAGGCCTGCGCCTGAAAGCCGCTGTTGCGCGCGACAACCTGCTGATCAAGGTGCCCGCGACGGCAGCCGGCCTTACTGCCATCGAGGAACTGGTGGCCCAGGGCTGTTCGGTCAATGTCACGCTGATGTTTTCACTGCGCCATGTGCGCGACGTCGCGCAGGCCTATCTGCGCGGCATCACCCGCCTGCTCGAAGGCGGCGGCGACGCGAGCAAAGTCAAATCGGTGGCCAGTCTCTTCCTCAGCCGCGTCGACACGCTGATCGACAAGCGTCTCGGCGACATGGGCGGCACGGCGCTGGAACTGCGCGGCCGCTCGGCCGTCGCGCTGGCACGTCTTGCATATCAGGAATGGCGCGAGATGTTTTCCGACAAAGCCTTCGGCGCGCTGGCCAAACGCGGCGCCCGTCCGCAGCTGATGTTGTGGGCCAGCACCGGCACCAAGAATTCCGCCTACAGCGACGTGCTTTATGTCGAATCGCTGATCGGCCCGCAGACCGTCAACACCGTACCCGATGCAACGCTGGCCGCGTTCCGCGAACACGGCAGGGCCGAGGCCACGCTGGAAACCGGCGTTGATGCCGCGCGCGAACAGTTCGCAGCGCTGCAGAAACTGGGCATCGACATGGAAGCCGCCGGTGAAGAACTGCAGAAGGACGGACTGAAGCAGTTCGAGGATTCGTTCAGGCAACTGCTGGCGCTGACCGCCTGAAACCGGAAAATTACAAATTATTCAATAAAATCAAGTACTTATAA
>JALHND010000098.1:3680-11025 GCA_022843705.1 Burkholderiales bacterium
GCGCTCATCGCTGCCACACCGCCCCGCCGCTGGCCTTGCCGATGTCCGCCAGCTGCGCCTCGTGCAGCGCGATCTCTTCCGCCGTTGCGCTCAGCACCTTCAGCTTCAGTCCTTCACGGTTGAACCCCGCCACCGCGACTTCCGCGCGGCCGGCATCGGACTCGATCATCAGGCTTTCCTGGCCGCGGGTCATCGCCAGATAGACATCGGCCAGCAGTTCGGCATCAAGCAGCGCGCCGTGCAGCGTGCGCGCCGAATTGTCGATCTGGTAACGGTCGCACAGCGCATCCAGCCCGTTGCGTTTGCCCGGATGCAGGTCCTTGGCCATGCGCAGCGTGTCGATGACGTCCGGGCAGTAGGCCTTCAGTTTCTTGCGCCGGATGAGTGCGAGTTCGCTGTCGAGGAAGCCGATGTCGAAGGGCGCGTTGTGGATGATCAGTTCCGCGCCGGTGATGTATTCGAGCAGTTCGTCGGCGATTTCCGCGAACTTCGGCTTGTCGCTGAGGAATTCCGTGGTCAGCCCGTGCACCTGCAGCGCGCCTTCGTCGCTGTCGCGCCCCGGATTGATATAACGATGGAAATGGCGTCCGGTCAGGCGCCGGTTGAGCAATTCCACGCCGGCCACCTCGATGACCCGGTGCCCCAGCTTGGGATCAAGGCCGGTGGTCTCGGTATCAAGCACGATCTGTCTTTTGTCCATCAGGCTGCCGCTCCCGGTTTGACGCCGCCGTTCACACTGTCGACGCCGCGGTTGGCCAGCGCATCGGCGCGTTCATTGCCGTCATGCCCTGCATGCCCCTTGACCCACAACCAGTCGATGTCGTGCTGCACGGCAAGCTCGTCGAGGCGGCGCCACAGGTCCTCGTTCTTGACCGGCTTCCTGTCGGCTGTTTTCCAGCCGCGTTTTTTCCAGGAATGGATCCATTCCGAGATGCCCTGCTGCACGTACTTTGAATCGGTGTGCAGGCGCACGCGGCAGCGCCGCTTCAGCGCCTCCAGCGCGCGGATCACCGCGGTCAGTTCCATGCGGTTGTTGGTGGTCAGTGTTTCGCCGCCGAACAGCTCGCGGGTCCTGCCGCCGGCGCTCAACAGCGCGCCCCAGCCGCCGACACCCGGATTGCCCTTGCAGGCGCCGTCGGTGTAGATGTCGATCACCTCAGCCGCCTCGCCCTGCCTGTCATCGTCACTCATCCGCCGCTCACTTTATCCTGACGCGCGCCGCTGCCGCGTCCTCGTCGCGCACCCGCTCCGGCACCGGCGCCAGGTTTTTCTTGGGTGCCGCGCGATCACTCCATTTGGGGACGATCAGGCGGATGCCGCGCACCCGCTTGATCGCCTGCAGGAAAAACACGCCGCCGGCAATCGGCCACCAGCGGTCACCCGCCTTTTCCATGAAGCCGAAACGGTCCAGCCACTTCTGGTCATTGCAGGGCGGCGCATAACAGGTCATCGAGCCGGCGACGATTTCCAGCCCGACCAGCGCAAACCAGTCCTTGACCCGCGCGAGGTGGATGAAACGGCCGCTCCACGGAAAATCGCGGCTGCGGCCGACGCTGCGCCGCAGGCCCCAGAGGCTCAGCGGATTGAAGCCGGCGATGACCACATGGCCCTCAGGCCGCAGCACGCGGGCGACTTCGCGCACGACCTGGTGCGGATGCTCCGAAAATTCCAGCGTGTGCGGCAGCACCATCAGGTCCACCGAATTTGATTCGATCGGCAGGTCGCCGAAATCGGCGCGCAGTCCCACCGATCCGCGCGGCGCGACCTGCACACGCAGCGGAATGCGGCTCGCACGCAGCAGGTCGACCTGCTCCAGCCCCAGTTGCAGCGCGTGATAACCGAAAATATCGGCCACGGCGGTGTCGAAATAGGCCTGTTCGCGGGCGAACAGGTAACTGCCCGGCGGGCTCGCCAGCCATTCATCCACCGTAAGGCCGCCACCTGCAATTGACATGTCCCGAGTTTAAATCATAATCGGCCGCTGATCCGAAATGGAGTCTGACATGCCCGCTTACCAGGTCGTCGCGCTGCGCGCCTTTGCCGACAATTACATCTGGACCCTCCGCGATGCCACGCATGCGGCGGTGGTCGATCCGGGCGACGCGCAGCCGGTGCTCGATTATCTGGCCCGCGAGAAACTGCAACTCGCCGCCATCCTCAACACCCATCACCATGCCGACCATGTCGGCGGCAATGCCGCGCTGCTTGCCCGGCATCCGGCGCCGGTCTACGGCCCGCACGATGAACGCATCCCGGAAGTCAGCACGCGGCTCGCCGACGGCGAACATTTCACGCTGCCGCATTTCGGCATCGACATGGAAACCTTCGAGATTCCCGGCCACACGCGTTCACATGTCGCCTTCTGCGGCGACGGCATGCTGTTCTGCGGCGACACGCTGTTCGCCGCCGGCTGCGGCCGCCTGTTCGAAGGCACGCCGCGCCAGATGTACGATTCGCTGACCCGGCTGTCGCGGCTGCCGGACGACACCCGCGTCTATTGCGGACATGAATACACGCTGTCCAACATCCGCTTTGCCCGTGCCGCGGAACCGGACAACACCCGCCTGCCCGAACTCGAAGCCCGCATGCAGGCCCTGCGCGACCGCGACCAGCCGACACTGCCGTCGACCATCGGCCAGGAAAAAGCCACCAATCCTTTCCTGCGCGTCACCGAACCCGGCATCGTCAGCAGCGCCAGCGCGCGGGCCGAGAAAAAGCTGTCGGATCCGGTGAGTGTGCTGGCTACGATCCGCGACTGGAAAAACAACTTCTGAGGCTTTTTCCACAACCTCAGGCCGCACCTCCGGATATGACAATAAAATATTGATTATTAATGGATATCCGGTTTGACAATAGCGGCTTGCGGGACTACCATCCGGCAAACTTTCCGGCTCCCGGACCCTGTCTCCGGGATTTAGTCCCCATGATCCAGCCTGTCCGCCTGCTTCTCCTGTCTGCGATGGTGATCATCACCGGCTGCGCCCAGATGCCCTCCGGTGAACTGAGCGAAGCCCCGGACAACGCGCCCCGCCTTGCCGTCGCCGTTCCGCCAGTCACCCCGGCACTGCCCGCCGTAATCCCCGAAGCACCCGCACCGCAGCCGGTGGCCGCCATCGAAAAACCGGCGCCGAAGGACATGTGGGAACGCATCCGCTCCGGATTCACGATGAAGCCGATGGACAACGACCTGGTCCGCGACTGGGAAGTCCGTTATTCGGCGAAACCCGAATATTTCGCGCGCATGGTCGACCGCGGCAGCCATTACCTGTTCCACATCGTCGAGGAAATCGAGCGGCGGAAAATGCCCGCCGAGATCGCGCTGCTGCCGATGATCGAGTCGGCCTACAACCCCCAGGCCTACTCGAAGGCGCATGCCTCGGGCCTCTGGCAGTTCATCCCCTCCACCGGACGGAACTTCGGGCTGCGCCAGAACTGGTGGTACGACGGCCGGCGTGATGTCATCGCCGCCACCAGCGCAGCACTCGATTACCTCGAAAAGCTCTACGGCATGTTCGGCGACTGGGAACTGGCGCTCGCCTCCTACAACTGGGGCGAAGGCGCGGTCAGCCGCGCCGTGGCGCGCAACCAGGCCAGGGGCCTGCCCGGTGATTACGCCAGCCTGACCATGCCCGCGGAGACGCGCAACTACCTGCCCAAGCTGATCGCGGTCAAGAACATCATCGCCGACCCGGCGCGTTTCGGCGTCCAGCTCGCCGCCGTGCCGAATGAGCCCTATTTCGAAGTGGTCACGGTGAAACAGCACATCGACGTCAAGCTTGCCGCCAAATTCGCGGAAATGCCGCTGGATGAATTCCGTTTCCTCAATCCCGCGCACAACAAGCGGGTGATCAAGGCCTATGCCGAAACCATCGTGTTGCCGCGCAACCGGGTTTCCGTTTTCCACGCCAACCTTGAAAACCACGGCAAGCCGCTGGTGACCTGGCAGGCGCACACGCTGAAGGCGGGTGAAAAACCGGAGAAGGTCGCCGCCAAGTACGGCATCAGCGTCAGCGAACTGAAGGAAGTCAACGGCATCGGCAGCAGGACCCGCCTGCGCCCCGGGCAGCCGCTGCTGGTGCCGGTGAAGGAAGGCACCACACCCAACCTCCCCGACCTTCCGGCAACACCGGTCACCCTGCCGCGGGCCTACAAGGCGGCGCGCGCCGCACATGCCAAGGGCGGCAAGCCGGCCAAACATGCGACCCGGGCCGCGGTCAAACGCGCGCCGGCAAAACGCGCGAAGGTGGCGATCAAGCCGGGTACCAAAAAAGCCAAGGCGCCCGTCGTCGCTTCGCAATCCCGGCGCTAGCCGGGTTTCATTCGCGCAGGTGGCAGCAGGCTGTCTGCGTCTCACTCCAGGATTTCACCGCGGGATATTCCTCGCTGCATCGGGGCAGCGCCGCCGGACACCGCGGATGGAAATGGCAGCCGGCCGGCGGATTCAGCGGTGACGGCAGGTCGCCGGCCAGGCGGATCGCCGCGCGCTCCTGCCGCGGATCGGCCACCGGCACCGCGGCCAGCAGCGCGCGGGTATAGGGATGCCGCGGCGCGCGCAGCACCTCGCCGACCAGGCCCTGCTCGACAACACGCCCCAGGTACATCACCGCAAGCTCGTCGGCCATGTATTCGATGACCGCCATGTTGTGGCTTATGAACAGGTAGGACAGGCCGCGTTCGCGCTGCAGCCGTTTCAGCAGGTTGAGGATCTGCGCCTGCACCGACACGTCGAGCGCGCTGGTCGGCTCGTCGCAGACGATCAGTTTCGGTTCCACGGCGAGCGCGCGCGCGATCGCGATGCGCTGGCGCTGGCCGCCGGAAAACTCGTGCGGATATCGCGCCTTCACGTCCGGCGCCAGCCCGACCTCGGCCAGCAGCCCGTCGATATGTGACTGCCGCCAGCCGGCATCGACGCCGATACCCAATGCGAGCAGGCCCTCCTCCAGCGCGTCGCCGATGCGCACCCGCGGATTGAGCGAGGCATAGGGATCCTGGAAAATGATCTGCACGTCGCGCCGCCGCCGGCGCAGTTCCCCCCGCCGCAGGGCAAGGAAATCCTCGCCGTCGACAAGCACCCGCCCCGCCGTCGGCTCGACCAGCCGCAGCAGGCCCTTGCCGACCGTGGTCTTGCCGCAGCCGGATTCGCCGACGAGACCCAGCGTGCGCCCCGGCGCGATGGCCAGCGACACGCCGTCGACCGCGCGCACATGGCCGACCGTGCGTTGCAGCAGGCCCTTGCGGACGGGGAACCAGACCTTGAGGTCGCTGACCTCAAGGAGCGATGAATGATGAGTGCTGAGTGATGAGCGCAAATCCGCAGAGGGTTCTGTCGTGCGCTCATCACTCATCGTTCCGCGCTCATCACTGCCGTAAATGTGGCATCTCACCGCGTGCTCCCGTCCGGCTTCGTGCCATGGCGGCAGCGTGCCGGCGCACTGCGGCAGCACGGCGTCGCAGCGTTCGGCGAAGCGGCAGCCGGCAAAGCTGCGGTCGAGCCGCGGCACGCTGCCGGGAATCGCCGCCAGCGTGCGTCCGGGACCGGCGCGTTCCGGCAGCGAGGCGAAGAGCTTGCGCGCATAGGGATGGGCCGGTGCCGCAAAAAAGGCATCGACCGGCGCGGTCTCGACGATCTGGCCGGCGTACATCACGGCGACACGTTGCGCGACCCGGGCCACCACGCCGAGGTCGTGGGTGATCAGCAGCATCGCCATGCCGCGCGACTGCTGCAGTTCGCGCAGCAGGTCGAGTACCTGCGCCTGCACCGTGACATCAAGCGCGGTGGTCGGTTCGTCGGCGATCAGCAGCGCCGGATCGCAGGCCAGCGCGATCGCGATCATCACCCGCTGTTTCATGCCGCCCGACATCTGGAAGGGATATTCGGCGGCGCGCCGCTTCGCATCGGGCATGCGCACCGCATCGAGCAGTTCCAGCACCCGCGCCGTCACCGCATCGCCGCGCAGCGCGGTATGGCGGCGCACCGACTCGGCGATCTGGTCGCCGACGGTCATCACCGGATTCAGCGACAGCCCGGGCTCCTGGAAAATCATCGCCACGCGGTGCCCGCGAAGGTCGCGCATCCGCGATTCGGGCAGCGCCAGCAGGTTCTCGCCCCCGAGTTCCACCCGCCCGCCGGCAATTTCGCCGGCATCCGGCAGCAGGCGCATGATCGACAGCGCGGTCATCGATTTGCCGCAGCCCGACTCGCCGACCAGGGCGAAGGTTTCGCCGGCGGCAATGTCGAAGGACAGGCCGTCGACGGCGCGCAGCGGCGCGGCGCCGCCGCGGATGACCGTGGTCAGCCCATCAACACGGAGCAGCGGCGTATTCATGCCCGCCCTCCGGCAATGATCAGCCGCGGATCGAAGGCATCGCGCACCGCGTCGGCAAACAGGTTCGCCGCCAGCACCAGCGTCAGCATGAACACGAAGGCCGCGGCGAGCGACCACCAGACCATCGGCTCGCGCGCCATTTCCAGCCGCGCGCCGTTGATCATGGTGCCGAAGCTGGTCATCGAGGGATCGACGCCGACGCCGATGTAGGACAGCACCGCCTCGGCCAGCACCAGGCCGCTGAAATCCATCACCAGCGCGATCATCACGATGTGCATCACGTTCGGCGTCAGGTGGCGCATCATGATGCGCCAGTTGGAAACACCGAAGGCCTGCGCCGCCTGGATGTATTCCAGCTCGCGCAGCTTCAGCACCTCGCCGCGCAGCAACCGGCACAAGCCCGTCCAGCTGGTGATGCCGAGGATCACGCACAGCGCCAGCAGCCGCACATCGGCGCGGATCTCGGTGCTCGGGAACAGCTCCGGATGGTTTTCGACATAGACCTGCATCATCAGCACTGCGGCCGCTATCAGCAGCACCCCGGGAATCGATGACAGCGTGGTGTAGAGATACTGGATCACATCGTCGATCCAACCCCTGAAGTAACCCGCCATCACGCCCAGCACCAGCGCGAAGGGCAATGTCACCAGCGTGGCCAGCGTACCGATGACCAGCCCGGTGCGTATGCTTTTGAGCGCCTGGTAGAGCACGTCCTGGCCGACCTTGTCGGTGCCCAGCACGTGGTAATGCGGCGCCAGCGCGGCCACCGGTCCGGCGACAAGGCAGATCAGCCCCAAAGCACACAACACGGCACGCCATTGCAGCGGCGTGCGCCCGGCCCAGACCTCGCGCCAGGCCACGTCGATGCCTTCTCCCGCGCGCCGCGCCACCATCGCGCAGACCGCAATCGCGAAGGCAAACCACAGCAGCAGCGCCAGCGACAGTCCGCGCAGGGATTTCACCGCAATGTCCCGCGCCCGGTCCGCCTCCGGATCGACGAGGTGGGCGCCGCCGTGGCG
>JALHND010000099.1 GCA_022843705.1 Burkholderiales bacterium
AACTTCGTCGACAGCACCGTCGTGATCGCCGCCGTCAACGTCGTCTTCCCGTGATCCACGTGACCAATCGTACCCACGTTCACGTGCGGCTTCGTACGCTCAAATTTACCCTTGGCCATGATGATGTTTCCTTATTTCTTTTCGTCTTTGCCGGATTGCTTGTTGATGATTTCGTCGGCGATGTTGCGAGGCGCTTCCGAATAATGCTTGAATTCCATCGTGTAGGTCGCGCGCCCCTGGGTCAGCGAACGCAGGGTCGTGGAGTAGCCGAACATTTCCTTCAGCGGCACTTCCGCCTTCAGCGTCTTGCCGCCGCCGGGGATGTCATCCATGCCCTGGATGACACCGCGACGGGAACTCAAATCACCCATCACGTTGCCGGTAAAGTCTTCCGGGGTTTCCACCTCGACTGCCATGATCGGCTCGAGCAGTGCGGGATTCGCACGACGCAAACCTTCCTTGAAAGCCATCAGGCCGGCCATCTTGAACGCGTTTTCGTTTGAGTCAACCTCGTGGTACGAGCCGTCAAACAGGGTAACTTTGACGTCCACCACCGGAAAACCGGCGAGCACGCCGGAGGGAATGGCTTCGAGAATGCCCTTCTGTACAGCCGGGATGTATTCCCGCGGCACCGAGCCACCCTTGATGGCATCAACGAACTCGTAACCCTTGCCGGTTTCATTCGGTTCGACCTTGAGCCACACGTGACCATACTGGCCACGGCCACCGGACTGTTTGACGAACTTGCCCTCAACCTTGTCGCAGGGCTTGCGGATCGTCTCGCGATAGGCCACCTGCGGCGCGCCGACATTGGCTTCCACGCTGAATTCGCGCTTCATGCGATCAACGATGATCTCGAGGTGCAGCTCGCCCATGCCCGAGATAATCGTCTGGCCGGATTCCTCGTCAGTGCGTACACGGAACGAAGGATCTTCCTGGGCCAGCCGGTTGAGCGCAATGCCCATTTTCTCCTGGTCGGCCTTGGTTTTCGGCTCCACTGCAACGTGAATCACCGGCTCGGGAAACACCATCCGCTCCAGCGTGATGATCTTGGACGGGTCACACAGGGTGTCGCCGGTGACCACATCCTTGAGTCCCACCGCCGCAACGATGTCACCTGCGCAGACTTCCTTGATCTCTTCGCGCTGGTTGGCATGCATCAGCAGGATGCGGCCGATGCGCTCCTTGCGCTGCTTGACCGCGTTATAGACCGTGTCGCCCGAATTCAGGGTGCCGGAATACACACGCATGAAAGTCAACTGGCCGACAAACGGGTCAGTCATGATCTTGAAGGCCAGAGCCGAGAACGGTTCGCCGTCTTCGGCCTTGCGTGACCCTTCCTGCTCGTTCTCAAGGATGCCCTTTACCGGCGGGATATCGACCGGGGACGGCAGATAATCGATGACCGCGTCCAGCATCGCCTGAACGCCTTTGTTCTTGAACGCGGAGCCGCACAGCATCGGCACGATTTCACCCGCAATCGTGCGCTGGCGCAGGCCCTGCTTGAGTTCTTCCTCGGACAGATCGCCCGCCTCGAGGTACTTGTTCATCAGGTCTTCACTGGCCTCAGCAGCGGCTTCGAGCATCTTTCCGCGCCACTCGGCAGCAACCTCGGCAAGCTCAGCCGGCACATCAACATATTCGAATTTGATGCCCTGGGATGCCTCATCCCAGACCACGGCCTTCATCTTGACGAGGTCGATCACGCCGCGGAAATTCTCTTCGGCGCCGATGGGCACCTGGATGGGAATCGGATTCGCCTTCAGGCGCGACCGCATCTGGTCATGCACACGGAAGAAGTTCGCGCCCGTGCGGTCCATCTTGTTGACGAACGCCAGCCGGGGAACACGATATTTGTTCGCCTGCCGCCATACCGTCTCGGACTGGGGCTGCACACCGCCGACCGCGCAATACACCATGCAGGCGCCGTCGAGCACGCGCATCGAACGCTCCACCTCGATCGTGAAGTCGACGTGCCCCGGGGTGTCGATGATATTGACGCGGTGCTCGGGATAGTTCGCGCCCATTCCGCGCCAGTAACAGGTGGTCGCAGCGGACGTGATGGTGATACCACGCTCCTGCTCCTGCTCCATCCAGTCCATCGTCGCAGCGCCGTCATGCACTTCGCCGATCTTGTGGTTGACGCCCGTGTAAAACAGCACGCGCTCGGTGGTCGTGGTTTTACCCGCATCGATGTGCGCGGAAATCCCGATGTTGCGATAGCGTTCGATTGGTGTTTTGCGTGGCACGTTCGTTACCCTTCAGCAGCCGGCATCAGAACCGGTAATGCGAGAAGGCCTTGTTGGCTTCCGCCATACGATGCACTTCTTCACGTTTTTTCATTGCGCCGCCACGGCCCTCGGCCGCTTCCGCGAGTTCCCCGGCAAGGCGGGCGCCCATCGATTTCTCACCGCGACCACGTGCCGCGTCGCGCAACCAGCGCATCGCCAGCGCCATCCGGCGCACCGAGCGCACCTCGACCGGCACCTGGTAATTGGCGCCGCCCACGCGGCGGCTCTTGACTTCAACCATCGGCTTCACGTTGTTCACCGCCTGGTTGAAGACCTCCAGCGCATCCTTGCCGCTTTTCTTGCTGATCTGCTCCAGCGCGCCATACATGATGCGCTCGGCAACCGACTTCTTGCCGCTGTTCATCAGCACATTGATGAATTTGGATACGTCTGAGCTGCCGAATTTGGGGTCCGGCAGAACTTCGCGCTTGGGCACTTCTCTACGACGTGGCATATCCCTGATCCCCTATCAAGCGGCCTTGGCGCGTTTTGCGCCGTACTTCGAGCGACTCTGTTTACGGTCCTTGACGCCCGCCGTGTCCAGACTGCCGCGAACAATGTGGTAACGCACACCCGGCAAATCCTTGACCCGGCCACCGCGGATCAGCACGACCGAGTGCTCCTGCAGGTTATGCCCCTCACCGCCGATGTAGCCGATGACCTCGAAACCATTGGTCAGCCGGACTTTGGCCACCTTGCGCAAAGCCGAATTCGGCTTTTTGGGGGTTGTCGTGTATACGCGCGTGCAAACGCCGCGTTTTTGCGGGCTGCCCGCCAGCGCCGGCACTTTGCTCTTTGTGCGGGGCGCTTCCCGGGGTTTGCGCACCAGTTGGTTTACGGTCGGCATTTTTCCTTGTTTCTCAATAAGTTACGACAATATTCCGTTAACTGCGAACTGCACCTGACTCGTGACGGCCGGCTTTAAGGCCGCGGCCCCAAAAAATGCGGGGACGGCGTTTCCGCCGTCCCGGACTTTTTACCGCTGGAGCACGGCGCGAAAATTAAGGTCGCACCTCGCCCAAAAAAGACTATCGATTTTATGGGGTCGAACCATTACTGTCAAGCTACCTGCTCTTCACCTTCCGGCGCGGCCGGAATCGCAGCCTCCGCCGCAGCGGCCGCCTGGTCCAGCTCGGCCTGCGCGGCCTGCTTGCGACGGACACGGTGGTAAGCCAGTCCGGTACCTGCCGGGATCAGTCGGCCAACAATCACATTCTCCTTCAGGCCGCGCAATTCGTCGCGCTTGCCCATGATTGCCGCCTCGGTCAGCACTCGCGTGGTTTCCTGGAACGACGCCGCGGAGATGAACGAATCGGTGGACAGCGAGGCCTTGGTGATGCCCAGCAGCACGAATTCGTACTGGGCAGGCACCTTGCCTTCCGCCTCAACACGCTCGTTTTCTTCCAGCACTTCCGCGCGCTCGAGCTGTTCGCCGGTAATGAAACGGGTATCGCCTGCATCGACGATATGCACACGACGCAGCATCTGGCGCACGATGACTTCGATGTGCTTGTCATTGATCTTGACACCCTGCAGGCGGTACACATCCTGCACCTCGTTGCAGATATAACGTGCAAGCGCCTCCACGCCCAGCAGGCGCAGGATGTCATGGGGGTCTGCAGGGCCGTCCACGATCATTTCACCCTTGTTGACCACCTGGCCGTCATGGGCCATCACATGCTTGTCCTTGGCAATCAGGAACTCGTGGGCAACGCCATCGAGATCGGTGATGACCAGGCGCTGCTTGCCTTTGGTGTCCTTGCCGAACGACACCGTGCCCGTAACTTCGGCGAGCATGCCTGCGTCTTTCGGCGAACGCGCCTCGAACAGTTCGGCGACACGCGGCAGACCGCCGGTAATGTCGCGCGTCTTCGAAGTCTCCTGCGGAATCCGCGCCAGCACCTCGCCAACCCCGACCTCCTGGCCATCGCGCACGGTGATGATGCAGCCGATCTGGAAGGTGATGTTCACCGACTGGTCGGAACCGGCGATCTTGATTTCCTGGCTGTTGGCGTCCAGCAACTTGACCTGCGGCCGCAGGCCCTTGGCCTGCGCGCTGCCACGCCGCTTGGGATCGACCACCACCAGCGTGGACAGTCCGGTGACCTCGTCGATCTGCTTCGCAACCGTTACGCCCTCTTCAACGTTCTCGAATTTGATGCGCCCGGCGTACTCGGTGATGATCGGCCGGGTATGCGGATCCCAGGTCGCCAGAACGTGACCGGGCTTGACCGCCTGCCCGTCGCGGGCCGACAACAGGGCACCGTAAGGCACCTTGTGACGCTCACGCTCGCGGTTCGCTTCATCGTGGATCATGATCTCGCCATTGCGCGAAATCGCCACCAGCTCACCGCGGGTGTTCGAAACATAGCGCATGCCGGCCGAGTAACGGACCACACCCGCCGATTTGCCCTCCACCTGGCTGACTACCGCGGTACGGGATGCCGCGCCACCGATGTGGAAGGTGCGCATCGTCAGCTGCGTGCCCGGCTCACCAATCGACTGCGCCGCGATCACGCCCACTGCTTCGCCGATGTTGACGACCGAACCACGACCCAGGTCACGGCCGTAACACCGCGTGCACAGGCCGTAACGCGTCGCGCAGGTCAACGGGGTGCGCACTTTCACTTCGTCGATGCCGGCAGCCTCGATGGCATCAACAACATCCTCGTCCAGCAAGGTGTTGGCTTCGAACAGGGTAGCGCCGCTTTCGGGGTTGACGACATCCGCCGCCGCCACGCGCCCGAGAATTCGCTCCCGCAGGCTCTCCACCACTTCGCCGCCCTCAACCAGGGCTTTCATCACCACGCCGTCGTCCGTCCCGCAATCCTCTTCCGTGACCACCAGATCCTGGGTCACGTCAACCAGTCGCCGGGTCAGGTAACCCGAGTTTGCGGTCTTCAGCGCCGTATCGGCCAGACCCTTGCGGGCACCGTGCGTCGAGATGAAATACTGCAGCACGTTCAAGCCTTCGCGGAAGTTCGCGGTAATCGGCGTCTCGATGATCGAACCGTCCGGCTTGGCCATCAGGCCGCGCATGCCTGCGAGCTGGCGGATCTGGGCGGCCGAACCGCGCGCGCCCGAGTCAGCCATCATGTAGATCGAGTTGAAGGACTCCTGCATGACAGGGGCGCCCTTCTTGTCGAGCCGCGGCTTCCATTCGCGGGCCTTGGCATCCCACTCGATCACCGGTTCGACGCCGAGCTGCTCCATCATCGCCTTTGCCACCAGATCGCCGGCGCGGCCCCAGATATCGACCACCTTGTTGTATCGCTCGCCCTGGGTCACCAAACCCGAGGTGTACTGCTTTTCGATCTCCTGAACTTCCTTCTCGGCCTCGCCGATGATGTTGTCTTTTTGCTTCGGCACCAGCATGTCATCCACGGCAATCGACAGGCCCGCGCGTGTGGCCATCGAAAACCCGTTGTACATCAGCTTGTCCGCAAAAATCACCGTCTCGCGCAGGCCGCAGCGACGGAAACTGGCGTTGATGATTTTGGAGATTTCCTTCTTTTTCAGCGCCTTGTTGATGAACTCGAACGGCAATCCATGCGGCAGGATTTCCGACAGCAGCGCGCGGCCGACGGTGGTCTGGTAACGCGTCAGTTTCTCGCGCTTCGAGCCGTTTTCGTCAACCTCGGTCTCCTTGATGCGCACATGAATGCGCGCACTGATCTCGACCTGGCCGGTTTCATAGGCACGGGACACTTCGGAGACATTGATGAAATGCGAGTCTTCGCCACGGGCACCCTGCTTTTCACGCGTGGTGTAGTACAGGCCCAGCACGATGTCCTGCGAAGGCACGATGATGGGGTCGCCGTTGGCAGGCGACAGCACGTTGTTGGAAGACAGCATCAGCGTGCGCGCTTCCATCTGCGCCTCCAGCGACAGCGGCACGTGAACGGCCATCTGGTCACCGTCGAAGTCGGCGTTGAAGGCCGCGCAAACCAGCGGATGCAGCTGGATCGCCTTGCCCTCGATCAGCACCGGCTCGAACGCCTGGATGCCCAGACGATGCAGCGTCGGTGCGCGGTTCAGCATCACCGGATGCTCGCGAATGACCTCTTCGAGGATGTCCCAGACGATCGGCTCTTCACTCTCAACCATGCGTTTGGCGGCCTTGATGGTCGTCGCCAGCCCCATGACTTCCAGCTTGTTGAAGATGTAGGGCTTGAACAGCTCCAGCGCCATTTTCTTCGGCAGGCCGCACTGGTGCAGCTTCAGCTGCGGGCCGACCACGATGACCGAGCGGCCGGAGTAGTCGACGCGCTTGCCCAGCAGGTTCTGGCGGAAGCGGCCGCCTTTGCCCTTGATCATGTCGGCCAGCGACTTCAGCGGACGCTTGTTGGCACCGGTCATCGCCTTGCCGCGACGGCCGTTGTCGAGCAGCGAATCGACAGCCTCCTGCAGCATGCGTTTCTCGTTGCGGACAATGATTTCCGGCGCCTTCAATTCGAGCAACCGCTTAAGGCGGTTGTTGCGGTTGATGACGCGACGATACAGGTCGTTCAGATCTGAAGTCGCGAAGCGGCCGCCATCCAGCGGCACCAGCGGACGCAGCTCCGGCGGCAGCACCGGCAGCACTTCCATGACCATCCAGTCGGGCTTGATGCCCGACTTCTGGAACGCCTCCAGCACCTTCAGCCGCTTGGATATTTTCTTGATCTTGGTTTCGGAACTGGTCGCCTTGAGGTCGACGCGCAGCGTCTCGACCTCATGGTTAAGGTCCAGGCTGCGCAGCAGGGAACGCACGCCCTCGGCGCCCATATATGCGCTGAAATCGTCGCCGAATTCCTCGACCTTCGCCAGGTAATCGTCCTCGGTCATCAGCTGGCAGCGTTTCAGCGGCGTCATGCCGGGATCCGTGACCACATAGGCTTCGAAATAAAGCACGCGCTCGATGTCACGCAGCGTCATGTCGAGCACCATGCCCAGGCGCGACGGCAGGGACTTCAGGAACCAGATGTGGGCAACCGGACTGGCCAGCTCAATGTGGCCCATGCGCTCACGACGGACCTTCGACAGCGTCACCTCGACGCCGCACTTTTCGCAGATCACGCCGCGGTGCTTCAGGCGCTTGTACTTGCCGCACAGGCACTCGTAGTCCTTGGTCGGCCCGAAGATCTTCGCGCAGAACAGGCCGTCGCGTTCGGGCTTGAACGTGCGGTAATTGATCGTCTCCGGCTTCTTGACCTCGCCATACGACCAGGAACGGATCTTCTCGGGCGAAGCAAGCCCGATCTTGATCGCGTCGAATTCCTCTTCCTGCGTAACCTGTTTAAACAAATCAAGCAGTGCTTTCATCGCAAACTCCTACGTAATCTTTGCCGTGCTGCGCGGTTCGCTGCGTCCGGCGGCGCATTCTGCCGCCGTTCCCTGGTTCCTGATCAATAACGGTTGCGATCGAGATCGATGTCGATCGCCAGCGAGCGGATCTCCTTGACCAGCACGTTGAACGATTCCGGCATGCCGGCCTCGATACGGTGATCGCCCTTGACGATGGACTCGTAGACCTTGCGCCGGCCTTCCGTGTCGTCCGATTTGACCGTGAGCATCTCCTGCAGCACATAGGCCGCGCCGTAAGCCTCCAGCGCCCAGACCTCCATCTCGCCGAAACGCTGGCCGCCGAACTGCGCCTTGCCGCCCAGCGGCTGCTGGGTCACCAGGCTGTACGGGCCGGTCGAACGCGCGTGCATCTTGTCGTCGACCAGGTGGTGCAGCTTCAGCATGTGCATGTAGCCCACCGTGACAGGACGCTCGAAGGGATCCCCCGTGCGACCGTCGTACAGCGTCACCTGGGTCTTGCCCGGCGTGAAACCGAGTTTCTTCGTGCGTTCGTCATCTGCAGGGTAGGCAAGATCAAGCATCTGCCTGATCTCCACTTCGGTCGCGCCGTCAAACACCGGGGTCGCAAACGGCACACCGTTGCGCAGATTGGACGCGAGCTCGATCACCTCTTCGTCCTTCAGCGTTTCCAGATCCACCGGCTTGCCGTTGGTGTTGTAGATCTTGTCCAGCATCTTGCGGACATCGGCGGCCCTGGCCTGGGCCTTGAGCATCTCGCCGATGCGGATGCCGAGGCCTTTTGCAGCCCAGCCCAGATGGGTTTCAAGAATCTGGCCCACGTTCATCCGCGACGGCACGCCGAGCGGGTTGAGCACGATGTCGACGGGCGTGCCGTCGGCCATGTGCGGCATGTCCTCGACCGGGGTGATCTTCGAAATCACCCCCTTGTTGCCGTGGCGGCCGGCCATCTTGTCACCAGGTTGCAGCTGGCGCTTGACTGCCAGGTAGACCTTGACCATCTTCTGCACGCCGGGCGGCAATTCGTCGCCGCTGGTGAGCTTTTTCTTCTTCTCGTCAAAGGCCTTGTCGAACTGCAGCTTGGTCTGTGCAAGGCTCTCCTTGATCTGCTCCATCTGCGCAGCGGACTCTTCGTTCGCCAGGCGGATGTCAAACCAGCTGTGGCGCTCGACTTCGGCCAAGTAAGCCTTGGTGATCTTGGCGCCCTTGGCCAGCTTCTTGGGTCCGCCGTTCGCGGTTTTGCCGTTCAGCAGGCGCTCGAGCCGCTCGAAGGCATCGTTTTCAACGATGCGAAGCTGGTCGCCCAGATCCTTCTTGTAACGCTTCAGCTCGTCGTCGATGATCTGCTGGGCACGCTTGTCGCGCTCGATGCCTTCTCGGGTGAACACCTGGACGTCGATGACCGTGCCCGACATGCCGGAGGGCACGCGCAGGCTGGTGTCCTTCACGTCAGAAGCCTTCTCACCGAAGATCGCGCGCAGCAGTTTTTCTTCCGGCGTCAGCTGGGTTTCCCCCTTTGGCGTCACCTTGCCGACCAGAACGTCGCCAGCCTCGACTTCGGCGCCGATGTGGATGATGCCCGATTCGTCGAGATGGCCCAGTTGCGATTCCGACAGGTTCGAAATGTCGCGGGTGATTTCCTCCGGCCCCAGCTTGGTATCACGGGCAACAACCGACAGCTCTTCGATATGGATCGAGGTAAAGCGGTCGTCGGCAACCACACGCTCCGAGATCAGGATCGAGTCCTCGAAGTTGTAGCCATTCCAGGGCATGAACGCGACCAGCATGTTCTGACCCAGAGCCAGTTCGCCCATGTCGGTCGAAGCACCGTCGGCCACCACGTCGCCGCGGGCGATATGGTCACCCACCTTGACCAGCGGCCGCTGGTTGATGTTGGTGTTCTGGTTTGACCGCTGGTACTTGACCAGGTTGTAGATATCCACGCCGACTTCGCCGGCGGAGGTTTCGTCGTCGTTGACGCGCACCACAATACGGCCGGCGTCGATGTAGTCAACCACGCCGCCGCGGCGCGCCTGCACCGCAGTGCCGGAGTCGACCGCAACCGTACGCTCAAGGCCGGTGCCGACCAGCGGCTTTTCGGCACGCAGGCAGGGAACCGCCTGGCGCTGCATATTCGAGCCCATCAGCGCGCGGTTGGCGTCGTCGTGCTCAAGGAAGGGAATAAGCGAAGCGGCCACCGACACGGCCTGCGCCGGCGCCACGTCCATATACTCGATGCGGTCAGGTGCCGACAGCGCGAATTCATTGTGATGACGGCAGGACACCAGTTCGTCAGTGAACTTGCCGTTCTTGTCGAGCGCGGCATTCGCCTGCGCAATCACGTACTTGCCTTCCTCGATCGCCGACAGGTAATGGATCTCGTCGCTGACCCTGCCATCCTTGACCTTGCGGTAAGGCGTCTCGAGGAAACCGTATTCGTTGGTGCGGGCATAAATCGCCAGCGAGTTGATCAGGCCGATGTTCGGGCCTTCCGGCGTCTCGATCGGGCAGACCCTGCCGTAATGCGTCGGGTGCACGTCGCGCACCTCGAAACCGGCGCGCTCGCGCGTGAGGCCGCCCGGTCCCAGCGCCGAAACACGGCGCTTATGGGTGATTTCCGACAGCGGATTGGTCTGGTCCATGAATTGCGACAACTGCGAGGAGCCGAAGAACTCACGGATCGCCGCCGACACCGGCTTGGCATTGATCAAGTCGTGCGGCATCAGGTTGTCGGATTCGGCCTGGGACAGGCGCTCCCGGACTGCGCGCTCGACGCGCACCAAACCGGCGCGGAACTGGTTTTCCGCCAGCTCGCCCACCGAACGCACACGACGGTTGCCAAGGTGGTCGATATCGTCGATTTCGCCCTTGCCGTTGCGCAGTTCAACCAGGATGCGGATCACCGCGACGATGTCATCCGGCGACAGCGTGCTGTCGCCGGTCAGTTCCGAACGGCCGACCCGGCGGTTGAATTTCATGCGACCGACGGCCGACAGGTCATAACGGTCTGCCGAGAAGAACAGGCCGTTGAACAGCGTTTTCACGGCATCTTCGGTGGGAGGCTCGCCCGGACGCATCATCCTGTAGATCGCGATCTGCGCCGCCAGCTGGTCGGCGGTCTCGTCGATGCGCAGCGTCTGGGAAATGTACGGGCCCTGGTCAAGATCGTTGGTGTAGATGGTCTCGATGCTGTCCACGCCGGCCTCGCGCAGCTTGGCCAGCGCCTCTTCGGTGATCTCGTCGTTGGCACTTGCCACCAGTTCCCCGGTGGATTTGTCGATCACGTTGCGTGCCAGCGCGCGGCCGAGCAGGAAGTCCTCCGGCACATCGAGGCGCTTGAGTCCGGCCGCCTCCATGTCACGGACGTGTTTGACGGTGATGCGCTTGTCCTTG
The DNA here is from genome assembly GCA_022843705.1 of Burkholderiales bacterium. GTDB lineage: Bacteria > Pseudomonadota > Gammaproteobacteria > Burkholderiales > SG8-41. The sequence goes on from JALHND010000099.1 coordinate 10,989, forward strand.
GCAACAATCAGCTTGCCGCCCTTGGC
>JALHND010000100.1 GCA_022843705.1 Burkholderiales bacterium
TTCCAGCCCTCGCTCTGCGACAGCTGTTTCAGCGCACCATCCCAGTAGGCGATCTGCGCCGCGGTCATGCCGGGCGGGCCGATCAGGCCGCGCCAGTTGGAGACGATGGCGTTGGCGCCCTGCTCCTTCCAGGTCGGCACGTTGGCATAAAGCCCCGTGAGGCGCTGGGGCGCGGCGACGGCGATGACGCGGATGCTGCCGGCTTCGAGGTGTTTGCGCATCAGGCCAACCGAACCGGGCACGGCATCGACGTGGCCGCCGAGCAGCGCGGTGACCGCCTGGCCGCCGGACTGGAACACGGGGGTCCGCGTTTTTTTCAGGTCGATGCCGGCATCCTTCAAAGCCATCGCAACGCCCTGGTGGTTGGGGTTGCCGAGGCTGGTCGCGACACCGAAGCTCAATGAGCCGGGATCCTTTTTCATCCGGTCCAGCAGGTCACGCCCGCTCTTGATCGGCGAATCGGCCTTGACCGCGACGGTGATGTATTCGTCGAACAGGATCGCCAGCGGTGTCAGGTCGCTGTAGGTGACCTGCGAACGGCCGGAGATGTGGTTGGTCAGCAGGCTTTTCGAGGCGATCGACACGAAGTGGCCGTTGGCCGCCTGGCTCTGCAGATAGGCATAGGCAATCGCGCCGCCGCCGCCGGGCTTGTTGACCACGGTGATCGAGGTCGGCACCGCCTTGCGGTCCTGGAGGATTTTCTGGATCAGCCGCCCGGTCGAATCCTGGCCGCTGCCCGGCGCGGTGTTGATGACGATTTCGACATTCCGGTCGGGCTGCCAGGCCTGGGCCTGTATGTTGACGCTCGTCAACGCCAGCGCAACACCAGAAAGAACAACCATTTTTCCGAATATCACCTTCATCTTGCCCCTCCAATGATTTCGTTATAAGAAGACCATCCGATAATCACCCAACACCACACAGCATCGCCAAAGAAGCACTAAATGGCAGTCCACCGCATGCATGCCTCATATGAACTGCCACTCAACCATAGATTCGGGCTTAATTCACCAGGCTTCAGCTTTGTCATGGCCTTGATAAATGCATCCTTGTCCCGTGCAAAGCAAGCGTAACTGGCACTTACATTCTTGAACTCGATCGAAGGATAACGGTTTGTCAAATCATCAAGGCTGATCCGCATTCTTTTCCAATCCATCGCGGTCTGGTCAGGTGTATATCCTTGCCGGACGAGACTGAAATTCAATCTTGCATACAGGGAATCTCCTTCTGTTTTTGCTTGTTGCTTGCTCCAGTAGTTGATGAATTTTTCAACGGCAAGCCAATTCCCTCCCCATCTTGGAACCAAGCGCGTAAGGCGGACTTCGTAAAAATCATAGTACCTTGGCCATTGTTTGACGGCATTTTCAAATACGCGGTCCGGATTTCCACTTGGACCCATGTCTTGCTCGATTGCAAGCATCAGGTTATGCCAAAGAGGGGTGTCTTTCAGTGCTTTGGGCGACTTCAAGAGAATTTGCGCCGCCTCGCGCAATCTAATGGAGAACAGTTCCCAGGACTCCTTAGATACGCTACCGGCATAGCCGCTTCCCCTGACTTTCCAAGCCAAGGCATATGCATAACGTGCATTAGCAAAAACAGCAAAATGTGAATTCGGAAACTGCTTCTGCCATTGATCAATCAATTTCCGGTTTATTTCATGCGCCCCCGGCGCGGGCATCACCTTACGAAATGCCCAATAAGCCGCGCTGACAGCTGGATCTCCATTGGGATAACGATAATCCGAGGCTGCAAGCTCACTCAATGCGCGCTCTAATAGCCGAAATTGGCCCATGTTGTAGAGCGAAACCACTCGATTCAGGGCTTGATCCCAATCCTCCCAACTTGAGAGCTTGCACTGTGAAGAAGCCACATCACCTGCGGTTTTAAAACAAGAGGCAGGGCGATCATCCCAAGGAAACCTCGGCTCCGTTTCGGCCGCCAAGCTTGGAAAAATCATGAAAACAAATACATAAAACACGATTGTCACAATATTTCTAGACTGTGTTCGGCTCATGATACCCACCCTTGATCTGGCTATTTAAACCGCTTTTAACCACGCTCTCGACTTGTAATACCCCTTTTCGAACCCCTCGATCTTCGCCGCATACTGCTGCGTGCGGGCAATGTCGTCCAGCCCTTCGAGCAGGCAGCGCTTGCGCACTTCGTGGATTTCGAACTTGTGCACCTTGCCGGCGACATCGGTCACCGTCTGCGCGGCGAGGTCGACGCTGACCTGGGCGCCGGGTTTGTCCTGCAGCTGGCGGCGGATCGCGGCACACTCCTCTTCCGGCAGCGTCAGCGCCAGCAGGCCGTTCTTGGCGCAGTTGGCGGCGAAGATGTCGCCGAAACTCGGCGCGATCACGCAACGGATGCCGAATTCGTAGAGCGCATAGACCGCGGTCTCGCGCGAGGAGCCGCAGCCGAAGTTGCGGTCGGCGACGATGATGCCCGACTGGTCGTAGGGGGCGGCGTTCAACATGAATTCGGTCGGTGTACCATCCGGCCTGAAACGCGAGTCGTAGAACAGGATCTCGCGGTACTTGGGCCCGCGCGGCACCTTGTTGAAGCGTGTCGGGCACAGCTGGTTGGTGTCGATGTTCGCTTCGTGCATCGGCACGGCAATGGCGGTGAGTGTGGTGAAGGGTTGCATGGTTGCTCCTGAAAGCTGAAACCTAAAACCTTTTAGCCACAGAGGACACAGAGTTCACAGAGAAAAACAAAACCCGGATGTTATTCGCAGTTCTCTGTGCCCTCTGTGGCTACGCATTTGACTTTAAGTATTTGATTTATTTGATAATTTCACGAACATCCGTGAGATGCCCCTTGATCGCCGCTGCTGCGGCCATTGCCGGGCTGACCAGATGGGTGCGTCCGCCGGGACCCTGGCGGTTGCGGAAATTGCGGTTGGAGGTCGAGGCGCAGCGTTCTCCCGGCTGCAGGTAGTCGCCGTTGATCGCGGTGCACATCGAGCAGCCGGGATCGCGCCATTCGAAACCGGCCTTGATGAACACCTGATCGAGGCCTTCGGCTTCGGCCTGGCGCTTGACCGCCATCGAGCCGGGCACCACCCAGGTCGTCACTTTCGCCTTGCCGTGTTTGGCCACCGCGGCTGCGGCGCGCAGGTCCTCGATGCGGGCATTGGTGCAGGAACCGATGAACACGCGGTCGAGCCTGATGTCCTGCAAGGCCATGCCGGGCCGCAGGGCCATGTATTCCAGCGCGGTCTCGAACTCGGCGCGCTTCTTGGCATCCTTGATGCCCGACGGGTCGGGCACAACGCCGGTGATCGGCAATGCGTGTTCCGGCGTGATGCCCCAGGTCGCCGTCGGCGCGATCTGCGCGGCGTCCAGCGTCACTTCCCTGTCGAAATGCGCACCGTCATCGCTGGCCAGCGCGCGCCAGCCATCGAGCGCCCGTTCCCAGGCCTTGCCGGTGGGCGCGTAAGGCCGGCCCTCGACCCAGGCATAGGTCTTGTCGTCGGGCGCGATCAGGCCGACACGGCCGCCGGCCTCGATCGACATGTTGCAGACGGTCATGCGGCCTTCCATGCTCAGCGCGCGGATGGCCGGGCCGGCATATTCGATCGCGTGGCCGGTGGCGCCGTCGACGCCGATCTGCGCGATCAGCGCGAGGATCAGGTCCTTCGCGGTGACGCCAAAGCCGAGCGCGCCGTCGACCGTGATGCGCATCGATTTCGGCTTGCGCTGCCACAGGGTCTGGGTCGCCATCACGTGCGCGAACTCGGAGGCGCCGACGCCGTAGGCGAGGCAACCGAAGGCGCCGTGGGTGGATGTGTGCGAATCATTGCCGATCACGAACAGCCCCGGCTGGATGATGCCCTGCTCCGGCGGCACGATGTGCATGATGCCCTGGTGTTCGTGCGCCATGCCGAACAGCGTGACGCCGTGTTTGTTCGCCAGGTCCTGCAGGTCGACCACCATGTTGCGGATGCCGTCATCGGCGATGCCTGCCGGGCCTTTCGCCCGCCCGGTGGTCGGCACGTAATGGTCGGTGAAGGCGAATATCTGCGCGGGTTTGCGCACCTTGCGCCCCGCCTTCTCCAGCGCGGTGAAGGCGTGCAGCGTGTTCTCCTGCGCCAGTGCGACGTCGACGTACATCAGCGACTCGCCCTCGTCGGTGAGGATGTGGTGGGAATCCCAGAGTTTGCCGATGATTGATTGCGGGGTGTTGCCGGTCATGATGCGGTGCTTCCTTGAAAATCAAGTTCAAAAACTTTTAGCCACCGAGGACACAGAGAGCACAGAGAGCACAGAGAAAAACCAAAACCGATTTAACAAGATGTACAGGATAAACAGGATAAAACCCCCTGGTTGATATGCCAAACATCGATGTCCCGGTTTTTAATCCTGTTTATCCTGTACATCCTGTTAATGGATGTTGCAGTTCTCTGTGTCCTCTGTGGCTTGCTTTTCTCTTTTTGCCTTACTTCAACACTTCCCGGACGTCCGCAAAGTGCCCCTTGATCGCCGCCGCCGCGGCCATTGCCGGGCTGACGAGGTGGGTGCGGCCGCCCGGGCCCTGGCGGTTGCGGAAATTGCGGTTGGAGGTCGAGGCACAGCGTTCGCCCGGCTTCAATTGGTCGCCGTTGATGGCGGTGCACAGCGAGCAGCCGGGATCGCGCCATTCAAAGCCGGCGGCGGTTAGTATCTTGTCGAGCCCCTCGGCCTCGGCCTGGCGCTTGACGGTCTGCGAGCCGGGCACGACCCAGGCCGGCACCACGGCCTTGCCGCGCTTGGCGACCTCGGCGGCGGCACGGATGTCCTCGATGCGGCTGTTGGTGCAGGAACCGATGAACACGCGGTCGATCCTGATGTCCTGCAGGGCCATGCCGGCCTGCAGCCCCATGTAGTCCAGCGCCATCGTCCAGTCGCTGCGGCGGCGTTCGTCCGGGGCATTCTTCGGGTCAGGCACGTTGCCGCCGACGGCACCGGCCATTTCCGGATTGACGCCCCAGGTCACCATCGGCTCGATCTGCGCGGCTTCGAGCCGCACCTCGCGGTCAAAGGCCGCGCCGTCATCGCTGGGCAGTGTTTTCCACAGCGCCATTGCCGCATCCCATTCCGCGCCCTTTTTCGGCGCCCAGGGACGGCCGTCGATGTAGGCGTGCGTCGTGTCGTCGGGCGCGATCATGCCGCAGCGCGCGCCGGCCTCGATCGACATGTTGCAGACGGTCATGCGGCCTTCCATGCTCATGCGGCGGAAGGTCGAACCGGCATATTCGATGGCATGGCCGACACCGCCGCCGGCGCCGATGTTCGCGATCACCGCGAGGATGATGTCCTTGGGCGCGACGCCGAAACCGAGTTCACCGTCGACGACAATGCGCAGCGTCCTCGGCTTGCGCTGCCAGGTCGCCTGGGTCGCCATGACATGGGTCATGTCGGAGGCGCCCATGCCGAAGGCGATGGCGCCGAAAGCGCCGTGGGTCGAGGTGTGGGAGTCGGCGCCTGCGATCAGCATGCCGGGCTGGGTGATGCCCTGCTCCGGCGGCACGATGTGCAGGATGCCCTGCGCCGGATCGTCGAAGCCGAACAGGCGGATGCCGTGCAGCTTGGTGTTCTCGTGCTGGGCGATCACCATGTTGCGGATTTCATCGACGGCGATGCCCGCGATGCCCTTGTCACGGCCGCTGGTCGGCACGTAGTGGTCGGTGAAGGCAAAGACCTGATGCGGCCGCGCGACCTTCTGGCTGCGCCGCTTCAGCGCGGCGAAGGCATGGGAGGAACCTTCGTGGATCAGTGCGCGATCGACGTAGAGCAGGATTTCGCCCTCTTCTTCCGCGACGATATGGCTGCTCCAGACCTTGTCGAACATCGTGCGGGGCGTGGTCACCGGCTTTTCCTTCCGCTTACTTGATCATGCCGAGGTCACCGAGGATGGCCCGGTAATCGGCGTGTTCCGAATCGAACAGCTTGCGGGTCGGCGCGCTGTTCAGGTAATTCGCTTCCCAGGTGTTCTGTTCCAGCGCCTGCTTCCAGATCTCCGAAGTCACGGCCTTTGCCAGCACACCGTCCCACCAGGCAATCTGCGCCGCAGTCATGCCCTTCGGGCCAATGACGCCGCGCCAGGTATCCATCACCGCCTTGTAGCCGAGTTCGGTCCAGGTCGGAGTCTCCGCATAGGGGCCGCCGATGCGCTTGGGCGCGAGGATCGCCAGCGCGCGCACCTGCCCCGCCTGCACCATGCGCACCACAGACGATGGCGTGCCGGTATGGGCGTCGATGTGGCCGCCCAGCAGCGCGGTGACGGCATCGCCGCCGGAACCGAGCACGACCGCCTTCAGCTTGCGCGGATCGATGCCGCCCGCCTTCGCCACCAGCGCAAAGGACAGGTGGTTGACGCTGCCCAGCGTGGTCGGCGTCGACACCGCCAGCGACTGCGGATCCTTGCGCAGGCGGTCGATGAAATCCTGCCCGCGCTTCAGCGGTGAATCGGCACGCACCGCAATCACGGTGTATTCGCTGAACAGATTGGCGAGCGGTGTCACATCGCGGTACTTGACCGCCCCCCTGCCGTTGAGATCGTTGGCGATGAGGTTGGGGGAATTGATGGCGACAAAGTGGCCGTCGCCGGCATGCTGGTTGAGATACACCAGCGACACCGCGCCGCCCCCACCCGGCTTGTTGGTCACGCTGACCGGCACCGGCGCCAGCTTTTCCTCCTGGATGATTTTCTGCAGCAGCCGTGCCGAGCGGTCGATGCCGCCGCCGGGTGTGGTCGGCACCACGATTTCGATCGGTTTTTCGGGCTGCCAGGCCGCGGCCGGCGCCGCCAGGATGGCAACGTACAGCAGAGCCAGCGACGCCAGGATTCTGCTCATCACTCCGTTCTCCTTATTGCCACGCCGTGTTGCCGGCGTTCACCAGCCTGCGATCAGGTCGGCTCCCGGCTGGACTTCGCCGCGTTCGACCCGGTGCACCAGGTCGTTCATCTTGACGTGCAGCGGCGCCGGCACGCCGATGAAGGCGCCACGTTCGGCGACGTAGCCGTTGATGAAATCGGTCTCGGTGCGGCGGCCCTTGAACATGTCCTGCGCCATCGACGGTCGCTGCTCGTCGGAGCGTTTCTTCGCGCCTTCGCGCAGGATCTCCTCGATCCCGGCCAGTGCGTCCTTGTTGCCCTCGCCCGCCAGCGCGAGCATCTCCGGCTCCATGCCGAGCATCTTTTCCAGCGAATAACCCAGCGCCTGGCCGACACGCACCGACTGCGAGCCGAGGCGGATCGACACCCAGCGCGGGCCGTCGGCGGCGTCGCGCTGGTTGCCCGAAAGGCCGGTCGCCGCGCAGAGGCCGTTGCGCATGGCATTGACCGTCAGTTTCGACCAGCGCTCTCCCCACAGGTTGGTGGTGACCTTCGAGCTGTCGGCCGAACGCAGCAGCGCGGCGATTTCCTCGGCGCGCGGCGTGATGCGGCCATGCGGTTCGCCGACCCGGAATACCGTGTGTTTGTCGCCGCCCAGCGGCACCGTGCGCTTGATGCGCCCCGGCGCGTAGAGTTCGGCGGCGACGAGGCTGGCGATGCAGCCCAGCGTCTTGCCCCAGCCGACGATGGCGGCGATGCGCTCCTCGTTGATGCAGTTCTGCAGCGACACGCAGAAACCGTCGGGCGCAAGATAGGGCTTGATCAGGTGCGTCGCCCATTCAGTGTCATAGGACTTGACGCAGATGAAGGCGATGTCGAAGGGCTTTTCCTTGCAGAAGCGCTGCACTTCGGTGATGTGGATCGCGTTGACCTTGATGAGATGGGTCTCTTCAGGCGTCATGCCCGACAGGTGCAGACCCTTCTCGCGCATGACTTCAACATGTTCGGGCCAGGGGTCGATCAGCGTGACGTCATGTCCGGCACGGGTCATGTGACCGCCGGCAATGCCGCCAATGGCGCCGGCGCCGACTACTACGATGCGTTTACCCAAGGGAGTTCTCCGAAAGCGGGATCAAAATCAAGGGCAGCCAAAGAGTCAAAAGCAGCCACAGTGGACACAGAGAGCACAGAGAGCTTCAGAAACAGCAAGCAAAGTCTCATGCAATAAATAAGTTATTGTTTTTATTGAATTTATTGTATTTTCTCTGTGTTCTCTGCAGACTCTGAGGCCAAGGGCTTTTGTTTCTTACAACTTGGCGATGATCGCCTCTGTAAAACGTTTGGTGCCGGCATCGCCGCCGAGGTCGCGGGTGACGTGTTTTTTCTCGGCCAGCACCTGGGTCAGCGCGGCGTCGATGCGGCCGGCGGCGTCGTTCTCGCCGATGTGGCGCAGCATCAGCACGCCGGAGAGGATCACCGCCATCGGATTGGCGATGTCCTTGCCGGCGATGTCGGGCGCGGAGCCGTGCACCGCCTCGAACATCGCGCATTTCTCGCCGACGTTGGCGCCGGGCGCGACGCCAAGGCCGCCAACCAGGCCGGCGGCGAGGTCGGACACGATGTCGCCGAACAGGTTGGCCAGCAGCAGGCCGTCGAAAGTCTCGGGCTTGATCACCAGTTCCATGCACAGGGCGTCGATGACGCGGGCGTCGCAGATAATGTCCGGATAAGCCTTCGCCACGTCCTGCCCCGCCCTCAGGAACAGGCCGTCGGTCATCTTCAGCACATTGGCCTTGTGGCCAATGGTCATTTTTTTGCGACCGGTCTTCTTCAGGTATTCGAAGCCGTAACGCGCGGTGCGCTCGGTGGCACCGCGGGTGATGCGCTTGATCGCCTCCGCGGTGTCGTCATCGACCATGCGTTCGTTGCCGACATACAGATCCTCGCTGTTCTCGCGGAAGATCACCAGGTCGACGTTGTCGTAACGGGTGGCGACGCCGGGATAGTTCTTGACCGGACGCACGTTGACGTAAAGCCCCAGCTCCTTGCGCAGCGCGATGGCGATGCTCGGGTAGTCGGCGCGCCATTCCTTGCCGCCGCGCATGCGCTCGACGTAGATGCGGTAGCTGCCGCCGAAGGGCGTCTGTGTCGGGCCTTTCAGCGCGAGCCCGTTGCGCTCGATCGATTCCAGCACGCTGACCGGCAGCGGCGTGCCGAATTCCTTCTCGGCACGCAGGCCGACCAGCACTTCCTCGAACTCCACTTTCGCGCCCGAGGCCTTGATGATGGCACAGGCCGAGCCCACGACTTCCGGGCCGATGCCGTCACCCGGTACTACGGTTACCTTGTTCAATCCTGCTTCTCCGGAACATTAAAAACAAAAATCGGTTCAACTCTCGTCACCCTTGCTGCCCATCGCCCTCAGCCGCGGGATGATGAACGGCAGCAACACCGAAATCAGCGACATCACCAGCAGCGTGACGGTGATCGCGCTGCCATAGAAGATCTTCAGATCGCCGCCGGAAATCGTCATCGCCTGGCGGAAGGACTGCTCCATCATGCCGCCCAGCACCAGCGACAGCACCAGCGGCGCGACCGGAATGTCGACCTTGTCGAAGATGTAGCCGATGACGCCGAAGAGCAGGATCAGCCACAGGTCGACGACGCTGCCGTTGATGGCATAGGCGCCGATCGCGGAAATCGCGACGATCATCGGGTAGAGGATGCCCTGCGGGATGTAGAGCAGTCGCACGAACAGGCCGATCAGCGGCAGGTTGAGGATGACCAGCATCACGTTGCCGATGTACATGCTGTTGATCAGCCCCCACACCAGGTCGGGGCGGTTCTGGAACAGCAGCGGCCCGGGCTGCACGCCGTACATGATGAAGGCGCCCAGCATCACCGCAGTGGCGCCGCCTCCGGGTATGCCCAGGGTCAGCAGCGGCACCAGCGCGCCGGCGGTATCGGAATTGTTGGCTGCCTCGGGACCGGCCACGCCCTCAATCGCACCATGGCCGAATTCCTCCGGGTGCTTGGACATGCGCTTTTCCGTGGTGTAGGACATGATCGAGGCGATGGTGCCGCCGGCGCCAGGCAGCACGCCGACTACGAAACCGATGACACCGCCGCGCCAGATCGGTCCGATCGAGCGCCGCCACTCTTCGCGCGTCAGCCACAGTTTGCCCTTGATCTTCATCGCCTCGGCCGAGGTGCCGCGGTAGATGCCTTCCAGCCCGCGCAGCACTTCCGCCATCGCAAACAGCCCGACCACCACCACCACGAAGCCGACGCCGTCCTGGAATTCGGGGATACCCATGGTGTAGCGGGCCTGCCCGCTTTGCAGGTCGATGCCGATGGTGGCGATCATCAGGCCGAGGACCGTCGCGATGACGCCCTTGGCCGGCGACTTGCCGGTCAGCGTCGACACCGCGGTCATCGCGAACAGCATCAGCGTGAAGTATTCGGCCGGCCCGAACTTCAGGGCCATCGAGGTCAGCGGCACCGCGAACAGTGTCAAACCGATGACGCCGATGGTGCCGGCGATGAAGGAGCCGATTGCGGACACCGCCAGTGCGGCGCCGGCACGGCCTTTTTTCGCCATCTCGTAGCCGTCGATCGAGGTCATCACCGAAGCCGCCTCGCCGGGCGTGCGGATCAGGATCGCGGTGGTCGAACCGCCGTACTTGGCGCCGTAGTAGATGCCGGCCATCATGATCAGCGCCGAGGTCGGGTTCATGCCGTAGGTGATCGGGATCAGCAGCGCGATGCCGGCCGAGGGACCGATGCCGGGCAGCACGCCGATGATGGTGCCCATGAATACGCCGAGGAAGGTGTACCACAGGTTGATCGGCTGCGTCGCAACGACAAAACCGTTCAGGATATGGGTCAGGGTTTCCATCTGCGCCTCAGAACGGGATGATGCCGCGGGCGAGGTTCACGCCGAGCAGCTTGGTGAAGGCAACATAGCTGATCGCGACGAACAGCACGCAGGTCAGGCCGTTCATCAGGTGGCGGCCGCGGTTGAAATAGCCGGTCAGCCCCAGCAGGAAAATCAGCGTCGCCAGCATGTAGCCCAGCGGCTCGAACAG
>JALHND010000101.1 GCA_022843705.1 Burkholderiales bacterium
GACCATCCGACGCACAGCCAGTGGCTGCAGGCGCATTCGCCGGCGGTGACCGGCAGGCTGATACACGCGCCGGAGTCCTTCGACCGGCTGCTGGCCGAGTCGGACCGCGACCTGGGTTGCGGATCCGAGGAGTGCCGGATCTGAGCAGGGGACGGGAGCGGTTGCGGTGCGGATCCGTGGTCTGGATGTGGCTGCTGACCGGGCTGTTTTTTCTGCGTGTCGCGGGACAGGCCGTTCAGCGCGTGCTGGACCTGCCCTGGTTGCCCCGCTTTGAGCAATTCCAGGGCAGCAATCTGTCGTATGGCGTACTGCTGGCGTCGCAGCTGCTGCTCCTGCTGCTGATGGCGTGGATGTCGTTGCAGGCTGCTCCGGGGCGGCTGCGACGACGGCCGAGTCTCGGCGCGGCCCTCCGGATCGGGGGATGGGTCTATTTTGCGGGATCCCTGCTGCGCCTTGCCGTCGGCATCTCCTGGCCGGAAGCGCATCCCTGGTTCCGCGCCTGGATTCCCGGATTTTTCCATCTGGTGCTCGCGGCCTTCATGCTGCAGGTGGCCTGTTATCATCTGCGCCCGGCGACTGACTTTCCCACCAGCCCAGCATCGACGTGACCCGGGTCCTGCCCTATCTCTGGTATCCCCTCTTCTTTGCGGCCGCGGCAGTCGCATACGGGCTGCTGCTGTCGCACGGAGTCGCGCCTGTGGCCGCGGTGTATCCCCCCATTGTTTTTGCAGGTATCGCGATCCTGCTGCTCGAATGGAAGTTTCCCGAGCGGCTGGACTGGCGGCCACGCTGGGCTGACGTCCGCGCGGACGCAGCGTTCATGGCGGTGGTGCAGGTTCTGCTGCCGCGTGCGCTTGCCGCGCTTGCGCTGATCCTGGTCGCGGATTCGTGGCACGACCCGTCGTCCAGTCCCTGGCCACACCATTGGCCGCTGGCCGCACAGATTCTGGCAATGGTGCTGGCGGTGGATTTTCTGCGTTACTGGCTGCACCGTGCCTGTCACAGCGTGACTCCGCTGTGGAAGCTGCACGAAGTCCACCATTCCCCGGACATCCTCTACCTGCTCAACGTCGGCCGTTTCCATCCGCTGGAGAAGCTGCTGCACTTCGGTCTCGATACCGTGCCATTCCTGATGCTGGGTGTGGCGTCGGAAGTGATCGCCGGATACTTCCTTGCGTATTCGGTCAACGGCTTTTTCCAGCACAGCAACGTGCGCTTGCGTTACGGGGTGCTCAACTACATTGTCGGCAGCGCGGAGACGCACCGCTGGCACCATGCACGCGACCCGAAGATCGCGCAGTGCAATTTCGGCAACACCACGCTGCTGTGGGACCTGCTGTTCGGCACCTGGTTTCTGCCGCGCGACGGGCGCACGCTCGACATCGGCATAACCGACCGTGACTATCCCCGCGGCTTCGTTGCGCAGATGTTCACACCCTTTGGCAGGCCGCGGCAGGACCCGCGACGGCGGCTGGCGAATTTTGCGGTCTCGGCCAGCCTGCGGCTGGCCCGCGCCGTGGAAATGCTGCGCCTCGCGGCGGCTTTGCGTGATCCGATGCGCGAGCAGCGGCGCGTGCTGGCGAGACTGCTGCGCGACAACCGGGATACCACCTTTGGCCGACGCCACGGTTTTTCCGGAATCACATCGGCGGAGCAATATGCGGCGTGCGTGCCGGTTTCGGATTTCGAAGCCCTGCGCCCGTACATCGATGCGGAAATCGGGCGGGGAGAGGCGGCCCTGACGCGGGAGGCGCCACTGCGTTACCTGCGAACCAGCGGAAGCACCGGACAGCCCAAGGATGTGCCGCTGATCCTGACACACCTGCGGTTTCTGCGGCGGATCCACCGGCTGGCCGTGGCTTCGCAGCACCGGATATGCCCCGAGGCCTTCGTCGGCAGCATACTGGCGATCGTCAGCCCGCGCGAAGAGGGACGGTTGGCGAACGGCAAACCCTATGGTTCGGCGTCCGGCATTGTGTCCGGCAACACGCCCGGAATCGTCCGCGACAAGTTCGTATTGCCGCAGGAAGTGCTGACGATTGCCGACAGCCGTCTCAAGTACCTGACCATCCTGCGGCTCGCGCTGCCCCGGCGTGATCTGACCTATATCGGCTCCGCGAACCCGACCACACTGCTCGTGCTGGTCCGTCTGTATGCCGAGCACCAGCACCAGTTGGTTGCCGACCTGCAGTCGGGCGGATTTTTCTGCGCGGGCGATTTGCCGGACGATGTGTTCAAGGCCCTTCAAGGCCGACTCGGAGCCGTGCCGCAACGCGCCGCTGAACTCCTGCGGTTGCAGGCGGCAGGACGGGCGCCGCGCCTGCATGAACTGTGGCCGGAGTTGCGCGGAGTGATGATGTGGACCTGCGGCAGCGCCGGCGTGGCGGCCGCCGCTGTGCGGCAGGAGCTGGATGCACGGACCCGTGTCTTCGAACTGGGTTATGTTGCCAGCGAGTTCAGGGGGACGGTGACCCTCGGCCGCCGTCCGGGCAGCGGGCTGCCGACACTGTTTGCGCATTTTTTCGAGTTCGTCGAGCGTGAGCGCTGGGACCGCGGTGAGCCCGAATTCCTGACGCTGGACCGGTTGCGCAAGGGGCGGGACTATTATTTGATCGTGTCGACGCCCTCAGGCCTCTACCGCTACTTCATCAACGACATCGTCCGCGTCACCGGCCACCTGCACCGCACTCCGCTGCTGAAGTTCGTGCAGAAGGGCAGGGGCGTGACCAGCATCACCGGGGAAAAACTCTACGAGGGCCAGGTGCTGGCCGCCGTCCAGGGCGCCGCTGCGGATGCCGGACTCGCGCTGCGTTTCGTGAAAATGCTGGCGGACGAACAGGCGCAAACCTACCGGCTTTATGCCGAAACGGATGCCGCTGCCGCGATCACGGCAGCCGAATTCGCGCTCGCCGTCGATACGCGGTTGCAGGCGATCAACATCGAATACGCTGCCAAGCGCGAGAGCGGTCGGCTGGCTACGTTATCGGCTGCATGGCTGCAGCCGGAGACCGGCGAGGCTTACAAGCAGTTCTGCGTCGGGCTCGGTCAGCGGGAAGGACAGTTCAAGCCGGCCGTGCTGGCCTACCTGCGGGAAACCGGTTTCGATTTCGAGGCGAAGGTCCGTCGCTGACATGGTGATCGACCGTCTTGCAGTCTCTGCATTGCGCATCCCTTTCCGGATGACTTTCCGGCATGCGTCGGCGGCGCGCGATACGACCCAGACCATCTGGGTGCAGGCCTGTTCCGATGACGGGACATCCGGCCATGGCGAAGGTTGTCCCCGCGAGTACGTCACCGGTGAAGACCTTGCCGGAGCGCAGCGCTTCCTGGAAGGCTGCGCCGGAGATCTGCGGCGATCGGTGTCCGATGTGCAAACGCTGCGGGCCTGGGTCGCGGCGCATGCCGCGGAGATCGACCGCAATCCTGCGGCCTGGACTGCCGCCGAGTCGGCGGTCCTTGACCTGCTCGGACGGCGTGCCGGATGCAGTGTCGAAGCCCTGCTCGGACTGCCGGAGTTGCAGGGCGAGTTTCGTTACACAGCGGTCATCGGGGATTCCGGCCGGGAAGCTTTTGCCGCACAGCTCAAGCAGTACCTGAAGGCCGGGTTCGGCAGCTTCAAGATCAAGCTTTCCGGCGATGCGGATCGTGACCGCGAAAAAATCACCGCACTCGCCGCGGCCGGTGTTGCGGCCTCGAACGTGCGTGCCGATGCCAACAACCTGTGGCCGGACGCGGATTCCGCGGCGGCGGCGCTTGAGTCGCTGGACTTTCCTTTCGCCGCGCTCGAGGAGCCCCTGCCTGCGGGGGATTACCTTGGCCTGCTGCAGCTTTGCCGGCGGTTGCGGACACGCGTCATCCTCGACGAGAGCCTGCTGCGTGCGGCCCAGCTTGACGAACTCGGTGCCCTCGGCGCGACGTGCATTGTCAACCTCAGGCTGTCGAAAATGGGCGGGCTTCTGCGCTCACTTGAACTGCTGGCTGCGTTGCGTGACCGCGGCATTCCCGTCATCATCGGTGCCCACGTCGGAGAAAGCAGCGTGCTGACGCGCGCCGCGCTCACGGTGGCCTCGGCAGCGGGTGATCTGCTGCTTGCGCAGGAAGGTGCGTTCGGTACCCATCTGCTGCAGCATGATGTGGCCGATCCGCCATTGATGTTTGGTCCGGGAGGTGTTGTTTCCATCCGCTCTGCCGGCCTTTCCCGGGCGGGTTGGGGGCTTCATATCGTTCATGGGACCCAATCCTGACATGGCAAAAAGAATCACACCGGTTCAGCTGAGGCAGTGGTACGACGGCGGCGGCGAACTCGCCGTGCTCGATGTACGCGAGGAGGGCGTTTATTCATACACCGGCCATCTGCTGCGCGTATCCAATGTGCCGCTGAGCGTGCTTGAGCTGCGTGTGCCGGCGCTGCTGCCGCGCAGGGATGTTCGCATCGTTGTCTGTGACGGCGGCGAGGGGTTGGCGGAACGTGCAGCCGGGAAACTTGCTGCCGGCGGTTACCGTGATGTTGGCGTACTTGATGGCGGCACGCCGGCTTGGAAGGCCGCGGGCGGGCGGCTGTACACCGGCGTCTACGTGCCGAGCAAGGCCTTCGGTGAATACATCCAGCACGAGGATGCGCCGCCGGAAGTGACGGCCACCGAACTGGATGCCTGGATGAAATCGGGCAGGGACATGGTCGTCGTCGACAGCCGGCCGCTGAACGAATTCAAACGCAACAGCATTCCCGGCGCATACGACTGCCCGAGCGCCGAGCTGCCGTACCGGATGCCGGCCTTCGTGAAATCTCCGCAGACCACGGTGGTGGTCAACTGCGGCGGTCGCACGCGCAGCATCATCGGTGCGCAGGTGCTGATCAACGCCGGTTTTCCCAATCCGGTCTATGCGCTGCGCGACGGCACCCAGGGCTGGAAACTCGCCGGCCTGCAGCTCAATCACGGACGCACGGAGGCCGTGCCGCCACCGGCCGACGGCGGCAGGGGCTGGCCGCAGCAGGCGGCGGAGCGGGTGGCGCGACGTTTCGGCGTGCGCCGCATCGATCCCGCGCGGCTGCGCGAACTGCAGGCAGACCCCTCGCGCACGACTTATCTGTTCGATGTGCGCAACCCCGAGGAATACGAGGCCGGCCATTTGCCGGGCGCGATCCATGCGCCGGGCGGGCAGCTGGTGCAGGCCACCGACACCTTCATCGCGGTGCGGCCGTCGGTGGTGGTGCTTGTCGATACCGACGGCGTGCGCGCGACGATGACTGCGGCCTGGCTGGCGCAGATGGGGCACGAGGAGGTGTATGTGTTGGCCGCGTCTGCCGCGGACTGCAGCGAGCGCGGCACGCCAGTGCCGGCGATCCTGAATGGCGCCGTGCTGCATGACGCATCGATTGCTGCGGCGGAACTGAAACGGCTGCTTGATGCCGGGCAGGCGCAGGTCGCCAATCTCGATTCCAGCCTGCAACATCGCGAAGGCCACATCCCCGGCGCCTGGCATGTGGTGCGTTCGCGGCTGAAGGATCAACTGCCGAAAATCCCGGCGACACCGCTGCTGGTGTTCAGTGCCGCCGAGGAACCCCTGGCGCGGCTGGCGGCAGCCGACGCGGCGCGGCTGACTCCGGCGAAGTTGCAGGTGCTGACCGGCGGTACACCGGCCTGGACGACTGCGGGCTATGCGCTGGAAACCGGCGACACGCGCATGACCGGCGAAGCCGATGACCTCAGCTATCGCGCGCTCGACCGCAAGGACAAGGTCGAGGAGGCGATGCGCGAATACCTGAAATGGGAAGTGGAACTGCTGGATGCGGTGGCCAGCGATCCCGATTTCGGTTTTAAGCGGTTTCCGAGAGAATCGTAAAAATATCAATAAAAACAGATACTTATGTAATATCCTGAGAGCGGTGGCCATGCCCGTTCGCACCCCGGCGGCCGCCATGTCAGTATCGGCACTGCTTCTCCAATCATCCTGAACACCCTCATGAACAAAGACATCGACATCCTGATCAGCGAAGTGGGGCCGCGTGACGGCCTGCAGAACACCAAGGCTTTCATGCCGACGGAGTACAAAAAACGCTGGATCAGCGAAGCCGCCGCCGCAGGCATCCGCGAAATCGAGGTCTGCTCCTTCGTGCCGCCGAAGCTGATCCCGCAGATGGCCGATGCGGCGGAAGTTGTTGCGCACAGCCTGACCATTCCCGGTCTGCATGTCGCCGCGCTGGCGCCGAACTTCAAGGGCGCGCAGCGCGCAATGGAAGCCGGTGTGCACAAGCTGACGCTGACGATCTCGGTGTCGCGCGAACACAGCCTCGCCAATGTGCGGATGACGCCGGACGAGGCGATTGCCAGCGCGAAAAAAATCTGCGCATTCCGCGACAGCCTGCCCAAGGACAAACGACCGATGATCGAATCCGGCCTGTCGACGGTGTTCGGCTGCACGCTGGAGGGCGCGGTCAGCGAGGACGAGGTCGTGCGCATGGCGGTGGCTTCGGTCGAGGCCGGTTGCGATGAAGTCGGCCTTGCGGACACCACGGGTTATGCCAATCCCGAGCAGGTCCGCCGCGTGTTCAAAAAGGTCCGTGCCGCCATCGGCGACAAGCTGTCGGGCGCACACCTGCACAACACCCGCGGGCTGGGCCTCGCCAACGTGGTCGCCGCGCTGGAAGTGGGCGTCACCACCTTCGACAGTTCGCTGGGCGGTCTCGGCGGCTGCCCTTTCGCACCCGGGGCCTCCGGCAACATCGTCACCGAAGACCTGGTGTTCATGCTCGAGTCGATGGGCCTGCGCACCGGCATTGACCTCGAGCGGTTGCTGGAGCTGCGCGGCATCCTCGAGGAAGGCATTCCCGGCGAGCCGCTGTACGGTTATGTGCCGCTGGCGGGTGTGACCAAGGGCTTTGTGCCGGCGACACGGTTGAACTGAAAAAGCAATTAACAGGATGGACAGGATGAACAGGATTAAAACCTGTAAGTGTCCCGGGTTTTATCTTGTCTATCCTGTCCATCCTGTAAATCAAGTTTTTATCTACGTCACGAAGTAACGGAATCCATCATGGCCAAAAAACTCCCCCTCGAAAACATCCGCGTCATCGAGTTCTGCCACGTGGTCATGGGCCCGACCTGCGGCCTGGTGCTGGCCGACCTCGGCGCCGAGGTGATCAAGGTCGAACCGCTGGACGGCGACCACACGCGCAAGCTGACGGCCTCCGGCGCCGGATTTTTCCCGACCTACAATCGCAACAAGAAAAGCATCGCGGTCGACCTGAAATCCGCCGAAGGCCGCGAGCTGGTGCTGAAGCTGATCGCCAGCGCCGACGTGGTCACCGAAAATTTCCGCCCCGGCGCGATGGACAAGCTGGGCTTCGGCTACGAAGCCCTGAAAAAGCTCAACCCGCGTCTGATCTACTGCTCGATGAAGGGTTTCCTGCCCGGTCCCTATGAACACCGCACCGGGCTCGACGAGGTGGTGCAGATGATGGGCGGCCTCGCCTACATGACCGGCGGCCGTCACGGACCGCTGCGCGCCGGCGCCTCGGTCAACGACGTGATGGGCGGCATGTTCGGCGCCATCGGCATCCTCGCCGCGATCAACCAGCGCACTATCACCGGCGAAGGCCAGTACCTGCAGAGTGCACTGTTCGAGAACGTTGCTTTCCTGATGGCCCAGCACATGCTTGAAGGTTATGCCACCGGCCAGCCGGTGAAACCGATGCCCGACCGTATCCGTGCCTGGGCGCTGTACGACAATTTCAAGACCAGGGAAGGCGAACTGGTCTTCGTCGGCGTGGTCACCGACACCCAGTGGAAGGTGTTCTGTGAATCCTTCGGTTTGACGGAGCTGTTCAACGATCCGTCACTGAAGACCAATCCGCAACGTGTCGAGGCAAGACCGCGCATCCTGCCCATCGTCAGCGAAATCTTTTCAAAAATGGGCAAGCAGGAACTGATGGACCGCTGCGAGAAACTCGGCCTGCCCTTCGCGCCCATCGCCAAGCCGGAAGACCTGTTCGAGGACAAACACCTCAACGCCTCCGGCGGCCTGGCGCCGGTGCGTCTCAACAACGGCGTCAAAACCAAGGTGCCGGTATTGCCGCTGGAAATGGACGGCCAGCGCTTCGGCACCCGGCTCGACATTCCGCATGTGGGGGAGCACACGCGGGAGGTGTTGAAGTCGGTGGGTTACGGGGATGCGGAGGTGGAGAAGCTGGTGAGCGGCAAGGTGGTTGCGGCGAGCGCGAGGTAATTTGAAATTCCCATACGCGCCCTCTCGACCACCCAGGGGAGGCGTATTAGACTTGATCGCACGCAATTCGGCCCCTCCGACAGCAAAGCGAGCCCTGGACCATGCAGCATAAGACCAGCCCTCTGAACGGCGATTTCGGTGTGATGATTGAAGGCGTCAGCCGCCGCGACCTGAAAGACGCAAGCTTCCAGCGCGAAGCCTATGACCTGTGGACCCGCCAGGGCGGCCTGTTGGCTGTCCGCGGCAAGGATCTGGCCGCCATCCCGCCGGAAGAACTGGTCGCCTGGTCCGAGGTTTTTGGCGCGGTGGAATACGAGGGCATGACCGCCCGCGAAGACAAGTCAGTCAAAGGCTTTCCCATCATGCGCATCGGCAACATCCGTGACGAGGCGGGCAATCTGAAGGCCTCCCTGTCGCGGGTGCCGCAGCTGCGCACCGATGACGACATCCGCTATAACCCGGAAACCCGCCGCCCGGTCTGGCACACGGACTCCACATTCCGCAAGCATCCGCCCATCGGCTCGGTCTTTCATTGCAGGATTGCGCCCGACGAAGGCGGCGAGACGCTGTTCGCCGACATGCGCGCGGCCTACCAGCGGCTGGACGGCGCGACCAGGGCGAAGCTGGACGGGCTGGAAGCAGTGTGCTCGCTGGCCCATCACGACAAGAAGATCAACACCTACTCGCCGGACTATCCGATCCTGACGCCGGCGCAGCGGGCAGCCAATCCGCCGAACCGGGTGCCCATCGTCCTGAAACATCCGGTCAGCGGCGAGCCGGCGCTTTATGGCCTGAATTCCTCCACCTGCGCCATCCTGCCAAAAGGCCAGGACATCGCGCAGGACGTGCTGGACGTTTGTGATCTGGAAGGCACCGAGCACGAAAGCGTTCAGATACTCCGCAGTCTGCTGCCCGCGATCACCGGGCCGGAATACACGGTGAAATGGTGCTGGCAGCCCGGCGATATCGTGGCCTGGGACAATCGCTGCACGATCCATTCCGCCACCGGTTACGACTATGAGCGTTATAGCCGCGAGATGTGGCGCCTGACCCTGCTCGACCGCGCGCAGGCCTAGCCAAGATTACCGGAGTCGAATTTTTCCGGAGAAACCCGCAGTAACGCGACCGGCGGTGCCGCTCAACACCCCGCCATCACCTTCCCCCACTTCGCATCCGGCCTGATCTTCAGCGGCTGTGGCGCGGCAGCCAGCGCCGTGCGTGTGGTCGAGGTGATGTTGAGCAACACCGGTTTGCCGAACTCGGCTTCGAGAATCGGCACTGCGTGGATCGCGAACCACAGGCCGCCGGGCAGCAGCAGGGCCTGGGCTTCGGGGGCGGCGGCAAGTGCGGCGCGGCCCAGTTCCAGCGCCAGTTCATGGTCGGCGAGCGGGCTGGAAATCTTGTTCTGGTCGAGGTTGCGGCCCTGGGCACGCAGTGACACGACCTCGATGCCGGCTTCCTTCAGGTAGTTCGACAACGCGTTGTTGACGTGTTCGGGCCAGCGGGTGGCCAGCGCGAGCTTGGTGACGCCTAAGTGCTGCAGTGTGGCGATATGCGCTTCGAGATCGGTGTCGCATGGGATGCCGGTACGTTGCGACCCTTCATCGAGGATTTCGCGCATTTTTTTGCGGCCCAGAACGGAAGCGACCGGCACGCCGCTCAGCGATATGCGGTCGACGTTTTTCTTTTTCAGCATGTCGAAGGCACGCCATAAGGCGGGCAGTTCGGTTTCGACGGCGGCGAGACTGTATTCCTTGAGGTTCAGGCCCGTGGTCACCAGCATCATGCCGTCCGGCGCGACGCGGTAGAACTGGTAGGCGTCCATGTCGGTGTAGAGGTGGGGGATGACGTAACCGAGGGTGAGCCAGGGGCTGACGATGGACATGCGGCGATCCGTGTAAGTTGAAGGAAAAGGCCTGCGGAAAGCCCGCATTATCCATGACTTGCGCGCGCATGCCCGGTGCCCTGCCGTTTTCGGCTATCCTCGCGGTTTTTCGCAAACCTTTTTCCGGAATTCCGCCACATGGCCCAGTACGTATTCACGATGAACCGGGTGAGCAAGGTCGTGCCGCCCAAACGCGTCATCCTCAAGGACATTTCGCTGTCGTTTTTCCCCGGCGCCAAGATCGGCGTGCTCGGCCTCAACGGCTCGGGCAAGTCAAGCCTGCTGAAGATCATGGCCGGTGTCGACAAGGAGTTCGACGGCGAAGCAACGCCGATGCCGAACCTCAACATCGGTTTCCTGCCGCAGGAGCCGCAGTTGAATGCGGAGCAGACTGTGCGCGAGGCGGTGGAGGAGGGTCTGGGCGAGGTGTTCAACGCGCAGAAAAAACTCGACGAGATCTACGCCGCCTATGCCGAACCCGATGCCGACTTCGACAAGCTCGCGGCCGAGCAGGCGAAATACGAGGCGCTGCTCGCGAACGCCGGCTCCGATACCGGGCACCAGCTGGAGATCGCCGCCGACGCGCTGCGCCTGCCGCCCTGGGACGCGAAAATCGCCAATCTCTCCGGCGGCGAGAAACGCCGCGTGGCCCTGTGCCGGCTGCTGCTGTCGAAACCCGACATGCTGCTGCTCGACGAGCCGACCAACCACCTCGATGCCGAAAGCGTGGACTGGCTGGAACAGTTCCTGCACCGTTTCCCCGGCACCGTGGTTGCGGTGACCCATGACCGCTA
>JALHND010000102.1 GCA_022843705.1 Burkholderiales bacterium
TGACCAGTTCGACGCTGTTGCCCGCAGCGAGGATGACCTCGCCGTTGGGGCTGGTGATCAGCCCGTTGTTGGTCACCGCATTGCCGACCAGGTAGACGCTGCCGCCGGTGATCTGGCCCTGGTTCACCACGCTGCCGGCACCGATGCCGTCGGTGAAGCGCATCCGGTTGTTGAGGAAGTCCTCGTTGCTCATCTTCAGCGTCGAGGCCACCAGCCCGGCGACGTCGATCTGCGCGCCGGCGCCGAAGACGATGCCGTTGGGGTTGATCAGGAACACCCGGCCGTTCGACTGCAGGGCACCGAGGATGGCCGAGGGGTCCTGGCCGGTCACGCGGTTCAATACCGCCGACAGGGCGGAAGGCTGGATGAAGCGGGTCAGTTCGCCGACGCTGATCGAGAACGAGCCCCAGTTGATGATCGCGTTGGCGCTGTTGGTGATGTTGAGGATGTTGCCGGCCTGCTGGAACGTGGCCGTGCCGTGCACCACCGTCGGGTTCGTGGGGTTCGCCAGTGCGGCACCGCTGAAGCAGGCGGCAACGGCAATGGCTGCGGCCCTCGGGCGCAATGCGCTGAAAGAGCCGCGGAATGGTTTGCGGATGGCGTTATCGTTTTTGTTCATGGGACCCCCTGCAGCGGATGTCCGTGCCGGATATCCGCGCCTGCCGTTTCCGGCTCAAGAAGTGACTGGCACACGCTGATTATTCCACGCTGTGCCAAAAAGCCGCGTGAACAATCTCTCGTTTCCCGGGGGTTTGAACGCTTCACGCGCCACGGTCGCCGACAGGGCCGCAGCCCGTTTTACGGGAAAAACAAAAAGTTGTTTAAAAACAATTATTTATGATTTTATGCGGCGTGCATGCCAAGGTCATCCGCGGCGCCAGGGCAGCAGGTAGGACAGGCGGTCGCCGCTCTGCACGATCAGGTGTTTGACCACCTTGTCGCGGACGATGTGCAGCGTGACATCGACGCCTGCACCACCACTGCGCCAGAGGCTTTCGTAAAACTCGCTTTGTCCGCCGACGGAATCGCCGCCGACGCCGAGGATGATGTCGCCGCGCCGCAGTCCGGCCAGGGCCGCCGGTGAATCGACCAGCACGCGGGAGACGACGACATGGCCGTCGACCTGCTCGGTGTTGAGGCCCAGCCAGGGCCGGCCCGGCCCGGGCCGGCGGCCGTCACGCACCAGGTCATCGAGCACGTCCTTCAGCAGGTTGATCGGCACGAACATGTTGCCGGGGAAGGCCATGCCGCCGCCGAGCACATCACTGACCCACAGGGAGGCAATGCCGACCAGGCGGCCGTCGCCGTCGAACAGCGCGGCGCCGCTGTGTTCGTAACGCGGCGGTGCGGTGAACAGCGCGTCCTCGATCATGTATTCCCACCAGCCGGTGAAACGCCGGCGCGACACCAGCGCCGCGCCGGTGATGCCGCCGGCGCCTTCGTGGCCGGCAACCACCAGTGACTGCAGCTCGGCCAGCGTGTCCGAATCACCCAGTTCCACCGGCGCGCAGGACGGCGCCGGGCTCGCGCGCAGCAGGCCGAGGCCGCTGGCATGATCGAAACCGATCACGCTGGCCGGGTAAATGCGGTTGTCGCTGGTCATCACCAGTACGGACGCGGCCTCGAGGATCAGGTAGCCGATGGTCAGGATCAGGCCGTTGTCATCGATCAGGATACCGGTGCCCTCGCGTTCGGCGCCCAGCGTGTCGGCGGTGCGCGCGCCTTCGACGGCGCGGATCGACAGTTTCACCACCGCGTCGAGCGGCGGCTCGGCCGGGCGCGGAATGCCGTTGGTGGCGCGCCAGGCGGCGACCGAGGCGGCAAACAGCGAGGCCGTCACCGGGCCGGCTCCAGGGCGGTAATCGCCGTGTAACGCACATCGGCGATCTCGATCTCTTCCGGGCCGGCCGGCGTCATCAGGCTGGCGATATCGCCGGCGCGGCGCTTGAGCAGCGCCTTCGCGATCGGCGAAATCCAGCTGACATGGCCGCGCGCCGGATCGACCTCGTCGACGCCGACAATGGTCACCGTGTGTTCTTCACCGCGGCTGTCGATGTAATCGACGGTGGCGCCGAAAAACACCTGGTCGGTGTCGCCGCGCGCGGCGGGATCGACGACTTCGGGCTTGTCCAGGCGCTTGTTCAGGTAATGGATGCGGCGGTCGATCTCGCGCAGGCGTTTCTTGCCGTACAGATAGTCGCCGTTTTCGGAGCGGTCACCGTTGGACGCGGCCCAGGACACGACTTTCACCAGTTCCGGCCGCTCGACGTCGAGCAGGTGCATCAATTCGCCCTTGAGTCGTGCGTAACCCTCGGGGGTCATGTAGTTCTTCACCGGCGCAGCGACGGTATCCGCGGCATCAGTACGGTGTGCAGGTTTCGGCATAGGCCTGCCAGTGTAGCGAAAACCGCCCGGTCACACGGGCTGGACGGCCGCTTTTCATAATGTAAAATCGTGTCAGCCCTCGACCGACCCAAACCCTCCGCCCACCCGCAAACACGCCGACCATGGCCGAAAAAAACGCGAAACCGTCGATCCAGGTCATCGAACGCATGATGCAGCTGCTCGACGTGCTGTCGCAGCACACCATGCCGGCGACGCTGAAGCAGCTGGCACATGCCACACAGCTGCATCCCTCGACCGCGCACCGCATTCTCGGCGTGATGGTCGACAACCGGCTGGTCGACCGCATCGAACCCGGCACCTACCGCCTCGGCATCCGCCTCGTTGAACTCGGCAGCCTGGTCAAATCGCGGATCAGCGTGCGCCAGGAAGCGCTGCCGCACATGCAGGCGCTGCACCAGCAGCTCGGCGAGACCGTCAACCTGTCGGTGCGCCGCGATGACGAAGTGGTCTACATCGAGCGCACCGCCGAGGGCAACACGATGATGCGCGTGGTGCAGATCATCGGCGCCCATGCGCCGCTGCACATCACCGCGGTGGGCAAGATCTTCCTCGCCGCGGATTCCCCGCAGCAGGTCGCCGAATACGCCAAACGCAGCGGCCTGCCGCGTTACACCGACCAGACGCTGACCGAACTGGCGAAACTCAACCGCGAACTCGACGAAATCCGCAGCCGCCGCTACGCCTACGACAATGAAGAGGCCGAACGCGGCGTCTGCTGCGTCGGCGCCGGCATTTTCAACGACGAGGCCCAGCTGGTCGCCGGCCTGTCGGTATCAGCACCGACCGAACGCTTCAAAAAGAACTGGGCGGAAGCGGTGCGCCAGGCGGCGGAGCGGATTTCGCGGGCGATGGGTTACCAGAACCGGTAATTGGTGAACGGTGAATGGTAATTCGACAAGAGCCCGCAAGTCGGACTGACCACTGACACCAATTACCAATTACTACTTACCAATCACCAGTCACCGATGTACGACCGCCCCCTGGTCTTCCTCGACCTCGAAACCACCGGCGCCACGGCGACGCATGACCGCATCACCGAGGTCGGCATTGTCGAGGTGGAGAACGGGCGCTTCGTGCGTGAATGGTCCTCACTGGTCAATCCGGGCATCAGCATTCCGCCGGCGATACAGTCCCTGACCGGCATCAGCAACGCGATGGTCGCCGGCGCGCCGCGTTTCGAGGAAATCGCGCGCGAAGTGTGGGAGGCGGTCGACGGCCGGGTGCTGGTCGCGCACAACGCGCGTTTCGACTACGGCTTCCTCAAAAACGAATTCAAACGGCTGGGCAAGACCTTCGGCGCGCCGGTGTTGTGCACGGTGAAGCTGTCGCGGAAACTGTTTCCGCAGCATGCGCGCCACAATCTCGACAGCCTGATGGCGCGCCACGGCATCAACTGTGAGGCACGCCACCGCGCGCTGGGCGACGCGCGGGTACTGTGGCAACTGGCGCAACAATGGCGCGAGGATCCCGGCGAGGCCGCAGTGCTGGAGGCGACGGCGAAGCTGCTGAAAACCGCGACGGTGCCCGCCGGGCTGCCCGACAACGCCTTCGAGCATATTCCGGAGGGCCCCGGCGTCTACCTGTTCTACGGCGAACGCGATGTGCCGCTCTATGTCGGAAAAAGCATCAGCCTGCGCACGCGGGTGATGTCGCATTTCTCCGGTGACCACCGCGTGGCCAAGGACATGCGCATCGCCGCCGAGGTCAAACGCATCGACTGGATCGAAACCGCCGGCGAACTGGGCGCGCTGATCGAGGAGGCACGGCTGGTGAAAAAACTCTCGCCGGTGCACAACCGCCAGCTGCGCCGGGCCGGCGAACTCTGCGCCTGGCACTGGCCGGCGCAGGCCGCCGCGATACCGCCACAACTGGTGTCGGCGCGCGACCTCGCCGGCGGCGAGTTCCGCGACCTCTACGGCCTGTTCCGCTCGCGCCGCGCGGCGATCGAGGCCCTGCGCGAACTCGCCACCGAACATGAGCTCTGCCACGGACTGCTGGGTCTCGAGAAACGCGACGGCCCCTGCTTCGCCTGGCAGATCAAGCGCTGCCGCGGCGCCTGCGCCGGCGTCGAAACCGCCGAATCGCATGCGCTGCGGCTGGCCGCCGCGCTGGCGAAGCTGCGCGTGCGCGCCTGGCCTTTCCCCGGCCGCATCGGCATCCGCGAGACCGCCGCCGGCGGAGAACGCTGCGAGCTGCATGTCCTCGACCAGTGGTGCCATCTCGGCACCGTGCGCAACGACGAGGAGCTGCGCGAACTGCAGGAAGGGTCGCCGCGGCCGCTGTTCGACCTCGACACCTACAAGATCCTGACCCGCTACCTGCTGAACGGAAAACACCGGCCTCAAATCATTCCGCTGCCCGCCGCGACTGCGGCATAATCATCCTGCAACAATAAAACCATCATCCGGAGGAGGATGCCATGACACTCAAGTTGCCGATTACCGCACTGCCGACCCTGGCCGCCGCGGCGCTGACCGCATTCATGCCGCTGGCCGCGGGCGCCCAGCAGTACCCCAACAAGACCGTACGTTTCATCATCCCCTTCCCGCCCGGCGGACCGACCGACATCATGGGCCGCATGGCCGCGGACATCCTGGCCAAGTCCACCGGCCAGCAGTTTGTGCCCGACAACCGCGGCGGCGCCGGCGGCAACATCGGCGCCGAGATGTGCGCCAAGGCGCCGCCCGACGGCTATACGCTGTGCATGATCACCGCGGCGCAGGGCGTGTCGCCGGCGATCTACCGCAAGATGTCCTACGATCCGGTGAAGGATCTCGCCACCGTGACACTGATGGCGAGCCTGCCAAGCCTGCTCACCGTCCACCCCGCACTGCCGGTGAAGACAGTGAAGGATCTGCTCACCCTGGCAAAGTCGAAACCCGACGCGCTGACCTATGCGTCCACCGGCAACGGCAGCAGCCCGCACATGCTGATGGAAATGTTCAAGTTCATGACCGGCACCAAAATGGTCCATGTGCCGTACAAGGGCCAGGCCCCGGCTGTGCTTGACCAGCTCTCGGGCCAGGTCCAGCTCGCCTTCAACACCGCGATCAGCGTGATCCCGCAGGTTCAGGCCGGCCGCCTGAAGGCCGTGGCAATCTCGTCGAAAGACCGTTTTCCGCCGATGCCGGACCTGCCCACCGTCGAGGAAGGCGGCGTCAAGGGCTTCGATGGCGGCTCCTGGCAGGGCGTGGGCGCGCCGGCGGGCACGCCGCCGGAGATCATCCGCCGCGTCAACAGCATCCTGGTCAATGAACTGAAAATGCCTGCCACGCGCGAGCTGATGCTCAAGCGCGGCGGACTGGTGGTGGCCAACTCGCCGGAGGAATTCTCGGCCCACCTGAAAGCCGATATTGCGCGCTGGACCAAGATCGCCCGTGCCGCGAATATCTCCATCGACTGACGCGATGACGGAACGCAGCGCAGAGCAGCAGGCGCGCATCGATCTCGCCGCGGCGCTGCGCACCGCGTCGCGGATGGGGCTCGGCGAGGGCATCTGCAACCACTTCAGCGTCGAGGTGCCCGGTCGCCCCGGTTTTTTCCTGATCAATCCTCAGGGCCTGCACTGGTCGGAGGTGACACCCGCCGACCTGGTGCTGGTCGATGCGCAGGGGCGCAAGGTCGCCGGCCAGTACGACGTCGAACCGACGGCATTTTTCATCCATGGCGCCGCCCACCGCAGCAAGCCCGACGCGAAATGCGTACTGCACACCCACATGCCCTACGCCACCAGCCTGACCGTGGTCGAAGGCGGCCGCCTCGAGGCGGCGAGCCAGGTCGCACTGAAGTTCTACGGCCGCTGCGCCTATGACAACGCCTACAACGGGCTTGCGCTGGATACCGCGGAAGGTGAACGCATCGTCGCCGGGCTGAACAATGCCGACGTGCTGTTCCTCGCCAACCACGGCGTGATCATCACCGGACCTTCGATGGACCTCGCCTTCGACGATCTTTATTACCTGGAACGCGCCTGCATGCTGCAGGTGCTGGGCGCCGGCACCGGCAAGCCGCTGCGCGTGGTGCCCGAGGAAATCGCCCGCCAGACCGCGTCCCAGATGACGGACGACACCCAGGCGCGGCTGCATTTCACCGCGCTGAAGCGCCTGCTCGACCGCGACGAGCCGGGATGGGACCGGCTCGACTAAGCGCGGGTCAGTGGTAGACGACGGGGAAGTTCAGCAGCAGTTTGAAGTTGTCGAGGAATTCGTCGATGTGTTCCGTCGACGCTTCCTCGCCCGCCGCCGCGTTCATCGCATTCGCGAATTTCTCGGCGACATCGCCGTGAAAAAAGGTGCCGCGCGCACTCTGCTTGTCGACCAGCTCCAGCCCCTGCTGGCCCGGATATTCGGCGACGTAGTACTGCTCACTGTTGTAGACGATGCGCATGGCGGCTTCCTTTCGTTGTAAGCCATTGATTTTAAACAGGAAATAATTGAATTTCCCAATAAAAACAACAACTTGTAAACGATATGGGGGACGCCGCCACTCTTTTCAAGACGGCCGCGACGCACGCCGCCACTGGGTTACGGCAATGCCGGCGAGGATCAGTGCCAGTCCGAGATAGGCATTGGCACTGGGCGTCTCGCCCATCACCAGCAGGCCCAGCATCACCGCCACGCCGGGACTGAGGTAATTCACCAGCGACATGAACGAGGGCCCGGCGGAACGGATCAGCATGAAATAGAGGATGGTCGCGATCGCGGTCGGCCCGACCCCCAGCCAGACCACTGCCGCGGCCGACGACGCCGACGGCGCGAGCAGCCAGGGCCGGTCCAGCCACAGCGCCACCGGCACCACGATGACACTGGCCACCAGCAAAGTC
Source organism: Burkholderiales bacterium (assembly GCA_022843705.1). Lineage (GTDB taxonomy): Bacteria > Pseudomonadota > Gammaproteobacteria > Burkholderiales > SG8-41. The sequence goes on from JALHND010000102.1 coordinate 7,229, forward strand.
CCCGCAGCCGCGACCATCACGTCACCCTTGACGATCAGCCGCGTCAGCACGCTCTGCAGCGCATAACACAGCGCGCCGCCGAGCACCGCGAGCTGGGAGATGATGCGCACCGCCTCGCCGCCGATCCCGGCCAGCGCGGCCGGCCCCATCAGCAGCACGATGCCGAAAAAACCGGTGGCAAAACCGGCTGCGCGCTGCCGCGTCAGGTGTTCACCGGCGATCAGGAAGTGGGCGAGCACGATGGTCGCCAGCGGCATCATCGCCATCAGGATGCCGGCCAGTGCGCTCTCCACCACCTGCTGGCCCCAGGTGATCAGGTAAAAGGGCACCGCATTGCCGATCACCGCGATCAGCGCGAACGGTGCCCACGCGCGCCCCGGCGGCGGCAGGCGCTTGCCCAGCGCATGGATGATCACGATCAGCACCAGCGCGGCAATGCCGATGCGGCCGGCGACAACGGTCCACGGCGGCAGCGAGGCCACCGCGATTCGGTTGAACATGAAGGAGGATCCCCACATCGCCACCAGCGCGAGCAGCAGCATCCAGTCTTTAGGGGTACGTTGGACGGACATCGGTGCGGAACTTGTTGTTATCGATTTGCGGCCAGCATACCGCAAAACACAATCCGCACCGCCCCCTTACGCCTTACTCCTCACTCCTCACTCCTCACAGAATCCGGATCGCCGCCATCATGCCGCCGCTCTGGTGGCTGAGCACGTGGCAGTGGAACATCCAGTCGCCGGGATTGTCGGCAACGAATGCGATCTCGACACGTTCGCGCGGCGCCAGCAGCGCGGTGTCCGCCCATTCGCGATGCGGCGCGGGCCGGCCGTTGCGCGAGACGATGCGGAAGGCAATGCCGTGGATGTGGATCGGATGGTGCCAGGCGGTATCGTTATGCAGCACGAACAGGTGGTGGCTGCCGCGCTTCAGCGTCAGCAGCGGCTCGTGCGCATGATGCCCGCGGGCAACGCCGTTGATGGTCCAGGCGATGCGGTGGTCGCGCACCAGTTCGCGGATGCCGAGGCGTTTGCCCTGCAGTTCGGCCTCGCGCAGGCCGCCCATCGCGCCGCCGGCAAAAACGAATTCGTGGCGCTGTGCCCGCGCGACATCGGGTTCGGCCAGCGGATTGGGCGGCAGCGCGAGCGGCGCGTCGAGCGGCTTCGCGCGCAGCGGCGGCGCATCGCGGTAGACCAGTTCCATCACCTGCAATTCGCGCGGATAAAACACATCCGACACGACAAAACGTTCGCCGGGTTTGTGAAGGCAGTCGATCGCGAGGTCGGCGCGCATGCCCGGACCGAGCACGACACCCTCGCCCGCCGGGTGCGGCGCGACCGGATGGCCGTCGAGCGCGATCACCTGCGGCGCATGGCCGTCGAACTTCAGCCGGAAAATGCGCGCACTGGCGGCGTTGACCAGCCGCAGCCGGATGCGTTCGCCGGCGCGCAGCGGAAATTCGCCGCCGACGGGCGTGAAACGGCCGTTGACGGTGACGGTGTTGCCGATGCGCCCGGCATGGGTCAGGTCAAAGAGGTTGCTGTCGTAATCATCGACCGGCGTCGCGTCGCGGTTGAGGCGCCAGTCCGACAGCACCCAGGTCTCGTCGCGGTCGAATTGCGGCGGATTGGGTTCATCGACAATCAGCGCTCCGTAGAGCCCGCGCGCGACCTGTTCCTGGGAACGCTCGTGCGGGTGGTACCAGTAGGTGCCCGCGTCGGGCAGCACGAATTCGTAGACAAAATCCTGCCCGGGCGCGACCGGCGGCTGGGTGAGCTGCGGCACGCCGTCCATCGCGTTGGGCAGGCGGATGCCGTGCCAGTGCACGGTCGTCGCCTGCGGCAAGGCATTGCGCAGGGTCACCCGCAGCGTGTCGCCCTGGCGCGCGCGCAGCAGCGGACCGGGCACCGTGCCGTTGAAACTCCAGACTTCCGTGTCCGGATATTCCGCCGGGACCAGCTGCTGGCGGCTGACGCCGGCCTGCAGCAGTTGCACCCGCGACGCTGCCCCCGCGGGACTGGAATGCAGTGCAGGCAGCACGGCACAGGCTGAAGCGGCAGCGATGAAACGGCGGCGGGTGACGGTCATGCGGGACTCTCCGGCAGCGGCATGCGGCACATCTTACCGCTGCGGCGGACCGAGGGCCGGCGGAAGGCCCATGATAAAATCTCAGTCCGAAAACAAGGTGTTGCCGATGACCCTGACCGCCCTCACTGCCCTCTCCCCGATCGACGGCCGCTACCACGGCAAACTCGGCGCCCTGCGCGACTGCTTCAGCGAGCAGGCGCTGATCCGGCAACGCGTGCGGGTCGAGGTCGAATGGCTGAAGGCACTGGCCGCGGAGCCGGCGCTGAAGGAAGTGCCGCCGTTCTCGAAAACCACCGTCGCCGAACTCGACGCGCTGGTGAAGAATTTCTCGGAAGCCGACGGTGAACGCGTCAAGGCCATCGAAGCCGTCACCAACCACGACGTCAAGGCGGTCGAGTACCTGCTGAAGGAACGCCTCGCCAAAAACGCCGAGGTGACGAAGGTCGGCGAGTTCATCCACTTCGCCTGCACCTCCGAAGACATCAACAACCTCTGCCATGCGCTGATGCTGCAGGAGTCGCGCGGCGGCGTGCTGCTGCCGGCGCTGGATGCGGTCATCAACCGGCTGCGCGCACTGGCGCACGAACTGGCCGACGCGCCGATGCTGTCGCGCACCCACGGCCAGCCGGCGTCGCCGACGACGCTGGGCAAGGAAATGGCCAACGTGGTCGCGCGCCTCGACCGCGCCCGCGGCCGCATCGCCGGGGTGTCGCTGCTCGGCAAGATCAACGGCGCGGTCGGCAACTACAACGCCCACCTTGCCGCCTACCCGGACATCGACTGGGAAGGTTTCGCAAAACGCTTCGTTGAATCACTGGGCCTCGAGTTCAATCCCTACACCATCCAGATCGAACCGCACGACGCGATCGCCGAGCTGTTCGACGCGGTCGCCCGCACCAACACCATCCTGCTCGACCTCGACCGCGACATCTGGGGCTACATCTCGCTCGGCTACTTCAAGCAGAAAACCAAGGCCGGCGAGATCGGCTCCTCGACCATGCCGCACAAGGTCAACCCGATCGATTTCGAGAATTCCGAAGGCAACCTCGGCCTGTCGAACGCACTGCTGCGCCACCTGTCGGAGAAACTGCCGGTGTCGCGCTGGCAGCGCGACCTGACGGACTCGACGGTGTTGCGCAACATGGGTGTCGCGCTGGGTTACGCGCTGCTGGCCTGGGATTCCTGCCTCAAGGGACTGAACAAGCTGGAAGCGAACCGCGAAAAACTCGCGGCCGACCTTGATGCCAACTGGGAGGTGCTGGCCGAGCCGATCCAGACGGTGATGCGCCGCTACAACGTCGCCGGCGCCTACGAACAGCTGAAGGAACTCACGCGCGGCAAGGGCATCAACCGCGATACGCTGCAGGCTTTCATCAAGGGGCTGCAGGGCATTCCCGAAGCCGAAAAACAGCGCCTGCTGGCGATGACGCCGTCCAGTTATACCGGCAAGGCCAGGGAACTGGCGAAACGTATCTGACGCCGCCGGAAATTATTTCAAGTATTTGTTTTTATTGAATATTTTTATCCGCGCGTTTGCTCGC
>JALHND010000103.1 GCA_022843705.1 Burkholderiales bacterium
TGACGTCACTGCGTTCCTTATCCGCCCTGCAAAAGCCGGTTTTTCGCAGTCTGCCCTCCCGAAACTGCTACAGTGCGCGCCATGAAACCCTATGCCGCACTGAATCCCGAACTGATCCTTGATGCCATCGAATCCTGCTGCGGCCTGCGCTGTGACGGCCGCTTGCAGGGGCTGAACAGTTACGAAAACCGCGTCTACCAGGTGTGGCTGGACGACGGCCGGTCCATAGTCGCGAAGTTCTACCGGCCGCAGCGCTGGAGCACCGAGGCGATCCAGGAAGAGCAGGATTTCGCCACCGAACTCGCCGCGCGCGAGCTGCCGGTGGTGGCGCCGCTGGCCTTCAACGGCCGCACGCTGCACGAACATGGCGGTTTCCAGTTTGCGCTGACGCCGCGCCGCGGCGGGCGCACGCCGGAGCTGGATGATCCGGAGACGCTGCAGTGGATGGGGCGTTTCATCGCGCGCATCCACGCGGTGGGCGAGGTCAAACCCTTTGTGCACCGCCCGGTGCTGGACATCGAATCCTTCGCCTACGAGCCGGTGCAGTTCGTGCTCGACACCGATTTTGTGCCGGATGATCTTTATGACACCTATGCCAGTGTCGCCGAGGATGTGGTCGAACGCATCGAGCGGCGCTGGGAGGCCGCGGGCCCGCAACGCCGGATCCGGCTGCACGGCGACTGCCATGCCGGCAATGTGTTGTGGACCGACGAGGGGCCGCATTTCGTCGATCTCGACGATGCGCGCATGGGGCCGGCGGTGCAGGATCTGTGGATGTGCCTGTCGGGTGACCGCAAGTCGCAGCAGGCGCAGCTGCTGTCGCTACTGGAGGGCTACTGCGAATTCCGCGAGTTCGATGCGAACGAATTGATGCTGATTGAAGTATTGCGCACGCTGCGCATCGTGCATTACGCCGGCTGGCTGGCGCGGCGCTGGGACGATCCGGCCTTCCCGGCGAGTTTTCCCTACTTCAACACCCAGCGTTACTGGCAAGACCACATCCTCGCGCTGCGCGAGCAGGCTGCGGCGCTGGAGGAACCGCCGCTGCAATGGCTGCGCTGAACTCGCTGCTGCGCATCCTCGCCATCGGCGTTGCCGCATGGGCCATCGTTGTCATCTGGGTCTGGCTGACGCAGGACCGGCTAGTGTATTTCCCGCAGGTCGGCCGCGGCAATCCGGCGACGCCGGTCGCGGCGGGCCTGCGTTTCGAGGACCTGCGGCTCAAGACCGAAGACGGAGAGACACTGGCGGCGTGGTGGGTGCCGGCGAACACAGACAAGGCGCGCGGCGCGGTGCTGCTGCTGCACGGCAATGCCGGCAGCATCGCCGACCGCATCATGTACCTGCCGCATTTCACGGCAATGGGTTATGGCGTGCTGCTGCTCGATTACCGCGGTTATGGCCAGAGCAGCGGCGCGCCTTCCGAGGCCGGCACCTACGCCGATGCGCGCGCGGCCTGGCGCTGGCTCCATGAACGCGGTCTTGCCGCCGCTGACATTGTGCTGGTCGGCGAATCGCTGGGCGGTGCCGTGGCAGCGGAACTCGCGGCGCGCATGCAGCCGCGGGCGCTGCTGCTGCTGTCGACTTTCACGTCGGTCAATGATCTCGGCAGTGAACTCTATCCCTGGTTGCCGGTCAGGTGGATCAGCCGTTTCCGTTATGACACCCTGCAGGGTGTCAAGGATTACCGCGGACCGGTGCTGGTGGTGCACAGCCGTGATGACGAGATCGTGCCGTTCACGCATGCGCAGCGTCTTCATGCGGCCGCGGACGCGCGTGGCCGTCTGCTGGAAATGCGTGGCGGGCATAACGATGCCTTTGTGTTCGGCACGGCGGAGCGGGTGGCGGCGGTGGCGGAGTTTCTCCGTGCCGGCAGGTGATATTTTTTGTAAGTATATGATTATATTGATAAATTAATGAAAACTGAGCTCAAGATCGGGATTGCCCTCGGTGCGGGATCGGCGCGCGGCTGGGCGCATATCGGCGTGCTGCGCGCCCTCGACAAGGCCGGCATCCGGCCGCAGATCGTCTGCGGTTCCTCGATCGGCGCGCTGGTCGGCGCGGTGTATGCGGAAGGGCAACTGGATGCGCTGGAAGACTGGGTGCTGGGCCTGACCTGGCGCAAGGTGCTGGGGTTTTTCGACATCAGTTTCAATGGCGGTTTCCTGAAGGGTGCGAAGCTGATTTCCTTCCTGCGCGACAACCTGCTGGAGCGCCAGATCAAGGACCTGCCGCTGGCTTTTGGTGCGGTGGCCACCGACCTGCGCAGCGGACGCGAGGTGTGGCTGCGCGAGGGCGGGGCGGTCGACGCGGTGCGCGCCTCGATCGCATTGCCCGGCCTGTTTACACCGAGCGAACTCGACGGCCGCCTGCTGGTGGACGGGGCGCTGGTGAATCCGGTACCGGTGTCGCTGTGCCGGGCGATGGGCGCGGATTTCGTGATCGGCGTCGACCTGGGCGGCGGCCGCATGGCGCAACGCGCCGGAACGCCGCGCCGCAGCGCGTCGATGAACATGATCGAGGTGGTGGCGGAGAGCATCAACATCATGCAGGTGCGCATCACCCGCAGCCGTCTTGCCGGAGAACCGGCGGATGTGCTGATCGCGCCGCTGCTCGAGGACATCGGCACGATGGAGTACCACCGTGCGAAAGAAGCCATCGCCGAGGGCCGCGCTGCAGCCGAGGTGATGTTGCCGCAGATCGAGCGTTTGCTGCGGAGTTGAGTGAAGGCCGGCGGTCAGTCGAGGCCTAGCGCGTCCCGGGTGTGGCGGACCAGGGTCTTGGGTGCGACCGGCTTGTTCAGGTAACCCGAGGCGCCGTAGGCCAGCGCGGCGACGATGTCGTCGCGTTCGGCGCGTGCGGTGACAACGATGATCGGCGTGTCCCTGAATTCAGCGTGTTCACGGAGCTTGCCGAGGACATCGAGGCCGACGGCGTCGCGCAGGTCGACATCCATGATGATCAGGTCGGGCAGCGGCGTCTTGCCCAGCGCCGCGGCGATTTCGCTGCGCGTGGCTGCGCCGCGTACGTCGAAACCGTTCTGCATCAGGCTGCGGGCCGCGGCCAGCGCTTCGGCCTCATGGCTGTCGATGACCAGCACGACGTGTTTGTCCCCGCCGCGTGGCGGCAGCGGTTTTTCGGGGCGGTTGAGGATGCTGATCTGGTAACCGGCCTTGAGCCGGCGGGCGCCGGAGAGGGTGCCTTCGGCCTGCTGCCGCTGCTGCAGCGTCGGCTCCTTCGGGCGTTCGCTGAGGAAATTCTCCAGTTCACGGACGACCGGCGCGGGCGCCGGTTTTTCGACGCTGGCCGGCAGCAGTTCGAGATAACCGTCCTTGACCAGCAGGGCCAGCGCGCCGCTGATGTCACCGGCGCGGGGGAAACGTGCCCGCAGTTCGGCAACCGTCGCACGGTGCCCGACCGCGGCAAGCAGGCCCTTGGTGCCGGCCTTCAGCGCGCCGGGTTTGGCCGCGATTTCGGCCTGGCCTTTGGCGGTGGTTCGATAACTGAGGGTGTCGTTCATGATGATCGCTGGTTGAGTCGGTTGGTGGCATCGTCGGCGATGGCCGGCGAGGCTGTCAAACGCGGCGTTTTTCCGCCCTTGGCGGTTGACCGGTCCGGAGATGCCGTGTTCCCGGAGCCCGTGAAAATGAAGCCCTGCGCCGCTGTGCCGGCGCCGATGACCGCGCAATCGATGGTTTTGCTCATGGAAGGGGCTTTAGCGGAAAGGCCGGGAGTGTACTGCAAATCCTGTCCTGCATCGTACACTTGCGGCCATGGATGCATGGCGCGACCGGTTTGCCGACACCTTTCCGCTGCTGCTGCCGCTGCGCGGCGCGGCAGTATCGGCCTGCGGCGGCGACTGGCCGTCGCGCGCCGTCCTGCAGCAGGCGCTGGACGCAGCCGGCGTGTGCACGGCCTCGGGCCTGCCGCTGCGCCTGGTGGTGCCGGCGGCGGACGGTCTTTCCTACGAAGGCCGGCTCTATGAACTCGGCGAACTGGAATTCCGCGAACACAGCTGGCATGACCTGTTCAACGTGCTGGTGTGGCTGGCATTTCCGCAGGCCAAGGCTGCGCTCAACGCCCGGCATCATGCGGCGCCGGTCGTGGCGCAGGGACGGGGTCCCGTGCGCGATGCGCTGACGCTGTTCGACGAGAGCGGCATGATCGTGCTGTCGGCGGATGCGGATCTGCCGGAGATGATCCGCGGCTTTCGCTGGAAGGAACTGTTCTGGACACATCGCACCCGTGTCACCGGCGGCATGGTGTTTTTGCCCTTCGGTCATGCGCTGTGCGAAAAGGTGCTGGCGCCGTACAGGGGCATTACCGGCCGCTGCCTGTTGTTCCGCACGGCGCCGGAGATCCTGCGCCTGCCGGTGGACGCGCAGCTGGGGCAGGTGGATGCGCTGGTCGCCGCGCATCTTGCCGATCCTGCCGCGATGCTCGGTACGCGGGAACTGGCACCGCTGCCGCTGCTGGGCATTCCGGGCTGGTGCGAGGACAACCGGCGGGAAACGTATTACGACGATCGCGTGCAGTTCCGGCCCGGACGCCTGGCGGCGGAGCAAAGGCGCGCGGCCTCAACGATGAGGGAACATCAATGATTGCATTGCTGCAACGGGTCAGCATGGCCGAGGTGGTGGTCGAAGGACGGATCGTCGGCGCCATCGGCCGCGGCCTGCTGGTGCTGCTCGGCGTCGAGGCGGGCGATACCCGCAGCGAGGCGGACCGCCTGCTTGAACGCCTGCTCGATTACCGGGTGTTCGCGGACGCCTGCGGCAAAATGAACCTGTCGCTGCGCGACATCGGCGGCGGCCTGCTGCTGGTGCCGCAGTTCACGCTGGCGGCGGATACGCGCAAGGGGCTGCGGCCGGGTTTTTCGACAGCCGCGCCGCCCGAAACCGGCCGTCTGCTGTTCGATCACTGCGTCACTGCGGCGCAGCGTCAACATGCGCCGGTGGCGCAGGGCGAGTTCGGCGCGGACATGAAGGTCACGCTGACCAACGACGGACCGGTGACCTTCTGGCTGCAGGTGCGTGCGCCGGCATGAGCTACAATCGCGGCGCCGGAGCGCGTACCCGGCATAATAAATTTCAATAAAAACAGATACTTGCAATTATTTTTCGGAACGCCTCCTGTACTTGAACTTGCATCTACCGGCCTCATCTAAGGATCGTCGCCCAACCATTGGAGCCTGAAAACCTATGAAACGTGTTTTTCTGCTGATCGCCACCAACTTCGCGATTCTCGCGGTGCTCAGTGTGACCATGCAGCTGCTGGGCATCGATGCCGCGCTCGAAAACGAGACCGGGCTCAATCTGCAGGGCCTGCTGGTGTTCGCGGCGCTGTTCGGTTTCGGCGGTGCCTTCATTTCGCTGTTCATCTCGAAATGGATGGCCAAGAGCTCGATGGGCGTGCACGTCATCGAGGTGCCTTCGAACATGACCGAACGCTGGCTGGTCGAGACCGTCAAGCGCCAGGCCGAACGTGCCGGCATCGGCATGCCGGAAGTCGGCATCTACGATGCGCCCGACGTCAATGCCTTTGCCACCGGCTGGAACCGCAATGACGCGCTGGTCGCGGTCAGCACCGGTCTGCTCAACAACATGACGCAGGAGGAAGCCGAGGCCGTGCTCGGCCACGAGGTGAGCCACGTCGCCAACGGCGACATGGTGACGCTGACGCTGATCCAGGGCGTGCTCAACACTTTCGTCATCTTCCTCTCGCGCGTGATCGGCTTTTTCGTCGACCGCGTGCTGCTGAAGAACGAGCGCGGGCAGGGGCCGGGCTTCTTCATCGCGACCATGGTCGCGCAGCTGGTGCTGGGCGTGCTGGCGAGCATGGTCGTCGCCTGGTTCAGCCGCCAGCGTGAGTTCCGCGCCGATGCCGGTGGCGCCGATCTGGCGGGGCGCCAGAAGATGATCGCCGCGCTGGAGCGCCTGAAGGGCAACCACGAGCAGACGGCATTGCCGGCGCAGATGGCGGCCTTCGGCATCTCGGGCGGCGGCGGCATCGCGCGGCTGTTCATGTCGCATCCGCCGCTCGACGAGCGGATCGAGGCGCTGCGCAACAGCCGCTGACCGGGCCTTGCTGAAACAAAAAACCGCGCCTTCGGGCGCGGTTTTTTTTGGTTTGCCCGTCTGCGTCAGGGACGCAGCAGCGGATCGCGCACGGCGCCGGTGATGCCGAGGTTGCCGCGCGCAACCACCAGTCCTCGCGATCCCAGCTCGGCGTTGATGCGGCCGGCGAGCGCGCCGTCGGCGCCGACGTTGAGCACGCCGCTGGCGTTCAGCGGGCCCGAGGTCAGTTGCAGCTGCTTGTAGCTGATGCGGCCGCCGCTGGCGCTGAGGGCGCCGCTGAGCGTGTCGAAGCGGGTTTTGCCGCCGCGGGTGCCGCTGGCGGTGGGTGACTGGATGGCCCGCACCACGTCGACGTTGTTCAGTTCGCCGCTGCTGATGGTGAATGCGGCTTCAGCCGCGCCACCGTCGAACAGCGAATCGAGATCCTTGCCCTGCAGCGCGTAGCTGCCGTTGGTATTGACCGAGCCGCTGCCGGAGAAATCCCGGGTGAAGGCGGGCAGCAGTTCCTGCAGCCTGCTGTTTTCGAGGTTGAACTCGCCCTCGACGGTGATGCTGCCGCTCCAGGCGCCTTTCAGCGCACCCTTGAGGCGGCCGCCGCCGAGGCGGCCTTCGAGGCTGCTCACGGTGATTTGTTTGCCGCTGATCTGCGCGGAGACCGACAGGTCGCTGAACAGCAGGGCGGGGCCCACCGGCAGCCGCCATTCGCGGGCCTCGACATTCAGCGCCAGGCTGCCGTCCTTGGGCGCGAGGTCGACCGTCATCTTGCCGTCGGTCATGCGCGCCCGCTGCATCGCGCCGCTGCTGCCGAAGGTCAGGGTGGCGTCGAACTGCGGAATGTCCAGCGGCAGCCCGGCGACTTTCACGCCGGTCATCCGCAACTGGCGCACCCGCAGCCCGGCGTTGCCGCCGCCCTTGGCGAGCGCCGGCAGCAGCTGCATGCCGGAGGCGTCCACGCTCACCGCATTGGCGGTGATGGTGTCGAATTCGCGTTCGCCGAGCAGCAGGCTCCAGGGCATCATCGGAATGGTCAGGTTGTCGGCCTTGATCTGCTGTCCATTGCCGATGCTGATGCGTTCGATTCGCAGCACCTGTTCCGGATACACCGTGTAGCGCATGTTGGCGATGCGCACCGGCTGTCCCAGCCGCTGCGTCGCCAGTTCCTCCACCGCGGGCACGTAACCCGCCAGCGGCATCAGCTGCAGGGCGCCCAGTCCGCCGGCGAGCAGCACGACGAGGCCGATGACGGCGGCCAGCCCCTTGCGGCCCGGCTTTTTCTCGGCGCGGAAGGAGGAGGCCGCATCGCGTGCCTCTGATTCCATGCGCAGTTTGCGGTCTGCCGCCGCCGCCTTGGCGCGCTCCTCGGCTTCGGCGCGGTAACGTGCGTCGGCCTCGGCTTCGGCGCGGGCGCGTGCCCGCAGTTCTTCCTCGACCCGCGACTTGACGTTCTTTTCCGCGTTTTCGCGCAGTTCCTGTTCGCGCACGACGCGTGCGACGGCTTCGGTCTTCGCGCGTTCCTCGGCTTCGGCGCGCGCCTTGCGTTCGACCTCCATCTGCGCCTTGGCCTTGACCACGGCGGCTTCAGCCATCTGCGCGCGCTGCTCGGCTTCCTCGCGCGCGCGTTTTGCTTCGGCGCTTTCGCCGGCCGCGGCCTCGCGCGCCAGTCGTTCCGCATCCTCGCGCGCCTTCTGCGCGATCTGCAGCTGGCGGTCGGCTTCCTCGCGGGCCTTGCGCTCGGCAACCGTGCGCGCGGCGATTTCGGCCTGGGCCTTTTTCTCCGCTTCCTCCCGTTTGCGGCGCTCCACCTCCATGACGGCTTCGACTTCGGCGCGCGCCTTCTGCTCTGCTTCGGCCTGAGCCTGGCGCACGGCTTCCTCGCGCAGTCCGCGTTCGGCGGCGACCTTGGCTTCGGCCTCCTCGCGCGCACGGCGTTCCTCGGCGACGCGCGATTCCATTTCCTCGCGGGCGCGGCGTTCTTCCTCGGCGCGGGACTCGGCCTCCGCTGCCGCCTTGCGCGACTGTTCCTGGAGTGCGCGCAGTTCCGCCTTGGCCCGGGCATCGGCTTCGGCACGCGCCTTCTGGGCGGCTTCCTCGGCGATGCGTCGCTGCTCTTCCTCGCGCTGGCGCGCTTCGGCTTCAGCCTTGGCGCGGGCTTCGGCGGCGGCGCGCGCTTCGGCTTCGCTGCGCGCCTTGGCCTTGGCTTCTTCCAGTGCCTTCATTGCGGCTTCGGCTTTGGCCTGCGCCTCGGGGTCGGAGCCCTGGCTTGCCACCCGGGCTTCTGCAGCAGCCTTGGCACGTGCGGCTTCCTCGGCCATCTGGCGCGCCTGCGCCACGGCATCCTCGGCGGCACGTGCGCGCGCCTCGGCTTCCACCAGCGCCTTGCGTTCGGCTTCAAGGCGCGCCTTGATTTCGGATTCCATCCGCAAACGGGCCTCGGCTTCGCGCTTGGCCGATTCCTGGGCACGGGCGAGGGCTTCCCCCATGGCCTTCATCTGTGCTTCGAGGGCTTCGCGCGCCTTGGTTTCGGCGGCGGCATGGGCATTGGCTTCGGCTTCGGCTTTTTCCTGGACTTCGGCCTCGGCTTTCGCTTTTGCTTCGGCGGTAGCCTTGGCCACTGCTTCGGCCTTGGCACGGGCCTCGGCTTCGGCGCGCGCCCTGGCCTCAGCAGCGGCCTTGGTGGAGGCTTCCTGGGCCAGCTTAAGGCGGACCTCGGCGGCGGCCTTGGCTGTGGCGTCCGCAGCGGCCTTGCTTTCAGCTTCGGCCCTGATGCGGGCTTCGGCTGCAGCCTTTGCCGCGGCATCCGCCTTGGCCTTGGCTTCGGTTTCAGCCCTGGCTCTGGCCTCCGCTGCGGCGCGGGCCTGGGCTTCCGCCTGCTGCCGTGCCTTGGCTTCCATTGCCGCCTTTGCCGCGGCCTGGGCGCGGGCCTTGGCCTGTGCTTCCTTCTGTTTGCGTTCCTCGGCCTCGGCGTTGATCTTGGCTACCGCATCCGGCGAGGTGAAGTCGAGGTCCATTTCGCCGTCATCCGCCGGCGGGGGAGGCGCAGCAGCAGGGCGCGCGGCACCGGGCACTGCGGTTGCAGCCGGTTTTGCGGCCGGCGCAGCGGCGGGTGTGGAAAATACCTTGACGTAGCCTGACTTGGTCAGCTCATCGAGTATGGCTTCGACGTCCTTGGCCTCGAGCTTGCTCTTGGCGACCAGTTCGGCGACCGTGGACTTGCCGTCCACCGAAAGAAAAATGTTTCCGGCGTTGCGGTCAAGTTTGGCGGTCTTGTTCTTGAAATCGAGGACGCCCTTGGAGGTCTTGGCGTAGACGGTTTGCGGGTGCATGGCTTAACACCGTGATTTATTGGACAGTTTTGTCGAAGGCCCGCCGTTGGCGCGGTGCCCCGCATTCCGCCGGCAGTCTTTGGAGGACGTCAGCAGCGGACCTTCCCGGCATTGCTAGTGCCGGGACATTATAGTTACTATAACCGGATACAACAAAAATGATGCATATGCAGCCGGATCCAATTCTCATCGCAGTAGACGGGCGCCATGCCACGCGCGATGTCACCAATCAGGTCGATACCACGGATCCGCTGCCGGTTTCGTTTGAGGTGGCACAGATTTACGAGCGCCTCTACCGCCGTGAATTTCCCTCGGGTCTGCTGCGCGTCTTTGCCGACATCGGCCGTCTTTACCGCGGTGAATTCCCCGGGTATCACGCCTGCGAAACCGATTACCACGACATCCAGCACATCCTGGAGGTGACGCTGGCGATGGCGCGGCTGATGGACGGCTGCGTGCGTTCGACCAGTCCGCTGGTGATGAACGAGCGCCTGTTCCAGATCGGCACGGTCAGCGCGCTGTTCCACGACATCGGTTACCTGCGGCGCCTTGATGACACCGAAAAGCGGCATGGCGCCGAGTACACGCGGACCCACGTCGGCCGCGGAGCCGAATTCATGTCCTGGTACCTGCCGGAGGTGGGGCTGGGTGAACTCGCCGATCCGGCCGCCCGGATCGTGCATTTCACCGGTTACGAAGTGCCGGTGAACAGCATCAACATTGATCCGCAATACCGGATGGTCGGCAATCTGCTGGGCAGCGCCGACATCCTCGCGCAGATGGCGGATCGCTGTTATCTCGAGAAATGCCACGATCGCCTGTATCCGGAGTTCGTGCTCGGCGGCATCGCCCGCCAGGTTGACGAGAAGGGCGAGGAGAAAGTGGTGTTCGAGTCGCCGGCCGACCTGATTTTCAAGACGCCTGGATTTTTCAACGGCGCCCACAAGCGGCTGGAGCAGGATCTGGGCGGCGTCTACCGCTTCGTCGACCGGCACTTCGAAGGCCAGAACCTGTATTACGCCTTTGCGCGCCGGAACATCGATTACGCCCGCACCATCGCCGAGGCCCGCGACATTTCGCTGCTGCGCCGCAGGCTGCCGGACAGCGGTTTCGCCGAAGCCGCCTGAGGCGGCTTCCTGTTTTTCCGGTCGCCGTTCAGGCGACCTTCAGCAGGATCTTCCCGGTGTGCTGGCTGGACTCCATCAACGCATGCGCCTTCGCCGCATCGGCCAGCGGCAGCGTGCTGTGGGTGACCACGCGGATTTTTCCGGCGGCGATCAGCGGCCATACCTGTGACTCCAGTTCGCGCGCGATACGCGCCTTGAAGGCATCCGGGCGCGTGCGCAGCGTCGAGCCGGTGTAGACCAGCCGTTTCAGCATCACCGGCATCAGGTTGATGTCGACCTTGGAGCCGGCGCCGAAGGCGAGCTGGAT
>JALHND010000104.1 GCA_022843705.1 Burkholderiales bacterium
CCCGCCTGCATTTCCATCAGCACCAGCTGTCCGGGCAGCGCCCAGATGGCAAAGGTCGCCAGCAGTGTCAGGTAAACCGGATATCCGGCATCGGCGGCCAGCGAACCGTAACCGAGGAAACCCGCGCCGAGCACGGCCGCGGGAACACCCAGCGCCTCACGCGCGCCGAGCACCAGGGCGCGACGCGGATCGGCAATCAACGGCGGGGATCGCGCGGCTTGGGCTGGGTTTTGGGCGCCGGCTGCATGGCGTCGGAATCGAGGAATTCAGTCAGCTTCGCCAGCTGCACCGAGGCCTGCTTGCGCACCGCCGCGGTGTCACAGCCGTCCCAATCGTAGAAACCCTTGCCGGCCGCGGTGCCGGTCTCGCCGTTTTTGACCATCGCCTGCAGCATCGGATTGGGCACGGCGTTGTGGAACAGCTCGGGCACGATCGAGGCCTGGGCGCCGGCGTGGATCACCAGTCCGCTCAGGTCCTTCTGCGCAATCAGGCCGTTGACACACATCCGCGGCGCCAGCATGCGCCGCGCCGCATGGTCGATGTCGGCAGCGCTGGCAACGCCGTTCTCGATCAGGTAGTAGGCCTCGTGCAGGATCGCATGCTGCAACCGGTTGACCAGGAAACCGACGATGGGTTTGTAGAGCACCACCGGTTCCTTGCCGGTGCGGCGCAGCACCTCGGCGCAGAGGTCCACCAGTTCGCGCGGGGTCTGCGGTCCGGCCATCACCTCGACCACCAGCGCCTGGTCGGCCGGCATGAAGTAATGCAGGCCGACGAAACGTTGGGGATGTTTCAGCGGTTTCGCCAGTTCGACAAGGTCAAGCCCGGAGGTGCCGGTGGCGATGATCACCTCCGCACCCGGATATTTCGCCTCGACCTCGAGGTACACCGCCTGCTTGGTTTTTACTTCCTCGGGCACCAGCTCCAGCACCAGGTCGGGCGGCGTGTCCGGCAGCGCGGTGACCGCGCGCGCGCCCGGCGGCAGGTCCTTCAGCTCCGCGGCACGGCTGCTGCGGATGAGGGTGTCAAAACCGGCTTTGGCGAAGGTGCGGGCCACACCCTGGCCCATCACGCCGTAACCGTAAATCAGGACGGACTGGATTTTCTTGTTCATCTTTTCTTTGAGTTCGGGAAATTGTCATGCTTTCGGCCGCAGCAGCGGGCCGCCGTGGTGCGCGTAGGCTAACCAAGTTGCGCCCTATTGCCAACTGCAGCAATCACGGCATGCAATTGACTTCACCGGGTTTAGGGATTAACGTTTTTCCGGCAGCCTTTCCAGTCAACACAAAACAACGAACAACGCGGGTGCAGGATGCCCGCGCAATCCGGAGGAGCCCCGATGAAACGATTGCTGATCGCCGCAGCCTGCGCGTCCGTATCGCTGGCCGCGCAGGCCCAGACCTTCCCGAGCAAGGCCATGACCGTGGTGGTGCCGAATCCGCCCGGCGGCATGAACCAGATCCACGCCCAGCCGCTGTCGGCGATCATCGAGCGCCTGACCAAGCAGCCGGCGCCGGTGGTCAACCGCGCCGGCGGCACCGCCGCCATCGGCACCGCCTATGTCGCCAACCAGCCGGCCGACGGCCACACCCTGCTGGTGACCACGCCCAACCTCTACCTGGTGATCGAGAAGGACAAGCTCTACGGCATCAAGTCGCCGTACACGCTGGCGCAGATCCAGCCGGTGGCGCTGATGAGCGCCGATCCGCTGGTGATGGTGACCCATCCCTCGGTGCCGGTGAAAAGCGCCAAGGAATTCGCCACGCTGCTCAGGAAAAAAACCGGGACCTACACCTTCTCGTCCTCGGGCCCGTACGGCATCACCCACGTGCCCTTCGAGATGTTCGTCGATGCGGTCGGTATCAAGATGCGCCACGTGCCCACCACCGGCGGCGGGCCGGCGATCACCCAGTTGCTCGGCGGCCACGTCGACGCCACCGCCAGCGGCCCGGCCGCGGTGCATCCGCACATCGTCACCGGCAAGCTGAAGCCGATCGGCGTCAGCGGCGTCAAGCGCCATCCGGCGGTCCCCGATGTGGCGACGCTGAAGGAACAGGGCATCGACATCGAAGCCTATCTCTGGGTCGGACTGTTCACCGCCGCCGGCATCCCCGACGCCACGCTGACCCAGTTGCGCGACCTGGTGCGCAAGGCGGCCAACGATCCGCAGTTCATCGACGCGCTGAAAAAAGTGCAGGTGGTGCCGGATTACCGCGATACTGCGGACTTCAAGACCTTCTTTGACGCCGATTACGCGCGGATGGCCAAGGCGGTCCAGAAAATCGGCAAGCTGTAATCACGGATACTTTATAAGTATTTGATTTTATTGATGTTTTTATAGCGGCGCTGCGGCGCCGCTTTTTACTCGGACTCCCTACATGCGCATCCAGCGAATACAGGCCATTGCCATCAGCCTGCCTTTGATCAAACCGGTGAAGATGTCCTTCGAGGAAGTGCGCAATGCCGAGAACGTTCTTGCGCGCATTGAAACCGACAATGGCATCACCGGCTGGGGCGAAGCCGCCTCGGCGCCGACGATGACCGGTGAAACCCAGGGCAGCATGGTCGCCGCAATACGCCACCTGGCAGACAAACTCGAAGGCCTGCCCGCGGACGACATCCCTGCGGCAATGCACCGCGCCGGCCAGTACCTCTACGGCAACAACAGCGCCAAAGCCGCGATCGAAATGGCCCTGTTCGACGCGCTGGGCCAAGCCCGCGGCAAACCGGTCTACGAACTGCTCGGCGGCGCCAAACGCATGCGCGTACCGGCGCTGCGCCTGATCGGCACCGGCAGCACCGCCGGCGACATCGCCGAGACGCAGAAACGGCTGGCCGAGGGTTATGTTGCGATCAAGATCAAGGTCGGTGTCGATACGCCGGAAGCCGATGCCGAGCGCGCGCGTGCGGTGGCCGCCTCGGTCAAGGATGACAAGGTGCTGATCTGTACCGACGCCAACCAGGGCTGGACGCCGGATGAAGCCATCCGTTTTGTAAAAGGCATCGCCGATACGCGTATCGAATTTTTTGAACAACCTGTTGCCGCCCACGACGTCGCCGGCATGGCGCGCGTCGCCGCCGCCAGCCGGGTGAAAATCGGCGTCGATGAAGGCCTGCACAGCCTCGACGACCTGCGCCATCACCACCAGCTGAAAGCCGCACTCGGTGCCAGCCTGAAAACCATCAAGCTGGGCGGACTGCAGGCGGTGCATGATGCCGCGCTGCTGTGCGAGGAGCTGGTCATGAAGGTCAACCTTGCCTGCAAGATTGCCGAAGCCGGCATCGCCAGCGCCGGGCTGATGCACCTTGCGGCGGCGATTCCGTCGGTGGACTGGGGCGTCAGCCTGTCGAGCCCTTACCTCGCCGACGACATCGTCGCCGAACCCATCGCGTTGAGCGGGGGTTATATCAATGTACCGACCGGGCCAGGTCTGGGTATCCGTGTTGATGAAACCAAGGTAAGGCGTTATACGCGGGAAGTCTGAACGGATCGAGAACGCCTGGTTCCGTGTGGCTCGTGGAACCAGGACGCCCGCTTGTTTCAAACACCACGAATGCCGATCGCCAAGTACGGAGATTATTTGGCAAGACCGATTTCGGCCAGTATCTCCTGCTGTTCTGCGTGTTCCTGCTCAAGATATTTTCGGCCATCGCGGCTCGGCACGTAATCGTCCACCCATTGGTATTTTTCGACAATTTTTTTCCATTCCGGCAATGCATTGGTGCGACGGAACAGATCATCCCAAAACGCAACCTGCTCTTCGCTAAGTCCGGGCGGCGCGATCAAAAATCGCCAGTTCGACACCGCGACGTCAATGCCCTGCTCACGCCATGTCGGAATTTCGGACAACGCGCCACTCAAACGTTTGGGTGACGTAACGGCCAGTATGCGCAGCCTGCCTGCGCGCCAGTGCGGATCGGCCGCCCCCAGTGTGCCAGCGACGACGTCCACATGACCACCGAGCACGTTCGTGATCGATTCGGGACCGGACGGGAACACGACCGTCCGCATGAGCTTGATGTCTCCACCGGCCCGTTTCAATGGCATCGCGAGCGCGAAATGGCTCGTGGTACCACGGGCGGAGCCCACGGCGACAGATAGTGCGGCGGGCGCGAGTTTCATGCGTGACACAAGATCAGCTCCGCTCTTGATCGGAGATTCCGTGCGGACGGACACGGCCATGTACTCGGTAAAGAGCTGCCCCAGAACGGTGAAATCCGAGTGCTTGAGTTTGCTGCGGCCCATAATGTGATTGGTCAACAAGGTGCTCCCCACCAGGAGAACGCGGTGCGGATCTCCTGCAGCCTGATGGAGATAAATAGCAGCCAGTGACTGGCCGGCACCCGGTTTGTTCACGACAGTCACCGGCACATTCAGCATTTTTCTTTCCTGCCAGATCTGCTGTAACGCGCGTGCAGCATGATCCATCGAGGCGCCGCCCTGCACAGGCACGACCAGTTCTATTGGTCGCTGGGGTTTCCATTCCGCGGCTCCAACCGAGAACGTCGGTATCGTGAGCAGTATCACCCCCAACAGACGGTGCGCAATCTGATGCTTATCGGACCACAGGTTCATTGCTCTCTCCTTTGTGCGTATTTTTATTGTTGGACGAAACAGTTCAGAGTCTCGCGCGACTTCCGGTGAGACCCCTTGCAGTTCAGCGGGCGGGAACTGTCACGACCTCGTCGACATTATCAATGGACTGCCACCCTTGCACACCTTATATTTCAGTTAAAACGAAAACAGCGTCCAATATCTGGGCGCCCATGGAATTTTCGTCATGCAGCATGTGATCTCGCTCTGGCAGAATCCTAACGAGCCCGAGCCGGGATAATCTTGCAACGCAAAACCGCCTCCACCAAAACCAAAACAAAGAGAAAGAACAGATGAAACCCACGATGTCGCCGCAGGGACTCGCAAGCCAGAGCCTTTCCCGCAACATGAAACTGATCTCCCACAACGAACTAGCCGGTTTTGGTGGCATCGGCGAGGGGATCAACATGCAGGTGACCAGAGACGGTCGCCGTATTTTGTGGCTGGCGCATGAGTCGGCGCCGAAAAATTTCACCGGGGTCGATGTCAGCGACGTCAAAAACCCGAAAGTGATCTGTCAGACCGATCTGCCACATGAGCGTGTGCGCTCGAACTCACTCGACGTCGTCGGGGACATAATGGCCGTGGCTTATCAAACCAAATCCGTCGGTGACAAACCCGCCGGCATGGATCTTTTCGATATCAGCACTCCGGAAAAGCCAAAGCTGATTTCGCACTTCGATGCCTCCGGCCCTCATTCGCGCGGCGCCCATTGCGTGTGGTTCGTCGACGGCGAATACGTACACCTGACTTCCGGTTCCAACGATTTCGAACCGCATCACGAAAAGGATTTCCAGTTCTACCGCATCATCGATGTGCGCAACCCGTCGAAACCAGTGGAAATGGGACGCTGGCACTACCCCGGCACCCACAAGGGGGACAAGGAGGCTCCGCCCCCGCGCAACCCGAAATTCGAGGGCGGTTACCGTCCGCACAACGTCAATGTGCTCCCGGAGCGTCCCGACCGAGCCTATGTCGCTTACATCGACGGCGGCGCCGTGATCCTCGACATTTCGGATAAAACCAATCCAAAAATGGTTTCCAACTGGCGGTATGCGCCGCCTTACAACGGCTTTTGCCACACGGTGATGCCGCTGCTCGGCCGTGACCTGCTGCTGATCACCGACGAAGCCAACAAGGATGCCGGTCTCGACTGGCCAAAACTCGGCTGGGTCGTCAACGCCAGCGTCGAAACCAACCTGGTGCCGATGTCGACGCTACCGCTGCCGCCGCTGGAGAGTTTCGTCAAACGTGGCGGCCGCTTCGGCGCGCACAATATCCACGAAAACCTGCCGGGACCCGCGTCGTTTCGCTCCAACACCCTCGTCTTCGGCACTTTCTTCAACGGCGGCGTGCGCGCATTTGATACTTCGAATCCGTACCAGCCGCAGGAGATCGCCTATTTCGTGCCGGGCGCACCGAAGCTGTCGCCCAAAGGAGCGATCCAGCTCAATGACGTGTGGGTCGACGAAAAAGGCCTGATCTACACAGTGGACCGTTTTGCCGGCGGTCTCTACATCATTGAGATGGATGCCTAGCTCCGATTTACCGCTTGTCCCGGGATTTCTGCAGGTCGGGAATCCGTTGATTGCAGCTTCAGGCACGCAGCGTAATGGCCGGGCTTGATTTCACGCAACGGCGGCACGGATTCGCCGCACTCCGCCGTCGCCCGCGGACAGCGCCCCTTAAACACGCAGCCTGAATCCGGCGCCGCCTGCGCTTCGCCGGCGATCCGCGGCGACGCGCGCCGCGACTCCACCGCCGGATCGGGCACCGGCACCGCCTCCAGCAGCAGTTGCGTGTACGGATGCAGCGGTTCCGCGTACAGCGCGTCGCGGCCGGCCATTTCCATCACCTGCCCGAGGTACATCACCATCACGCGGTCGGCGATGTGGCGCACCACCGCGAGGTCGTGGGCGATGAACAGGTAACCCAGGCCGAGCTCGCGCTGCAGGTCTTCGAGCAGGTTGACGATCTGCGCCTGGATCGAGACGTCGAGCGCCGACACCGGTTCGTCGCAGACGATGAACGACGGCTGCAATGCCAGCGCACGCGCGATGCCGGCGCGCTGGCGCTGGCCGCCGGAGAGCTGGTGTGGATAACGCGCCGCCATGTCGGGACTGAGGCCGACCTGTTGCAGCAGTTCCTGCACGCGCGCACGCGCGGCGGCGGCATCCGCAACGAGACCGTGCACGCGCAGCGGCTCGCCGATGATCGCACCCAGGCTCATCCGCGGATTCAGCGCATGGTACGGGTCCTGGAAAACCACCTGCGCGCCGCGGCGGTAGTCGCGCAGGGCGGCGCCCGACAGTCGCGTCACTTCCGCGCCCTCAAAGATGATGCTGCCCGCAGCCGCCGTCTCCAGCCGCAGCAGCGCGCGCCCGACTGTGGTCTTGCCGCAGCCGGATTCGCCGACCAGGCCCAGCGTCCTGCCGCGCGGTATGTCGAAGGACACGCCGGACACGGCGCGCAGCGGCGGCTGGCCGCGGCCGCGCGGGTAATGCACCGACAGGTTCTGCACCCGCAACAGCGGCGCGGCCGAGGGCACCGCCGAGTTCACCGGAGATACCGCCACCGCCGGCGCTGATGTATCAAGTTCCGCCGCGCGCAGGCAGGCCGATGCCCGCTGCGGTGCCACCGCCGCCAGTCCGGGCAAGGTTTGTGTGCAGGCATCGATGCGCCAGGCGCAGCGCGGCGCGAAGCGGCAACCCGGCGGCAGATCCAGCAGATCGGGCGGCGCGCCCTCGATGGTTTCCAGCCTTGCGCCGCGCGGCCGGTCGAGCCGCGGCACCGCACGCAGCAGACCGGCGGTGTAGGGATGCAGCGGCTGCGCGAACAGCGCCGCGGCGGGGGCCTCCTCCGCGATGCGCGCCGCATACATCACGCTGACGCGGTCGGCGTAACGCGCGACGATGCCGAGGTTGTGGGTGATCAGCAGCAGCGCGATGCCCTGCTCGCGCGCGAGGTCGCGCAGCAGGCCGAGGATCTGCGCCTGCAGCGTGACATCCAGCGCGGTGGTCGGCTCGTCGGCGATGATCAGCCGCGGATTGCAGGCGATCGCGGTGGCGATCACCACCCGCTGGCGCATGCCGCCGGACAGCTGGTGCGGATAGTCCTCGATGCGCCGCGCCGCGTCGGGAATGCCGACCCGCGCCAGCAGTTCGATCGCCCGCGCGCGGGCGGCTGCCGCGCTCATGCCGAGATGGATGCGCAGCGGCTCCATCACCTGGAAACCGATGCGCAGCACCGGGTTCAGCGCACTCGCCGGATCCTGGAAAATCATCGCGATGTCGCGGCCGCGGATCGCCGGCAGCGCCGCCTCCGGCAGTTGCAGCAGGTCGCGGCCGCCGAACAGGACACGCCCTTCGATCTGCGCCTTGTCCGTGAGCAGTCGCATGATTGCCAGCGCCGACACCGACTTGCCGCAGCCCGATTCGCCGACCAGTGCCAGCACTTCGCCGGTTTTTATTTTCAGGGACAGGCCATCGACCGCGCGCACGGTGCCCCGCGGCGTGGCGAAACTCACGCGCAAGTCTTCAACTTCGAGCAGCCACGAATCAGCCGCTGCGGACGCGGTCACGCTTGCCGGCGCCGCGCCATCCATGCCGGAATCAGTCCAGCGCCGCGGCCAGCACGCGCGCGACGTGCTGCGCCTTGCGCTTCGTGCCGTCGTGGATCTGGTGGCGGCAGCTGGTGCCGTCGGCGACGATCAGCGTGTGTTCGCCGGCCTCGCGCACCCTGGGCAGCAGCGACAGTTCGGCCATGCGCATCGAGGTCTCGTAATGGCGCGCCTCGTAGCCGAAGCTGCCGGCCATGCCGCAGCAGCTCGATTCGATGGTTTCCACCTTCAGCCCCGGCACCAGGCCCAGCACCTTCTGCACCGCCGGCATCGCGGCAAAGGCCTTCTGGTGGCAATGGCCATGCAGCAGCGCCTTCACCTGCGGCAGTGCCTTCAGCTTCAGCTGCAGGCGCCCCGCATCATGTTCTCGGGCAATGAACTCCTCGAACAGCAGCGCCTGCTGCGCCAGCGCCGTGGCGTCGGCACCCGGCAGCAGCGACAGGAACTCGTCGCGCAGCGAGAACAGGCAGGACGGTTCGAGACCGAGCACCGGCAGGCCGCGTTCAATGTACGGCTTGAGCACGCCGATCATGCGCTGCGCTTCCATCCGCGCCTCGTCCACCAGTCCGCCGGCGAGGAAGGTGCGCCCGCAACACAAGGGTCGTTTTTCACCCTCCGGCTGCGGCAGGTGCACCGTGTAACCGGCCGCCTGCAGCACCCGCAGCGCGGCGCGGGCATTCTCCGGCTCGAACCAGGTATTGAAGGTGTCAACGAACAGCACGACTTCGCGGCCGCCCGTGGTGTCCGGTGCTGCAGGTGCGGCAAAAGCATCGCTGCGCCAGGCCGGCAGCGAACGCTTCGAGGCAAAACCGAGGAAGGGCTTCGCCAGTGGCTGCAGCAGATTGAGCAACGGCGCCGCGCGTTTTGCCCAGGGCGCGTAACGCGGCAGAAAGGCAATCAGGCGCTCTTTCAGCGGCAGCCCGTGATGGCGGCGCCAGTGGTGCAGCCACTCGATTTTCATTTTTGCCATGTCGACGCCGGTCGGGCATTCGCGCTTGCAGCCCTTGCAGGACACGCAGAGTTCCATCGCGTCGCGCACGGCTTTCGAAGTCAGCGCGTCGGGACCGAGCTGGCCTGACAGCGCCAGCCGCAGCGTGTTGGCGCGGCCGCGGGTCAGGTGCTGCTCCTCGCGGGTGACACGGTACGAAGGGCACATGGTGCCGGCGTCGAACTTGCGGCAGTGGCCGTTGTTGTTGCACATCTCGACGGCCTTGTCGAACCCGCCCCACTCGGCCCAGTCGAGCACCGTTTCCGGCGGCTTGGCCTCGTAGCCGGGCTTGAAACGGAACAGGCTGCGGTCGTCCTGTTTCGACGGGCGCACGATCTTGCCCGGATTCATCAGGCCTTTCGGATCGAACAGGTCCTTGATCTCCCCGAAGGCCGCGGTCAGTTTCGGTCCGAAGAAGGGCGCGATCCATTCCGAGCGCACCAGCCCATCGCCATGTTCTCCGGAATACGACCCCTTGTACTGCTTGACCAGCGCCGCCGCCTCTTCGGCAATCGCGCGCATTTTCTGCGCGCCGTCGCGGCGCATGTCGAGGATCGGCCGCACATGCAGGCAGCCGACCGAGGCATGGGCGTACCAGGTCCCTTTCGTGCCGTGTTTGTGGAACACCTGCGTCAGGCGGTCGGTGTATTCGGCGAGATGTTCCAGCGGCACCGCGCAGTCCTCGATGAAGGACACCGGCTTGCCGTCGCCCTTCATCGACATCATGATGTTGAGGCCGGCCTTGCGCACCTCCCAGAACTCGCGCTGCAGCGCCGGGTCGACGACTTCGACCACGCTGCCCGGCAGGCCGCGGTCGGCCATCAATTCACCCAGTTGCTTCAGCCGGCGGACCTGCTCGTCGCGATCCTCGCCGGCGAATTCCACCAGCAGGATCGCCGCGGGATCACCCTTCACGCACTGGTCGACGATCGGCCGGAACGCCGGATTGCTGCGCGCGAGGTCGATCATCGTGCTGTCGACCAGTTCGACCGCCGCCGGCTTCAGCCCGACGATGTGCTGCGGCGCCTCCATCGACTGGTAGAAGGTCGGGAAATGGCAGACGCCCAGCGTCTTGTGTTTCGGCAACGGCGACAGTTTCAGCTCGATGCGCCGCGAGAAGGCCAGTGTGCCCTCGGAGCCGACCAGCAGGTGCGCCATGTTCGCGCCCGGCGGCAGCATCATGTCGAGGTTGTAACCGCCGACGCGGCGCAGCACCTTGGGATAACGGTGTTCGATTTCCTCCGCTTCGCGGCTCGCGATCGCGGCGATGCGGCGGACGATCTCCCGGTAACGCTCGCTGCCGTCGAGCTGCGACATGTCCTGCGGCAGCAGGCCGAAACGGCAGACCTCGCCGTCGGCGAGCCAGGCGTCGATGCC
>JALHND010000105.1 GCA_022843705.1 Burkholderiales bacterium
TTGCTCGAATCATTAATGCCGTCGAGTCAGCCCAGGGAAGCCGAGCTCCAACACAGCGTTTTGTGGATCAGTTTGCCCGCGTTTACACACCTGCCGTATTCGTGGCCGCGCTGCTGGTTGTCGTCGTACCGCCTCTGTTCTTTGGCGGCGCATGGATGGATTGGATTTACAAAGCCCTTGTCCTGCTGGTGATCGCCTGTCCGTGCGCATTGGTGATCTCGACCCCGGTCACCATTGTCAGCGGTCTCGCGGCGGCGGCTCGCAAGGGCATATTGGTTAAAGGCGGTGTGTATCTCGAAGAAGGGCGCAAGCTGGTGACGCTGGCGCTCGACAAGACGGGAACGATTACACAGGGCAAGCCGGCGCAGACTGACTTCATTTCGCTGAGCGGTGATGCCAAGCAAATCCGCGTACTGGCTGCGAGTCTCGCCGGGCGCTCGGACCATCCGGTCTCACTGGCCATCGCCCGTACGGCAACCGAGGCGGGAGTGGTGCTGCGAGAGGTGGCCGACTTTGCCGCCCTTCCTGGTCGGGGGGTACGGGGTCGCATTGACGAAAAGATGTATCAACTAGGCAACCATCGGCTGATCGAAGAACTGGGGCTGTGTTCAGCGGAAATTGAGGTCAAGCTCAACGCGCTGGAACGCCAAGGCAAGACAGCAGTGCTATTGGCTGACCAAGTCAAGGTGTTGGGAATATTCGCGGTCGCCGACACGGTGCGTGAAACGAGCCGCCAGGCTATCGCAGAACTTCATGCTTTAGGCGTAAAAACAGTGATGCTCACTGGCGATAATGTCCACACTGCCGAGGCCATCGCCCGCGAAGTGGGCATCGATGAGGCAAAAGGAAATTTGCTACCCGAAGACAAACAAAAAATTATCGAAGATCTCCTGAAGAGCGGGAATGGAGGCAAGGTTGGCATGGTGGGCGACGGCATCAACGACGCCCCCGCGTTGGCCCGGGCGGACATTGGATTTGCCATGGGGGCCGCTGGCACGGACACCGCCATTGAAACAGCAGACGTGGCCTTGATGGACGACGATCTGCGCAAAATTCCCGCTTTCGTGCGCTTGTCCCGGGCTACAGCTGCGGTGCTGATCCAGAACATCGTGCTCGCACTCGGCATCAAGGCGGTGTTTCTGGTACTGACTTTCACTGGACAAGCCACGATGTGGATGGCGGTGTTTGCCGACATGGGCGCGAGTTTGCTGGTGGTGTTCAACGGCTTGAGGCTACTGCGTCGATGACGTTCAAGCAGTTATTCTACGATTGGGGCGGCCTGAACGCCGCCTTGTTCAAAGCGATCAACCAAGCCACCCCTGATTGGCTTGCGCCTCTTGCCCAAATCGGCAGCACGCTCGGCAGTTACTGGGGCGGACCACTCTTGCTGATCGCGCTGTTATTGTGGTCTTTGTACCTGAATGCAGCTTCCCAACCGGCAATTTCAGCATTCCTAGTGCGAACCCAGGCACAACACTTCGCGCTTGGGTTCGCATTGACTTGGCTTGCGGTCACATTGTTAAAACTGCTCGCAGATTTCCCTCGGCCGTTGGTATTGCTACCCGATGTAGTGCGAATTATCGGCGAGCCGGTGCTGAAATACAGTTTCCCGAGCGGGCACGCAGCTTACGCCATGCTGGTGGCCGTAACCCTGTGGCCACTTGTAACGCGCCGATTTCGAATACTGTTGCTGACGTGGCTGGTATGGGTGGGATGGTCACGAATCGCAGTCGGGGCACACTTCCCAGCAGATATAATTTTTGGCTTTTTGATGGGTGGGTTATCGGCGGGAATTGTGCGATTTTTCACTGTCAGACCATGGGTTTGGTGGGGCGTGGCCGTGGTAATCGCTTTGCTCGATCAGATATCCAAGCAGATCGTTCACAGTCGGTTGGAATATGCTCAAGTCATTCCAGTGACGCCTTTTTTTAACCTAGTACATGTATGGAATACAGGGGCGGCTTTCAGCTTTCTGGCTGATGCCGGTGGTTGGCAGCGCTGGCTCTTTATTGCGCTTGCGACAGGGGCTTCGTCTTGGCTTGCATGGGCATTACTTAAGCCGCGCATACAACTGGAAGCGGCTGCGTACTGCTTGATTCTTGGCGGCGCACTGGGAAATCTGGCCGACCGCGTGTTTCGTGGTTACGTGGTAGATGCACTCGACTTCCATTGGGGTGGCTGGCACTGGCCGGCTTTCAATCTGGCCGATGTGGCGATTTTTTGCGGCGCCGCACTATTAATTTTCGCATCATTCATGGTGACCCAGTCGTCGAGGACGCGAGGTACGGTTGGTGTTTAGGCTGATTAACAGCCCAAGAGGTCGATATGTTTGGCAGTAAATCAGAATATCGATCGATTGATCAATCGATCGCATCGCGGATCTCATTAAGTTAAGCACTCCACGCCGCAACAATCCAATGTCGCCAGAACGGCATATCACGCCAGAATCAAGGCAGAAGAGGCCGCTCAGCTGAAAAGAGTAAAGGAACTGTAGTGCATCAAATATGAGTAGCTCAAGCGTCTGCAACTCTTTCGAGCAAGCGTGGGGTGTATAAAGCGTAGCGTGCAAACCTATTTATTGTGTTTATGCTGGCGTTGTCATTTTGGACATAATTCAAGAAGCGCACGTGACGATGAAGGCAAAGTACCTTGCCGCTTGGGCACGCTAAGCCCCGAAGGAAGTCCTCTTGGGGGACGCTTTGTCCACCGGCTTTCAATATAATGATTTACGTTGGTAACAGCGCACCGATACCTGCTGCACGCAATTGTTGCTCATCCGGACCACGCCCGGCGCAGCAATCGGCGAGCTTGCCGTCGATGACCACGGCGGGAACGCTCCGAACTCCGTATTGGCCGGCTTTTTTTGCAACTTCCGGCTTGTGCATGTCGAGGACAAGCACCTCGCAGGAAGGGCAGGCGATGCGGTTTATCAGCGCGACGGTGTCGTCGCACACAGCGCATCCTGCGCTGAACACTTCAATTTTTCGGGTTGCAGCCATGTGGTTTTCCTTTAAAGTGCTTTGACTGGCAGATTGTTGCCGCCACCAATGCAGGCCGGGCAGGTTGCCGTGTTGGTTGATCGGGTACGGTTGCCGAGAACAATGGCAATGATCAGCAGGATCACACCAGCGGTTGCCACAGCGGTGGATTCAAAATAAAACTTTCCGGTCAGTACAACGACTGATGCAGCCGCACCAGCCAGCAATCCGGTGATATTGCCGGTGCGCCGGGCCTGAAACGCCAGCACTGCGAGAACCAGCGCCAGGAATATCGCTGTCAGCGGCACAAGGTAGGGCGTGTAATCAATGAATTCCAGCCCCAGCGCACTGAGTATCGCGGCATAAGCCGGGAAGCACAGCGGGCAGACCAGCTTGGGCAGAAACACCACGCCGAGCGCCGGGAAAGCGGCGGCCAGTGTCTGCCAGCGGCCTTTGGTTGACGGTATTACAGGGGAGGCCTTTGCCAGCAGGGCTGAACAAACAGCTTCCAGCGGCGGGATGCCGCTCAAGCGCCCTTCGCTGTCGCTGTAAACACGGCAAGCGCCGGATCCTGATACGGCGCCCGCTTCAACAACATCCTGTTCATCAATGAGTATGGTCGGCGAGCCATAACGTTTCGCATACCCGGGGCTGTTAGGCGCGGACCGCTCCCATTCCAGCCAGCGCGCTGAAATGCCGGTGCGTGTGTATGCCTTGATCAGCAGGGCGCGAGCCTTCGTGACATTGGGGCAATCGGCGTCGTAAATCAGTTCGACTTTCATGTTGAGTGTTCCGTTTCCAGCGCTTCGAGTATCGGGCAGTCGGCGGTCGGGCCTTTGCCGCGGCAGGCGGAGGCCAGTGCAGTCAGTGCGTTTTTGATCCGTTCCAGGTCTTCAATTTTCTTTTCGACAGCCGCGATTTTTTCTTTGGCGCGCATTCTGATGTCCGCGCAGGTGGTGCCGGGCTGCATGCGCAGCGATAGCAGATCCTGAATTTCGGAGAGCGAAAACCCCAGCAGCTGGGCCTGGCGGATGAACTGCAGGCGCCGCAATGCATCGTCGGCGTAGAGCCGATAGCCAGATGCCGTGCGCGCGGGCGCGGGCAGCAGCCCGCGCCGCTCGTAGTAGCGGATGGTCATGATGTTGACGCCACCATGGCGCGCCAGTTTTCCGATGGTCAATGCTTGCGGGTTTTTCATAGGGACCTCTGCACTAAACCGACTATAAACCCGGTACCTTGGTATAGAGTCAACAGGTGTATTTATTCAGCCGCAAGCCCACGCTTGCCCGGTTAGGCGGCCGGGGTTTCCCGCATCCGCCGCCGCATCAGCAACCACGCCGCCGGGATCACCAGCATCGACAGCAGCGGTGCGGTGATCATGCCGCCGATCATCGGCGCGGCAATGCGCTGCATGACTTCTGACCCGGTGCCGCTGGACCACATGATCGGCAGCAGGCCGGCGACGATGACTGCCACGGTCATCGCTTTCGGGCGCACGCGCAGCACCGCGCCCTCGGTGATCGCCTCCATCACCATGCGCAGGCTGTAGGTTTCGCCGGCATTGATGCGTTTGTCCAGCGCCTGCCGCAGGTAGAGCAGCATGATCACGCCGAATTCCGCCGCCACACCCGCCAGCGCGATGAAGCCGATTGCCGAGGCCACCGACATGTTGTGGCCGAGCAGCCACATCAGCCACAGTCCGCCGCAGAGCGCAAACGGCACCGTGGCCATGATCAGCAGCGCTTCACCGATGCGGCGGAAGGTCAGGTAGAGCAGCACAAAAATGATCACCAGCGTGAACGGGATCACCAGCGCAAGCCTTTTTTTGGCGCGTTCCAGGTATTCAAACTGGCCGGACCACGCCACCGAATAACCGGCGGGCAGCCTGACCTGTGCCCGCACCGCGCGCTGCGCATCATCAACCACCGATTGCAGGTCGCGACCGCGCAGGTCGACATACACCCAGCCCGACAGCCGCGCATTTTCGCTTCTCAGCATCGGCGGGCCGTCAACGATGGCGATCCCGGCGAGCGTGCCCAGCGTGATCTGCGCGCCGCGTTCGGTGACGATGGGCAGGCTGCGCAGTTTTTCGACGGAATCGCGCAGTTCGCGCGGATATCGAACGCTGATCGGGAAACGCTGCAGGCCTTCGACGGTTTCGGCGATGTTTTCGCCGCCGACCGCGGCCGACACAATGTCCTGCACGTCGGCAATGTTCATGCCGTAACGCGCCGCGGTCAGGCGGTCGATGGTGACATCGATGTAGCGCCCGCCGGTCAGCCGTTCCGCCAGCGCCGATGTGACGCCGGGCACATCCTTCACCACGCGTTCGATGTCCTGCGTCACGCGTTCGATCTGTGCCAGATCGGGGCCGGAGACCTTGATGCCCAGCGGGCTCTTGATGCCGGTGGCGAGCATGTCGATGCGGTTGCGGATCGGCGGCACCCAGATGTTGGTCAATCCCGGAACCTGCACCGCGCGGTCGAGCTCCTCGATCAGTTGATCCCGGGTCATGCCCGGACGCCATTCGCTTTTCGGTTTGAACTGGATCGTGGTTTCGACCATTTCCAGCGGTGCCGGGTCGGTGGCGGTTTCGGCGCGGCCGATCTTGCCGAACACCCGCGCGACTTCCGGCACGCTCTTGATCAGGCGGTCGGTCAGTTGCAGGATTTCCGCGGCCTTGCCCGCGGACAGGCCGGGCAGAGCAGTGGGCATGTACAACACGTCGCCCTCGTCCAGCGGCGGCATGAATTCGCCGCCGAGGCGTGTCGCGGGAATAATGCTGATCGCCAGCACCACGACTGAGGCAACCAGTGTGCTGCGCGGGAAACGCAGCACCACGGCCAGCAGCGGCCGATAGAGGGATATCAGTAACATGTTGATTATATTGCTTTTTTCATCAGGTATCCGGCCGCGTATCCAATAACCCATCAGTACCGGCACCAGTGTCACCGACAATCCGGCCGCCGCCGCCATGGCGTAGGTCTTGGTGAAGGCGAGGGGGGAAAACAGGCGTCCTTCCTGCGCTTCGAGCGCAAACACCGGGATGAAGGACAGCGTGATGATCAGCAGGCAGAAGAACAGCGCCGGACCGACTTCCGCCGCGGCATCACCGATCAGACGCCAGCGTTCCTGTTCCTGCAGCCTTGCGCCGGGATGCGCATGCCGCCAGGTCTCCAGATGTTTGTGCGCGTTTTCGATCATCACCACCGCGGCATCGACCATCGCGCCGATGGCGATGGCGATGCCGCCCAGCGACATGATGTTGGCGTTGACGCCCTGGTAACGCATGACAATGAAGGCGATCAGGATGCCCAGCGGCAGCGTGATGATGGCAACCAGGCTGGAGCGCAGGTGGAACAGGAAAACGAAACACACCAGCGCCACCACGAGGAATTCCTCGATCAGCTTGTCCCGGAGGTGGCTGACGGCGCGTTCGATCAGACCCGAGCGGTCGTAGGTCGGCACGATTTCGACGCCTGGCGGCAGCCCGGGTTTCAGCGCCTCGATTTTGGCTTTCACCGCCTCGATCGTTTCCAGCGCGTTTTTGCCCTGGCGCATGACGATGATGCCGCCGACGGTTTCACCTTCGCCGTCGAGTTCGGCGATGCCGCGACGCAGTTCGGGACCGACCTGGATGCGTGCCACGTCTTTCAGTAATACGGGGGTGCCGCCGTCGCCTTGTGTCACCGGTATTGCGCGGAAATCGTCCAGCGTTTTCAGATAACCGCGCACGCGCACCATGTATTCGGCTTCACCGAGTTCGAGCACCGCGCCGCCGGCCTCGCGGTTGGCGGCACGCACCGCCGCAATCACCCGCGACAGCGGAATGTTGTAGGCGCGCAGGCGGTCGGGGTCGGGGACGATCTGGTACTGGCGCACCATGCCGCCCACCGAGGCCACTTCGGCCACGTTGGGCACCGACTTCAGTTCGTATTTGAGAAACCAGTCCTGCAGCGCGCGCAACTGCGCGATGTCATTGCGTCCACTGCGGTCGATCAAGGCGTATTCGTAAATCCAGCCCACACCCGTGGCATCCGGACCCAGCGCAGGTTTGGCCTGCGCCGGCAGCCGGCCCTGCACCTGATTCAGATATTCAAGCACGCGTGAACGCGCCCAGTAGAGATCAGTACCGTCCTCGAACAAGACATAGACAAAGGAATCGCCGAAAAAGGAATAACCGCGCACCGTTTTTGCGCCGGGCACCGAGAGCATGGTGGTGGTCAACGGATAAGTGACCTGATCCTCGACGATCTGCGGCGCCTGTCCCGGGTAGGTGGTGCGGATGATGACCTGCACGTCGGACAGGTCGGGGATCGCGTCGAGCGGTGTCTTGAGCATGGACCAAAGGCCCCAGGCGGCGACCATGACAGTCGCCAGCAGCACCAGAAAGCGGTTGGCGATCGACCAGCGGATCAGGCGAGCGATCATTTTTTGCTCCCGCTCAAATCAGGCTGGATGCGGGTGATGATGTAATTGCCGTCCTTGTCCGGCTCACCGCGCATTTCAAAATTGATCCTGTCTCCGGGCTTGAGGCCTTGCAGCAGTGTCTTGTCTTCGACGCGGAAACCCATGGTCATCTCCGGCCATTGCAGCGACGGAATCGGTCCGTGGGTGATGTCAAGTTTTCCGGCGGCGGCATCAATGCTGTTTACCCGCGCGGCGCCGACATGACCGCCGCCGGGCGGGTCATTCTTCGCAGGTCCGGCCGCACTTTCCAGCCGCGACAGCGTACTTTTCAGGCTGGCTTCGGAATCGATCAGGAATTGTCCGGAGGCGACGATCCGTTGTCCCGCCGTCAGGCCTTTGCGGACTTCGGTCATGCCGCCGCTGTCGCGCCCGGTTTCGATGTCGACCGGACGGAACTTGCCGTCACCCTCGGCGACGATGGCCACCGCGCGGGCGCCGGTGTGAATCACCGCTTCCGACGGCACCATCAGCGACGCTTTGTCGCTGCTGGCGAAGGCCAGCGTGGCAAACATGCCCGGCTTCAGCCGGCCGCCGGGATTGCCGAGTACCACGCGCGCCTTGACGGTGCGCGTGGTGGCGTTGACATCCGGCAGCAGCACGGCGACCTTGCCCTTGAAGGTTTGTTCCGGATATGCGGCGGTGCGGGCTTCTACCGGCGCGCCGGGCCTGACCAGTGCCGCATCGGTTTCCGGCACCTCGGCATGAATCCACACTGAACCGAGATTGACCAGCCGGAACAGCGTGAGCCCCGGCGTCACCGCCATGCCGTCACGCGCGCCGAGTTCCCACACCAGCCCGTTGTCGGGTGCGGTCAGCGTGACGCGCGCATCGGCCTTGCCTGATTGTTCAATGCGTTTGATCTGCGTCTCGGTGATGCCGAGCAGTGTCAGCCGTTCGCGCGCCGCCTGCGCCAGATCGCGTGCCGCGGGCTGGCTGCTGCGTTTGAGGGCGAGATATTCCTCCTGCGCCGAAAGCCATTCCGGCGCGTAGATTTCCGCCAGCGGCTGACCGCGTGTCACGGCATCGTATTGCGCGCGTACATGGAGCTTCTCGATGTAACCGCTGACCCGCGATTGCACCGTCACCATCGTGCGTTCGTCGATGCTGACTGCGCCGACGGTGGAGAGGCCGGTGTTCATGCGCCCCATCGTCACCTCGACGGTGCGGATGCCGAGGTTCTGCGTTGTGCGCGGACTGATGGTGACGGTGCCCTGATCGGCGCCGGCATCGGCATACACCGGCACCAGCTGCATGTCCATGAAAGGCGACGGACCCGGCTTGTCGAATTTGGGGCCGGGCACCATCGGGTCATGCCAGTACAGCGGTTTGCGTTCGGCGTCCGCCGGTGCGCCGCTTGCTGCATCTGCGGCAGTTGCCGGTTGCGGCGCGGTCATGCTGCCCATGCGCTGCATGGCGTACCAGTAACCGCCGCCGATGCCGGCGCCGACAAGGGCGAACGCAGCTGCGATCAATAGTGAGGTCTTGAGTTTCATGGCTGATTCTCCTGCGGCAGGAAGTAGAGTAATTGCGCATAGGCGCGGCCCTGTTCGGCGGCCAACTGCAATTGCTGCAAACGAAGTTCGATTTCGACGCGGCGTGCTTCAAGCGCGGCAGCGAGTGATCCCTGTCCGCCACGGTAGGCGGCGAGCGCCAGTTGCGCGCGCTCACGTGCGAGGGGCAGCAGGGTTTCGTCAAAGCGCTGCAGTCGCGCGCTGGCCGCCTCCCAGTCGGCCAGGGTCGCCTGCGCTTCCGCCAGATGCAGGCGCAGAGCGTCTTCCCTGAGGGCGCGTGCCTGTTCCACCTGGGCCATTTTCGCGGCGACGCTGCGGTCCTGCCGGTTCGCCTGGAACAGCGGCAGGTCGATCGAGACCTGCACCGAGAGCATGTTGGAGTACTGCGGGCCGCGCTGTGCATAAGCCAGTTCGAGGCCCCAGTCCGGTTTGGTTGCAGCCCTTGCAAGGTCGGCCTCGTTGCGTGCGACATCAATCTGCCGTTCCAGCGTTTGCAGGTGCGGATGGTTTTCTGCGTGTGTGGCGATATCGCGGTGCTGCGCCGGGAGCAGGCGGGTCGGCAGCGCGGCCAGCGGTCGCGCGCTGTCCGCGCCCAGCCAGCGCGACAGCAGGGCGGTGGCACGCGCGGCCTGTCGCCGGTATTCGGCGCGGCGGTCGAGCAGGGTCTGCAGACTGACCTGCAGCGCGAGCAGATCAGCGGGCTGAGCCCTGCCCGCGCGCAGCCCGGCCTGCAGGGATTCCCGCTGCAGTTGCGTTTCCGCGTATTGCTCATCGACCACTGCTGCCATGCGTTCGGCAAAGTAGCGTTCCAGCCACGGCAGCGCGACATCCCGGCGCAGGGCTGCGCGTGCGTCGCCGAGCATGGCCTGTTCCCGTTGCAGTTCATTTTCCGCGCGCCGGCCCCTGATTTCGCGCTTTTCACCACGGACGAACTCCTGCGCCACGCCGATTTTGCGCATGGTCATGAAGTCGCGCGTCAGGCTGTAGCGGTCAGGGCCGTCTGCCGGCAGGTTGTCGATGCCGAGCTTCAGTTTGGGATCGGGTAGTTCGCGCGCTGAAGCCGTGGATTCTTCAGCAGCAGAAATGGCCGAGCGCTGCGCTGCGAGCAGGGATGATTCCCGATCGGCGATGGCCAGTGCTTCGCTGAGGCTGAGGGGCGCCGCAGCCTGCGCCGACGGCAACAGGTCCGATGCAACGAGTATAAACAGCATTAGTGCTGATGCAGGGAAACGAGTACGCATAAATCCTCCGCGTGACAATGTCCGGCAGCCGCAAGGCGGCCACCGTCAAGACACTGCGCGGAGGATCAGATCAGGAAGCGCTGCAGCCGCAGGATCAGCGGCGGGGATGGGGCGTATGCGAGATGGTGCAGCCTGACATCGATTGCGGGAGGTGCAATCACGGTTTGAACAACGAGGTAATGCACTACAGGCGCGGCAATCGCCGTCCATGTGATATCGGACTGCCCGCTGGCTTCGCTGCCCGCTTCGCAATGCTTCAGGCAAAGCGCGGAGACCGCGGCGCTGTCCTCGCAATCCGGCATCGCGGCTGCAGCCTGCGCGATGTCCTGCAGGCTGGTCGTGCAGGCATAG
>JALHND010000106.1 GCA_022843705.1 Burkholderiales bacterium
CCGCAGCAGCTTTCCGGCGGCATGCAGCAGCGGGTGGCGATCGCGCGTTCACTGGTGCTGGCGCCGCGGCTGGTGCTGGCGGACGAACCGACCGGCAACCTCGACACCCACACCAGCGACAGCATTTTCGAACTGCTGCGGCGCTTCAACCGCGAGTCCGGTACCGCGCTGCTGATCGTCACCCACGATCCGCGGCTGGCGGCGCGCTGCGACCGCATTGTCGAACTGGTCGATGGCCGGATCGCGGATGACCGGCCCAACCTGCGGTCCTCCTGAATCGTGGCGCGCGACCGCGCTTGAGTGACTTATTTCACGGTGACGGCCTGAAACCGCGTGCTGTCCTTTTTTGCCGCGACGCGCCCGGGTTATAGTGCGGAAAAACGAGCCCCGGCCCTGGCCGCGGCTTCGAAAGCGGTGACCGGGGGTGATGATGGACGGATCGGGGTCGGATTCATCGATTTTGCATCATGATTGCCCGGCGAAGCATCGACCCGGCCTGCGCCTCGCCATCGCGGCGGCAGTGGCCTCCTGTTTCGCGGGCACCGCACTCGCCAATCCGGCCAATCCCCAGGTCGTTCATGGCACGGCCGGTTTTGCGCAGGCCGGCAACATCCTCACGGTTACCAATGCCCCGAACACCATCATCAACTGGGGCAGCTTTTCGATCAACGCCGGAGAACTCACGCGCTTCGTTCAGCAGTCGGCGAATTCCGCGGTACTCAACCGTGTGATCGGCCAGGACCCCTCGGCCATCCTCGGCGCGCTGCAGTCCAACGGCCGTGTATTCCTGATCAATCCCAACGGCATCACCTTCGGCGCCGGTGCGCAGATCGACGTCGCCGGACTGGTGGCTTCGACACTCAGGCTCAGCAATGAGGATTTTCTCGCGGGTCGCTTGCGCTTCACTGAGGGCGCCATTGCAAATAGTATTATTAATCAAGGTGTCATAAATTCAGGCGCGGTTTACCTGGTCGGCAGCGCGGTGATCAACGAGGGGCTGATCACCAGCCCGCGCGGCGAGATCGTGCTGGCGGCGGGACAGAGCGTCGAACTGGTCAGCCCGGCCACCCCCCATCTGCGCGTGGAAATCGTGGCGCCGGACAACGAGGCGCGCAATCTCGGCACCCTCAGCGCCGAGGCGGGGCGCATCGGCATCTATGCCGGGCTGATCCGTCACGAGGGCACGGCCCGTGCCGATACCGCCGTGCTGGAAAACGGCCGCATTGTGTTGAAGGCGACCCGTCAGGTCGAACTCGGCGCAGGCAGCCTGCTGTCGGCCGCGGCGCCTGCCGGGGGTGACGGCGGTTTCATCGAAACCAGCGCGCAGAATGTCAGCGTGGCCGCAACCGCGCGCGTCACCACGCAGGCCGCCAACGGCAACACCGGCACCTGGCTCGTCGACCCCACCGACTTCAGCATCGCCGCCAGCGGCGGCAACATCACCGGCGCCGCCTTGTCCGGCCAGCTCGACTCGAACAACATCGTGCTCGCCACCGATGCCGCAGGCGGCGGCAATGGCGACATTTTCGTCAATGACACCGTCACTTGGGCGAATGCGAACACGCTCACGCTGAACGCGCATCGTCACATCGACTTCAGCGGCGGCGGCCTGCTCGACGGCGGCAGCAGCGGCATGATCCGGCTCAATGCCGGCCTCGGCGGCAGCATCGTCGCCCATCCCTCAAACACGGTGGTTCGTGGCAACACCCTGGTTGCCAATGCGCTGACCGGCATCGGCAGCCTCGTCCATCCGCTGCGCACGCAGGTTCAAAGCGCGGCATTTTCCAATACGCTTACCGGCGGCATTGTTGCCGCCAACACCGGCAATGTGACGGTGGCTGCGCGCAGCACAAATGGCGACATCGACATCCGCACCGCCGACGGCGTGAACGTCGCTTCCGGCGCTGCCAACCGTGGCGGCAATATCACGGTTGCTTCGCTCAGCGGCGTCGACGGCTTGACGACCACCGGTAGCGGCAATATCAGTCTGTCTGCCGGTGCCGGCGGTGGCACTGACGGTGCCGGCAATTTCGGCGGCGACGGTGGTTCGGTGACACTGGACGCGGTATTCACGGCGGCCGGTGTGGCAACCCTGTCGGGGGGCGCTGGCGGTTATGCCGGCCCGGATGTCGCCTTCGGCGGCTTGGGGGGATCGGTGGTGGTCAATGCCGGACTGAATGCCGCCGGCGTGAACCTGTTGGCGGGACAGGGTGGTCGTGCCAATGGAATTCCCAGCGCGGGTACCGGCACCGGTGGCGCGGGTGGGGCAGTGGCCGTCCATGCGCTGGTCAATTCAAGCCAAACCGCGACCCTGAGGGCCGGCAATGGCGGCTCGGGCGGACAAACAAATGTGGGCACCGGTGTAGGCGGTAGTGGCGGCTCAGTCACGATCAATGCCGGCCTCACGGCAATGCAGGTGCTGGGTGTTTACGCCGGCACCGGCGGGGATGGGAATGCCAACTCGTTAGGCAATGGCGGCAGTGGTGGCAGTGGCGGCTCGATCGCAATAGGTGCCGCCCTTGTATCGGGTCAGTCCTTGACCCTTCACGCCGGTAGCGGGGGAGGGGCAGGGCTGGGCAGCGGCAGTCACGGGGGGGCTGGTGGCAACGTCAGTGGCAACAGTGCAGGCACCGTGACTGCGGCATCTGCCATCGAAATCAGGGGCGGGGACGGACGGAATGGTCAGGGTAGTGACTCCTCCGTGGTTGAGGCAGGGGGCAATGGCGGTGCGGGCGGATCGATCAACCTCTCCGGCACGGTGGTGGGTGGAGGATCTCTGCTGTCCGAGGCAGGTAGCGGAGGTATTGGAGGCAACGCTAGTAATAACTTTCAAGGGGGCGTGCCAGCGGCAACAGGGGGCAGCGGCGGGTCAGGTGGCAGTGTGACGGTGGGCCCGGTTTCCGTGCAAGGGAATGTCACCCTCAAGGCAGGTCGTGGGGGTGAGGGTGGCTTCGGCGGATTTTCCCTCGTGTTACCGGTCACTGCTGCTGCCATTGGTGGAATTGGTGGGATGGGTGGGAATGGTGGTTCCATCACCGTCAACGGCGCGCTGACTGGCCAGAATGTCACTTTGAGTGCTGGCGCCGGCGCGAGTGGTGGTCGTGGTGGCAACGCAGCCCGGGGCGGCAGTTCGGATCCGGGTATCCCGGTGATGACCCTCGGTGGGGCGGGGGGGCGAGGGGGGGATGGTGGCGCGGTCATTCTCAATGCGTCAGTCACGGCCGCGGGTATCGCTGCTGTAACCGCGGGCCAGGCTGGTGCTGGTGGTCGTGGTGGTTTTGCTTCAAATGCCACCGACAGTGCAATCGGCGGTAACGGCGGGTTTGGCGGCTCGGGTGGTGCCATCCACATCAATGCGGCCTTGACCGGGGAAGCAGGCATCACATTGACCGGCGGCATTGGCGGCAACGGCGGGAGTGGTGGTGATTTTTCAGAAGTTGAAACGCCGTTATTCGGAGTTGGAGGCAATGGCGGCGGCGCAGGTGAGGGTGGGTCGGTGGTGCTCAATGCGCCTGTCGCCGCTTCAGGAACAGTCAGCCTGGTCAGGGGCGGTGGCGGTGCCGGCGGAGCGCCGGGAAGTGGCTCAATTTCTGGAACAAACCCGGGTGGCCCGGGTGCAGGGGGTACAGTCGGCACGATCACCGGCAGCGGTATCGATGTGACGGCGGCCAGCGATCTCGGCATCACCGGTGAAATCCTCCCCACCAGCGGCGATGTGAGCCTCAAGGCGGGCATGGGCGCGGGCCATCAACTGGCCTTTGGGCAATCGGCGCTGAGCGCGGGCGCGAACATGCTCACGCTGCAGGGTTACACGATCAGCGCGCCCGGCGCGCTCGCGCTGACGGCGGGCACCGTGAACCTGAAGAGTGGCGCCGGCATCACCGCCTCGGCGACCGCGGCCCGGCTGAACATCGAGAACACCGCCTCGGGCAATGTCGTTCTCAGCAATTCAGGCCACATCAACATGACTGGTGCAGCCTCGAACGTCGATACCGTGCATCTCGTCTCGACCGGCGGCGACGTGACACTGGATGCGGCGATCCATGCGGCTGGTGCAGGCGATGCCGTCCGGATCGCGGGCGCACGCTTCGTCAACAATGCCGGAGCCGCGGCCCTGTCCACCCCCAACGGCCGCTGGATCGTGTGGAGCCAGACGCCTGTGAACAACACGTTTGGCGGCCTGCAAAGCGGCAATACGGCGCTGTGGAGCACGACCTACAACGGCGCATCGCCGACGGTGGCGGAAACCGGCAACCGCTATGCCTTCAGCCTGGCCCAGCCCGCAGGGCAGGCCATTGTCAGGGCCGACGACAAATCCAAGACCTACGGTGACCAGTTCACGGGTTTCACCTTCTCCGCTTTCGATGCGGGCGGCGGCGCCTCCTACGGCAATGCCTTCACTGATCCCGGTGGCACGGTAACGCTGACCGGCACACCGCTGCTGGCCAGCGCGGGCGCCGCGGACACCGCCACCCGCACCGGCGGCAACGGCGGCGGCGCGGCTTACGACATCACGGTCGATCTCGGCGGCGTGA
Source organism: Burkholderiales bacterium (assembly GCA_022843705.1). GTDB lineage: Bacteria > Pseudomonadota > Gammaproteobacteria > Burkholderiales > SG8-41. Next base: position 4,536 of record JALHND010000106.1, read on the forward strand.
CGGCACCGGGCTTCACGCTGCAGGGTGTCAGCGGCCTGCTGACCGTCAACCGTCGGAATGTCTCGGTTACCGCGGACGCGAAAAACCTGACCTATGGCGATGCGCTGCAAGCGCTCAGTTTCACCGCGAACAACCTGGCGGCTTTTGACAACAACGCGACAGCTTTTACCGGTGCGCTGTCGCGGACGGCCGGCGGCACGTCCACGGGAGGGCAGGAGAACGCCGGCACCTATGCCATCGGTCAGGGCACGCTGGCGGCCAATGCCAACTACACCCTGACCGGTTTCACCGGCGCGAACTACACCATCGCGCCGCGCGCGCTGAACGTGACGGCGACCGGCCAGAACAAGGTCTACGACGGCGGCACCACGGCGATCGTCACGCTGGCCGACAACCGGCTGGGTGGTGACAGCTTCACTGTCCAGCACGGTGCCGCGTTCGGCGACAAACACGTGGGCACCGGTAAAACCGTCAATGTGACGGGCATTGCATTGTCAGGCACCGATGCGGGCAACTACAGCGCCAATGCCGCGACAACGGCCACGGCGGACATCACCGCGCGGGCGCTCGACGTCAGTTTCGCCGGCGTGAACAGGAGCTACGATGCCACGGTCATCGCCACGGTCACCACTGCTGACGACCGCCTCGCGGGCGACAGCCTCGTCATCAACCGCAGCGCGGCGTTTCCGGACAAGGAGGTTGGCGCGGGCAAGACGGTGAACGTGACCGGCGTGTCGTTGTCGGGTGCGGATGCCGGCAATTACACCGTCGCCGCCACCGGCAACACCACCGCGGACATTGTCCCGGCCGTGCTCACGGTGCGCGCCGACGACAAGTCGCGCCTGTTCAACGAGCCCAATCCGCCGCTGTCGAGCACGGTTTCGGGCTTTGTCGGCGGCGAGGGGCCGGGCCTGTTGTCCGGCACGCTGACGCTGGCGACCACGGCGATGGACGGTTCCCTGCCGGGCAACTATGCGATCACGGTGACACCGACCGCGTTTGCCGCGCCGAACTACACGATCCAGTTCGTCGACGGCACGCTGCGGGTGGTTCCGCTGGATCCGCCCGCGGGTGCGCTGAACAACCTGATCGTCGCCACCGGCAAACAGCAACAGACTGACGGTGGCGCCGCGGGTTTCGTGTTCGAAGCGCCTGCGGCCGGCGGCGGGGCGGCTGGTTGCAAGACCGTGAGTCCGGGGCTCGAAATCTGCTTCTGAACGGATTCCGCAGTGCCGGGATTGGCCGGCCTGCGGAACTGTTCAAGGCTCGATCGCGATGCCCTGCACCGGTTCGCCGCCGCCAATGCTGCCGATGCGCTGCGCCGAGCCGTTGTCGAGGTTGACCAGGTAGAGCACCGACATCCGGGCGCCGATGGCAGTCAGTGCTGCGAAGGCCGCGTTGTTGATGTCGGCGATGTCGAGCGCGGCGCGGGCCACCGGGCCGCTGCCGAGCGCGCCGACCGTGAACAGCTGGCCGCTGTTCGGCGACACTGCGGGGGTGACACCTTCGCGCGTGCCCTGGGTCACCAGCGTGCCGAGTCCGCCGTCGATGGCGAAATTGGTGGTGATTTTTTCATTGGTCTTGTTGTAGGTGTAGCCGGCAGCCATGATGCGCGGCTTTTTGCCGGCGTTGACATCGCCGGCGGCATAGGCCAGCGGGCCGTCGATCTGCAGGCCCGGCGCATTGGCATCACTGTCGACCACGGCGCCGGTGTCCGGATGCAGGCGCAGGTTCTGGCCGCTGTCGGTGACCAGGCGGATGCGGTCCACCGTCGGGTTGAAATCGAAGCCGGTTTCGCTGCCAACGGTCTTGACGGCAATCGGTCCGCCGACTGCGGTGGCGGCACCGGTTTCGGTGTTGAGCGTGTAGAGCCGGCCGCTGCTGCCGTAGGCGAAGAGCACGCCGCGCGCGACGCGGTAGTCGATGCCGAGCAGCTGTTCCCCGGACTGCAGGCCCTTGACGGCGACGCGCTGCAGCACCTTCTGCGGCTGGCCGGCGTTCAGGCGCAGCAGGGCGTTGCTGTCGGTCAGTGCGTACAGGGTTTCCTTGCGCAGCGGTCCGAGGGTTTCGCCGCCGCCGGTGGCGGCGCAGCCGGCGAGGACAGACAGCATCAGGGCAATGGCGAGGCTGAGACGTAACATGAGTGACTCCGTATGTGGGTTGCGGCAGTGGCAGCGCCGTGGCGGCCTGGGGCCGGGCGCGAGCCTGCATGCTACACTGCGACCTGATGAAAACAAGGCAATATTCCTCGTTGTGCACGCGCTTGTTTGCCTTGATTCTCGGGCTGGCTCCGGGCCTTGCAGCGGCGGCCAGCATCGAATTCCGTGTCACCGACGCGTCGGGCGTACCGCTGCAGGACGTCGCCGTTTACGCAACGCCGCGCCAGCCGCTTCCGCCGCGACCGCGGCATGAGGCGATCATAGCGCAGGTCAAACGCCAGTTCGCGCCGCTGGTTTCGGTGATCCAGACCGGCACCGCAGTGAATTTCCCGAACCGCGATGACGTGCGCCATCACGTCTATTCCTTTTCGCCTGCGAAAACCTTCGAGATCAAGCTTTATGTCGGCACGCCGGCAAAGCCTGTGCTCTTCGACAAGCCGGGCGAGGTGGTGCTCGGCTGCAACATCCATGACCAGATGCGCGGTTTCGTGTTTGTAGTGGACACGCCCTTTGTCGCGAAAACCGACGCTGCCGGGCGTGCCGTGGTCGATGACCTGCCTGCGGGCGAGTTCGACGTCGGTGTCTGGCATTACGCGCAGTCGGCGGTGCAGCCGGTGCGCAGGCTTCGTGTTTCCGGCGATCAGCCGCTGCCGGCGGCGTTCACGCTGCAGCTGCGCCCGGGCCAGATCCCCGCGCGCTGAGCGACGCGGCTGCCGATGTTCCGCATCCGCAGTTTCCAGAGCCGGCTGGTTTTTTTCATCCTCGGCCTGGTGTCGCTGGTCCAGGTCATCGTGTTCCTCACGGTGGATGTCACCAACACGCGCCATGCGCGCCAGCAGATTGCCGCAGCGCTCGACAACGGGGTGCGCACCTTCCGCCAGCTGATGGACACGCGCAGCGTGCAGCTCGGCGAGTCGGTGCGCATCCTGGCCGGCGATTTTGCATTCAAGACGGCGGTGGCCAGCGGCGACGTGCCGACCATCGAATCGGTGCTGCTCAACCACGGCGCGCGGGTCGAGGCCGATGCAATGCTGCTGGCGGACCTGGATTTCAGGCTGGTCGCGGAAACGCCGGCAATCACCTCGGGTGCGCTGCCCGAACCGCTGCTGCAGCTGTTGCGGCGCGCCGAAACCGAGGGGAGGGCGGCCGGCGCGGTGACCCTCGGCGGGAAGTCCTACCAGTTGCTGGTGGTGCCGGTGCTGGCACCGCTGCCGATTGCCTGGATCGCCATCGGTTTCGAGATCAACGATGCATTGGCCCGGGACTTTGCCCGCTTCACACGGCTGGAAGTGTCCTTTCTCGGGGCCGGCGCCGTTCTGCGCATGGTGGCCAGTTCACTGCCGGCAAACCTGCGCGGCGACCTGCCGGCGGCGATGGCTTCGGCCCCGCCGGCGACCGCGGCGCTGATGCCGGTGGACATGGCAGGTGACGAATATCTCAGCCGCATGCTGCCTTTCGCAGAGGATATCCATGTGCTGCTGCAGCGTTCACTGACCCGCGAGCTTGAACCCTTTCAGGAGCTGCGCACCGCGGTGCTGCTGCTGTCCTTCGGCGGACTGCTGTTGTCGGCGATCGGAGCTTTTTTTGTCGCGCGCACGGTGACGCGGCCGGTGCTTGACCTCGCCGCCGCCGCGCGCGAGGTGGAACGCGGACATTACGACACGCGGGTGGAGCTGCGGCAGAAGGACGAACTCGGCGAACTGGCGGGGGCCTTCAACCGGATGACGCGCGGACTGGCCGAACGCGACCGCGTGCGCAACCTGCTGGGCAAGGTGGTGTCGCCGGAGATCGCGGAAAAACTGCTGTCGCGCGAGGCCGTCCTCGGCGGCGAGGAGCGGATGGTGACGGTGCTGTTTTCCGACCTGCGCAATTTCACCGCGCTGTCGGAGCGCCGCTCCGCGCATGACACCGTCAGCCTGCTGAACACCTATTTCACCCACATGAGCGCGGCGATCGAGGCGCAGGGCGGCGTGGTCGACAAGTACCTCGGCGACGGCATCATGGCGCTGTTCGGCGCGCCGGTGGAGCACGAGGACCATGCCGGCAACGCGGTGATGGCGGCGCTGGCGATGCAGGAAGCGCTGGCCAGGATGAACCGCGACCTGGCCGCGCAGGGCATGCCGCCGCTGATGATGGGCATCGGCATCAACAGCGGCGTCGCGGTCGCCGGCAATCTCGGCAGCCCGGAACGGCTCAATTACACGGTGGTCGGCGACAGCGTGAACCTCGCGGCGCGGCTCGAGGGGCTGACCAAGCGGCTGGGCGGGGACGAGGCCATCGTGATTTCGGCGGAGACGCTGAAGCTGTCGCGGCGCAATTTCCGGGTGCGGCCGCTGGGCGCGCAGGCGGTGCGCGGCAAGGCCGATCCGGTCGAGGTGTATGCGGTGCTCGGCATGGCGGATGCCGGAGCCGCAGGACAGTCTGCCGCCTAGTTTCCGGCAGGACGCTCCGCGCCGCACTGCCAGCAGGCCGTGAACTGGCCTTCGATGGCTTCCCTGCACTGCGGACAGGTCCAGCCGCCGCCGTGGATGCGTGCCGGCGCACCTTTCAGGAAATCCCTCAGCAGCCGGTCGGTTTCCTCGAGGCGGGCGTCATCGGTGATCCAGACTGCGCAGAGGTCCACCGGCAGTTCTCCCCAGCCCCCCGCCAGCAGGTCGCCGCGGACCACGGCCTCGATGCCGTGGGACTCCAGATAACCGCGGATCAGGTGGGCTTCGGCGCCGTGCCGCGCATTGTGGACGCGTTTCATTGCGGACCAGCCTAAGTCAGGCGCCACTGCCGTGCAAGCCGGGTGCAAGACCCGGTCCCGGGGGTAGGAGGCGGCTGGGGGTTGCTGGTAACATCCTGCGTTTGACCCAAAAGGCAGGAGAGACAGTCATGGCGGTATTGCGCGTGCTGAGCGCCGGGGCGGCCCAGGCCGTCTGTGAACAGGTGATCGCCGGTTTCGAACGCGATACGGGGCATCGGGTCGAGGCTGCGTACGGCGCGGTCGGTGCGATGAAGGCACGCATGGTCGGCGGCGAGCCGGTCGACGTGATCATCCTCAGCGCGCAGCTGATCCAGGACCTGGTTTCCGGCGGGCTGGTTGCGGTGTCCTCGGTCACCGACATCGGCAAGGTCGGCACCGGTGTTGCGGTGCGCGCCGGCACGCCGCTGCCGGAAGTGCGCAGCCGCGAGGCACTGCGTGCCAACATCCTCGCCGCATCCGTCATCGTCTGTCCGGACCCGGCGACGGCGACCGCCGGCAAGATCGTGATGAAGCTGATGGAGCGGCTGGGTGTGGCCTCCCAGGTCGAGGACCGCATGCAGTTCTTCCCCAACGGCAATGCCGCGATGAACTGGCTGGCCGCGAGCAATGGCAGCTTCGAGCTGGGCATCACCCAGAACACGGAAATCCTGCCGATCAGCGGAGTGACCTATGTCGGTCCGCTGCCGGATGAATTCCAGATGAAGACCGTCTACACCGCGGGCATCGCCGCGCGTGCGACACAGGCTGAACTGGCGCGCGAATTCCTGCGGCGGCTGACGGCGCCGGGGTTTCGCCCCAGCCTGATCGCCGCGGGTTACGAGATCGACGGCTGAGGCGCGGCAGCTTCGCGCGCGGACAGCAGCAGGAAGCCGGGCGGGATTCCGGTTCACACCAATGAAGCCGCGGCAGGGCAGAAATGCCCCGCCGCCGGTTTCCGCAGGAGGAGCAGGACATGAAGAGACTGAACGGGGACGTGTTGTCCGGCCTGGTGCTGGTCGCGCTGGGTGTCTACGTCATCATCGAGGCCCGCGGCTGGAACTACATGAGCGAGGAGGGCCCGGG
>JALHND010000107.1 GCA_022843705.1 Burkholderiales bacterium
CGCCATTCCCGCCGCAGCCAGCGTTCCGGCACTTCGTAACGCAACCAGTCCCGGGTGCGCCCCAGAACCTGCACGTGTTCCGGTTTGAGTCCGACTTCTTCGTGCAGTTCCCGGTACATCGCGGCTTCCGGGCGTTCGCCGCCCTTGATGCCGCCCTGCGGAAACTGCCATGAGTGCTCGCGCACCCGCTTACCCCAGAACACCTCGTTTTTCGAGTTGCACAGAACGATTCCGACATTGGGGCGATAGCCATCTCGGTCGATCATGGTCATCCCCGGATTGATTGATCATATGGAATCGATTTTTTCACAAATCCCGGGGCATTGAAAGCCCGCGAACCTGCGGAAGCTCAGGGGTACAGGAAGTCTGCGTCACTGCGGTTCATCGTGCGCAGCCCTTCGACAAACAGCGGAAATTCCAGCCCGTAAAGGGCCTCGATGGCGGACGCCCGGCGCTGCAGGTCGGTCCAGCGCAAGGGGCCCGGCGGGTCCCGAAAACCGAAGGCAATGACGTTTCCGGGCTTGCGCGCCGGCAGGCACAGGTTTCCTGCGGGGAACGCGGCCTCGATCCGCTTGAGCACCTCGTTGAACTGGCGGTCCCCGCCCCAGAGATTGACCACCAGCATGCCGCCGGGCACCAAGCGCTCCCGGCAGTGGCCGTAGAACTCGCGCGTGGCCAGTTCCTCGACATGGGACTCCGCATCGTAACCATCAACCATGATCAGGTCCGCGGCGATGTCCGTCCTCGCCATGTATTCCGCGCCATCGCCGACGATGACCTCGAAACGGTGGTCGTCCTGCGGCACGAGGAAACATTGCCTCGCAATCGCCACGACCTGCGGATCCAGCTCCAAAACCCGTACCCTGGCCCGGGGCAGGTGATGGTGGACATACTTGGCGACCGAGCCACCACCCAGGCCCACCATCAGCACATCCCGCGGGTCCTCGCTGAACAGCAGGCAGGCCATCATCGACCGCGTATAGGCCAGTTCGAGGTCCAGGGGCCGCGCAATGCGCATCGCGCTCTGCACGGTATCGCTGCCGATGTGCAGGGAGCGCACGCCGAACTTCTCGCTGACATAAACTGTCTTGGCATCCTCTGCGGGTTTGCGCAGGCGCCATTTGGGCATGAATTTCATCGATTGCTGGGGCGGGGTGTACGTAAGGTTCGGTAGAATAAGGGTTTTATCCGATCGGGAACAGGCATGCGCGTTTCGCAGTTTTTCATCTCCACGCTGAAAGAGGCGCCCTCCGAAGCCGAAGTCATCAGCCACAAGCTGATGCTGCGCGCCGGGTTGATCAAGCGCCTGACCAGCGGTGTCTACACCTGGATGCCGCTGGGCCTGCGCGTGCTGCGCAAGGTGGAGCAAATCATCCGCGAGGAAATGAACCGCGGCGGCGCGGTCGAACTGCTGATGCCTGCGGTGCAGCCTGCGGAACTGTGGCAGGAATCGACGCGCTGGGAGCAGTACGGTCCGGAACTGCTGCGCATCAAGGACCGCCACCAGCGCGATTTCTGCTTCGGGCCGACCCACGAGGAAGTCATCAGCGACGTGGTGCGCCGCGAGGTCAGGAGCTACCGCCAGCTGCCGCTGAACTTCTACCAGATCCAGACCAAGTTCCGCGACGAAATCCGGCCGCGCTTCGGCGTCATGCGCGGGCGCGAGTTCGTGATGAAGGACGCCTATTCCTTCCACGCGAACTACGACGACTTGGTGCGCGAATACCGCAACATGCACGACACCTACAGCCGCATCTTCACGCGTCTGGGCCTCAAGTTCCGTCCTGTAGCCGCCGACACCGGCTCAATCGGCGGCACCGGCTCCCATGAATTCCACGTGCTCGCCGATTCCGGCGAAGACGCCATCGCCTACTGCCCGCAGTCGGACTATGCCGCCAACGTCGAACTGGCCGAAGCGGTGGCGCCGGCAACACCGCGCCCCGCTGCCACGCAACCGCTGCAGAAAGTGCATACCCCGGGCGTCAAGACCATCGAAGAGCTGAGCAAGTTTCTCAAGCTGGCTGCGGAGCGCACCGTCAAGGCCGTCGTCGTCGACGGTGCGGACGGGCGGCCGGTGCTGCTGCTGCTGCGCGGCGACCATGAGCTGAACCTGATCAAGGCCGGCAAGCTGCCGCAACTGAAACAGCCGGTCGCGTTCGCTTCCGCCGACAGCATACGTGCCGCCTTCGGCGCGAGCCCGGGTTCGCTGGGGCCTGTCGGCTTTGCGGGCACGGTCATCGCAGACCGCGCAGTCATGGCCATGTCCGATTTCGCCATCGGCGCCAACACCGACGACCACCATTACACCGGCGCCAACATCGGTCGTGATTTTGCCGAACCGGTCTTCGCCGACATCCGCAACGTGGCGTCCGGGGATGCTTCGCCAGACGGCAAGGGCACCCTGGAAATCTGCCGCGGCATCGAAGTCGGCCACATCTTCCAGCTGCGCAGCAAGTATTCCCAAGCGCTGAAACTCGAATTTCTCAACGAATCAGGCAAGGCGCAGATCATGGAAATGGGCTGCTACGGCATCGGCGTCACGCGCATCGTCGCCGCCGCGATCGAACAGAACCACGATGAACGCGGCATCATTTTCCCGCAGGCGATCGCCCCCTTTGACGTTGCGATCACGCCCATCGGCTACCACAAGAATACGCAGGTCAAGGCGGCAGCCGAGCAGTTGCTTGCCGAACTCGCTGAAGAGGGCATCGACGCACTGCTCGACGACCGCGACGAACGGCCGGGCGTGATGTTTGCCGACATGGAGCTGATCGGCGTGCCCCACCGCATCGTCATCGGCGACCGCGGCCTCAAGGAAGGCCAGTTCGAATACAAGGGCCGGCGCGACGCACAGCCGCGCAACATCCCTTTGGCGGGCGCAAAAAATGCAATAAAATCAATGATATGCGGAGACTGATCACCGGCATATTGGGAGCAGCACTGGCGCTGGTTTCACCGCTGGGCCATGGTGGTGCACAGAAGTACGAACCCCTGTCGGCGAGCGTCAAGGCCTCGCTCCACCGCGCCATTGCCGACCACGCCGTGCCGGTGCTCGCTTTCGACGATGAGCAGGAGGCCCGCGCCTGGCTTGCCGCCATGTCATCTCGGCTCGCAAGAAGGATGCCGGACCGCGTCGCCCGGGAGGAATTCCTGGTCACCGTGCATTACGAGGCAAAACGTGCCGGGCTCGATCCGCAGCTGGTGCTTGGGCTGATCCAGGTCGAAAGCGCCTTCCGCAAGTATGCCGTGTCGAGCGCAGGTGCCCGCGGCTACATGCAGGTGATGCCATTCTGGGCCAAATTGATCGGCGCCGCCGACCACAACCTGTTCCATCTGCGCACCAACCTGCGTTACGGCTGCACCATCCTCCGCCATTATCTCGACATCGAAAAGGGCAACCTGTTCCGTGCGCTGGGGCGCTACAACGGCAGCCTCGGCAAGGCCGAATATCCGAACCTGGTGCTGCGCGCCTGGCATGGCAACTGGCGGTATGTGCCGCCGGCCGGCAGCGGCACGGTGCAGTAACACGATGACAGGGCTGAAGGCCATGCGGGAAATCCTGGTCCTCTACTACAGCCGCCACGGCGCAACACGGGAAATGGCGCACCTGGTCGCACGCGGGGTCGAACAGGCAGGCGCCATTGCACGCCTGCGCACCGTTCCTCCCGTATCCGCGGTCAGCGAGGCCACCGCAGCCGCAATCCCGGATGCAGGAGCGCCTTACGCGGAAGTTGCAGATCTTGAAGAGTGCGCAGGACTTGCACTGGGCTCGCCGACCCGTTTCGGCAACATGGCCGCACCGATGAAATACTTCTGGGATTCCACCTCGGCGCTGTGGCTGAGGGGCGCGCTCGCCGGAAAGCCGGCAGCCGTATTCACCTCGACGGCCAGCCTGCATGGTGGCCAGGAAACGACGCTGGTGTCGATGATGCTGCCGCTGCTCCACCACGGCATGCTGATCGTCGGCCTGCCCTATTCCGCGCCGGAACTGCTGACCACCACGACCGGCGGCACCCCCTACGGCGCCAGTCACCTGGCCGGCGCAAACGCCGATCGGCCGGTATCCGGAGACGAAAAAAACCTGTGCATGCTGCTCGGCCGCCGGCTTGCCGAAACCGCGCTGAAACTGTCTGCATGAACATGGCTCCGGCGGCACGTCGCTGGCAGATAACGGCCACCGTCCTGCTTGCTGCGCTGTTGCTGCTTTGCCTGGCCTGGGAACTGTGGCTGGCGCCGCTGCGGCCAGGCGGATCCTGGCTCGCACTGAAAGTACTGCCGCTGCTGTGGATACTCCCGGGCATCGCACGCGGCAACAACTACACCTACCGCGCGTCGACCATGCTGATCCTGGCCTACTTTACGGAGGGCGTGGTCCGCGGATGGTCGGACAGCGGGCTGAGTTCAACGCTGGGGCTTGTGGAAGTCACGCTGTCCCTGGCGTTTTTTTTCGCGGCCATCGCCCACGTGCGCGCCTGCCGCGGTATCAGATCCGCAACATCCAGAACAACAGCGTAATCACGGCTGAAAACACCAGTCCGGTCGCCAGCGGAAAATGGAAGCGGCGGCCGCGATGCCGGAATCGCAGGTCGCCGGGCAGCCGGCCGAAACCCAGCTTCGCCAGCAGCGGCCAGAGCAGCCCCAGCGCGAATACCGTTACTGCCAGCGTGACCAGCCACTTCAGCATGGACGATCACCGCGTGGATTGCATCCGCGGTGCTCAGAGCTGCGGATTCAGCCGCTCCGCCTTGGCAAACAGCTTGTTCAGCGCGTTGATATAGGCCTTGGCGGACGCCACCACGATGTCGGTATCCGCCCCCTGGCCGTTGACGATGCGCCCGTCCCTGGAAAGCCTCACCGTAACCTCGCCCTGGGCATCGGTGCCGGTGGTGATGGCATTCACCGAATACAGCAGGAGCTCCGCCCCGCTGTGGACCAGCGCCTCGATGGCCTTGAATGCGGCATCGACCGGCCCGCTGCCCTGGGCCTCCGAGGGGCGCTCCCTGCCATCATCGGACATCATGATTCGTGCATAGGGTTGCTCTCCGGTCTCCGAATGCGCGGTCAGCGACACCAGGTTGTAACGCTCGTTTTCGACGTGCTCGAGGTTTTCCTCGGTAATCAGCGCATGGAGATCCTCGTCGAAAATTTCGCGCTTCTTGTCCGCGAGCTCCTTGAACCGCTTGAAGGCGGCATTAAGCGCCTCCTCGGACTCGAGCTCGACACCGATTTCCTGCAAACGCGTCTTGAAGGCATTGCGCCCGGAGAGTTTGCCCAGCGTCAGCCGGTTGGTGGTCCAGCCCACCGATTCCGCACTCATGATTTCATAGGTCTCGCGGTGCTTCAGCACGCCATCCTGGTGGATGCCCGATTCATGCGCGAAGGCGTTGGCACCGACGATTGCCTTGTTCGGCTGCACCGGGTAGCCGGTGATGCCGGACACCAGCTTCGAGGCCGGCACGATCTGCGTGGCGTCGATGTTGGTGTCACAGTCGAAAATGTCCTGGCGGGTGCGAACCGCCATCACAATTTCCTCGAGTGAAGCGTTGCCTGCGCGTTCCCCCAGCCCGTTGATGGTGCATTCGACCTGGCGTGCGCCGTTCTGGACGGCGGCAAGTGAATTGGCAACGGCAAGACCGAGGTCGTTGTGGCAATGCACGGACCAGACCGCCTGGTCGGCGTTGGGGATGCGCTCGCGCAGGTTCTTGATCAGGCGCCCGAACTGGTCGGGCAGCGTATAACCGACGGTATCAGGCACATTGATGGTCCTGGCACCGGCCTTGATCACCTGCTCGAGAATCCGGCAAAGGAAATCAAGGTCGGACCGGCCGGCGTCCTCGGGCGAGAACTCGACGTTGTCGGTGTACTCGCGCGCCCACTTGATCGCCCGTACCGCCTGGTCGATGACCTGTGACGGTTCCATCCGCAGTTTCTTCTCCATGTGGATCGGCGAAGTGGCGATGAAGGTATGGATGCGCGGCCGGGCGGCGACACGGACGGCTTCGCCGCAGCGGCGGATGTCCTTCTCGTTCGCGCGCGCGAGTCCGCAGATCGTGCTGTCCTTGATCGCGCGGGCGACTGCCTGCACGGACTCGAAGTCACCGTCACTGGCCGCCGGAAATCCGGCCTCGATGACGTCGACGCGCATGCGCTCGAGCTGGCGCGCAATGCGCAGCTTGTCGTCCCTGGTCATCGACGCGCCGGGACTTTGCTCGCCGTCGCGCATGGTGGTGTCGAATATGATCAGTTTTTCCTTGGCCATGATGGATACCTCAGCTGTTGCCGGTCTGCGCGCGGCGCATGACCGTAAATCGGGTTTTCCGGCCCCGATGTTGGCGCCGGACTGGGAACTGCAATTGGAATGAGGGGGGGGGAGGTTTAGCGCGCGCGGCCGCGCAGCAGCAGACCCGCCAGCGCGAGCGCGGCAAGCGGGAACAACTTCAGGGTCTGCATTGAACCAAACATGATGAAATGAATATATCGGCTTTTTCCGGGGCCCGCAAGTCCGTCACGGCATGGGTTCAGAGGGCGGTTTTCCGCGGAAACGGTCATACACCCAGAGCGCGTAGCCCGACAGTCCGTAAAGGCCGAACAGCGTAAACAGCAGTTCAGGGAGCGTGTTTGCAAAGGAAATCAGCAGGACAAAACCAAGGGCGATGCCAACCACCACCGAAAACGGGACGCTCTTGCGCAGGTTGATGTCCTTGCCGCTGTAAAACCGCAGGTTGCTGACCATGGTCAGCCCGGCAACCAGCGTCAGCCCCCAGGCCAGCCACTTCACCTCCGCCCCCTTCACCTGATACTCGGTCATCGCCAGCACCAGTCCGGCGATAAGTGCCGCAGCCGCGGGGCTGGGCAATCCCTGGAAGAACCGCTTGTCGACGACATCAATGTTGGTGTTGAAACGGGCGAGCCGCAATGCCGCGCAGGCGCAGTAGACGAACGCCGCAACCCAGCCCAGCTTTGTCGACAGCCAGGGGCCCAGCAGCGGCACGGTCTGCATCGCCGCGAAGTCCTTCAATGCCCAGACATAAACCACCAGTGCCGGCGCGACGCCGAAGGACACCATGTCGGAGAGGCTGTCGAGTTCGGCCCCAAAGGCACTCTGGGTATGGGTCAACCGTGCCACCCGGCCATCAAGGCCATCAAGCACCAGCGCCACGAAAATGGCGATCGCCGCATGCTCGAAACGCCCTCCGACGGCCTGTACGATCGCATAAAAACCGGCGAAAAGCGCGGCGATCGTGAACAGGTTCGGGAGCCAGTAGATGCCACGGCGCGCAAACCGTGACTTGATGAACTGCTTGTGTTCCTTGAGTTCGGCCATGGCCGCAATCTTAAACCAGTAGCCGCCCGGGTGTCAGGCGAGAGCAGCCAGCACGGTTTCGGTCGCGTATACCTTGTCGCCGACGCTGACCTTCGGGACCGATTCCGGCGGCAGGTAGACATCCACGCGTGAGCCGAAGCGGATGAATCCGAAACGCTCGCCCCGAACCAGGGATTGCCCTTCCTTCGCGTAACACAGGATGCGCCTCGCGATCAGCCCGGCCACCTGCACGCAGGTCACATCCTGTCCGCCGGCGGTGCGCAGGTAGATCACCGCCCGCTCGTTTTCAGCCGAAGCCTTGTCGAGATCCGCATTGAAGAACCTGCCCGGGAAATACCAGGTTTTCTCCACCGTGCCGTCCACCGGGCTGCGGTTCGAATGCGCGTTGAAAACGTTCATGAAGACGCTGATTTTGAGCGCCTCCCGCTCGAGATAGGGGTCACGCACCTTCTCCACCGAGACGATGCGCCCGTCTGCCGGTGAAAGTACTGCCCCCGCCTCTTCCGGGATTCGCCGTGGCGGGTCCCGGAAGAACTGGATCATGAACAGCACCACCAGCCACGGGAATGCCGCCCAACCGAATCCGGCGTACCCGTGAATGCCGGCCGCCAGGATCACGGCGATGGCGATAAAAGGCCAGCCCTCTCGGGCAATGATCGGATGAGGGTAGGTCTTCATCAATGAAAAATGGCAAAGGGCGGCTTGCACGGGGCCCGCCGGTCAGGACGACAACCCCGGAACACACCGCCCTTCACGCGTTTTCAGTTTCTGGACTGGTCAACCAGCCGGTTTTTCTTGATCCAGGGCATCATGTCGCGCAGCTTCGCGCCGACAGTCTCCACCTGGTGCGCCTGGCCGATGCGGCGCAGGGCTTTCAGCGTGGGCGCCCCGGCCTTGTTCTCGAGGATGAATTCCTTCGCGAACTGGCCGGTCTGGATTTCGGTGAGTATCCGGCGCATCTCGGCGCGGGTCTCGTCGGTGACAATGCGCGGACCGCGCGTGAAATCGCCGTACTCCGCGGTGTTCGACACCGAGTAACGCATGTTGGCAATGCCGCCCTCGTAAATCAGGTCGACAATCAGCTTGACCTCGTGCAGGCACTCGAAATAGGCCATCTCCGGGGCGTAACCGGCATCCACCAAGGTCTCGAAACCGGCCTGGATCAGCGCCGACAGGCCGCCGCAGAGCACGACCTGCTCGCCGAACAGGTCGGTCTCGCATTCCTCGCGGAAGGTGGTCTCGATCACGCCGGCACGGGCAGCGCCGATCGCCGCGGCATAGGACAGCGCGATGTCCCGGGCCTTCTTGCTCGGATTCTGCGCCACGGCAATCAGTGCCGGCACGCCGCCGCCCTGGGTGTAGGTCGAACGCACCAGGTGGCCGGGGCCCTTGGGCGCAATCATGATCACGTCAAGGTCGGCACGCGGCTCGACCTGCTTGAAATGCACATTGAAGCCGTGGGCAAAAGCCAGCGTCGCGCCCTTTTTCAGGTTCGGCTCGATCTCGTCGCGATAGACATCGGCGTGGTGCTCGTCCGGCAGCAGGATCATCACCAGATCGGCTCCCTTGACCGCATCGCCGACTTCCTTGACCGTGATGCCGGCCTTCTTGGCCTTGTTCCAGGATGCGCCGTCCTTGCGCAGTCCCACGGTCACCTTGACCCCGGACTCCTTCAGGTTGTTGGCGTGGGCGTGGCCCTGCGATCCGTAGCCGATGATGGCGACCTGCTTGCGCTTGATCAGCGAAAGGTCGGCGTCTTTGTCGTAATAGATCTTCATGTCTTCCTCTGTATGAAACGTGAACGGTTAACCGGCACGGACGTCAATGTCCCGCCGGCCCTCAAACTTTCAAAATTCGATCACCGCGACCGATGCCGGAAGCGCCGGTGCGGACGGTTTCCAGGATCGCGGACTGGTCGATGGCCTTCAGGAAGGCATCCAGCTTGGAGCCAGGCCCCGTCAGCTCCACCGTGTAATCCTTGTCGGTGACGTCAATGATGCGGCCGCGGAAGATGTCCGCCATGCGCTTCATCTCCTCGCGGTCCTTGCCGATCGCGCGCACCTTGACCAGCATCAGCTCGCGTTCGATGTGTTCGCCTTCCGACAGGTCCACAACCTTGACCACGTCAACCAGCTTGTTCAGCTGCTTGTTGATCTGCTCGATGATGTCATCGGAGCCGGAGGTGACGATGGTCATCCGCGACAACGTGGCATCCTCGGTGGGGGCCACGGTCAGGGATTCGATGTTGTAACCGCGCGCCGAGAACAGGCCGGCCACCCGGGACAGCGCACCGGCTTCGTTTTCCAGCAAAACTGAAATGATGTGTCGCATGTGATCAGACCAGAATCATCTCGGACAGCCCCTTGCCGCCCGGCACCATCGGAAACACGTTTTCGGTCTGGTCGGTGATGAAGTCCAGGAACACCAGATCCTTCTTGCGGGCAAACGCCTCCTTCAGCGCCGGTTCCACATCGGCAGGTTTCTCGATGCGCATGCCGACATGCCCGTAGGCCTCTGCGAGTTTCACAAAATCCGGAAGCGCATCCATGTACGATTCCGAGTAACGGTTGCCGTGGAAGAATTCCTGCCACTGGCGGACCATGCCCATGTAGCGGTTGTTGAGGTTGACCAGCTTCAGCGGCAGGCGGTACTGCTTGCAGGTCGACAGTTCCTGGATGCACATCTGGATCGACGCCTCGCCGGTGACGCAGGCTACGGTCGCCTTGGGATTGGCCATCTGCACGCCCATCGCATAGGGCAGGCCGACACCCATCGTACCCAGCCCGCCGGAATTGATCCAGCGCCGCGGCTTGTCAAACTTGTAGAACTGCGCCGCCCACATCTGGTGCTGGCCGACGTCGGAAGTGATGAACGCATCACCCTTGGTCACCTGGTACAGCTTCTCGATGACAAACTGGGGTTTGATGATTGCGCTCGCGCGGTCATACTTCAGGCAATCACGGTCGCGCCACTGCTCAATCTGCGACCACCACGCCTTAAGCGACTCCTTGTCGGGACTGCCGCGCGCGGCCTCCAGCTGGCGGATCAGTTCTTTCAGCACGTCACGGACGTTTCCGACGACGGGCACATCCACCTT
>JALHND010000108.1 GCA_022843705.1 Burkholderiales bacterium
CGGTCGAAGCCGGCGTTGGCATCAACCGCCAGCCGCGTGCTGTCGCCGATGAGTTTCAGCGCGGCCTCGACACGCGCGACGTCTTCGGCAATCGACATGCCGCCGACCTTGATCTTCATCGTGCGGTAACCCTGGTCGAATTTCTCGCGGATCTCGGCCAGCAGTTCCGGTATGCCCTTGCCCGGCGCATACCAGCCGCCCCCGACGTAGCAGGGAGCTTTTGATAAGTATTTGTTTTTATTGTACTTTTTTGCAATCAGTACATGCAGTGGCAAACCCGCGATCTTGGCCGCGGCGTCCCAGCAGGCGACCTCGATGGTGCCGATGGCCACCGACCGTTCGGTGTGGCCGCCGGGTTTCTCCCGCTGCATCATCGCCGCGAGGATTTTCTCCGGATCGAGATTCGAAGCCGTGTCGTCGAGCAATGACTCCGGCGGCGCCTTGAGGATGCGCGGGATGAAACGCGCGCGCATCTGCGCGCCGCAGGCATAACGGCCTGTGGAGTTGAAAGCGAATCCGGTGACCGGTTTGCCGTCGCGGATGACGTCGGTGATCACCGCGACCACCGAGGTGGTCATCTCGCTGAAATCAAAAACTGCGTTGCGCAGCTCCGATTTCAGCGCTATCGACGTTTCGCGGATGTCAACGATGCGCATTGATGTCCAGAGTCAGTTCGGGTCAAGGAATTCCTGGAGACCCGTAGCGAGCGGCGCGCAGAAACCGAGGCATGACCTGAAGTTAGACGAGGTTGCGAGCACCGCGCGACGCAGCCTTCGCGCCGCGCAGCAGTGTAAACAGGGATTCCTCAATTGACCTTGATGCCGGCGGCCTTGACGACCCTGGTCCACTTCTCCACTTCGACCTTCACCTGCGCGGCAAACTGCGCCGGCGAGCTGGCGATGATGTCGAAGCCGAGGCCTTCGACCCGCGACTTCACGTCGGGCTGGGCCATCATCTTGACGACCTGGCCATGCAGCCGGTCGACCACCGCCTTCGGCGTGCCGGCCGGCACCAGCAGGCCCTGCAGGGTGTCGGCTTCCTGTCCCTTGAAACCGACTTCGGCCATGGTCGGCACATCGGGTATGGCGCCGACACGTTTGCTGCTGGTGACCGCGATCGCGCGCAGCCGTCCGCCCTGGATGTGCGGCGTGGTCGGCGGCAGCGCGGTGCAGCCGATCGGCACCTGGTTCGCCACCACGGCGCCCACCGCGGGTCCGGCGCCACCGAAGGGCACGGTGATGAAATCGAGCTTGGTGGTGAGTTTCAGCAGCTGCGCCGACAGGTCCGGCGTGGTGCCGACGCCCGGAGTCGCAATCGAGAATTTTTTCGGATCGGCGGACACCAGCGTCAGCAGGTCCTTCATCGACTTCGCGGGAATCGTCGGATGGATGGTGAACACATTGGGCGAGGCCGCCATGTTCGACACCGGGACAAAACTCTTGTACGGATCGTAGGGGATGCTCTTGTACAAGCCCGGGTTCACGACGAAGCTCGAGCTGACAACGATCACCGTGTAGCCGTCGGGGGAGGCCGTCGCCGCCAGGCCCATGCCGATGTTGCCGCCGGCACCGGCGCGGTTGTCGACAACGACCTGCTGGCCGAGGCCTTCGGTCAGTTTCTGCGCGACGACGCGGGCAATGACGTCGGTGGGGCCGCCGGCGGCGAAAGGCACGATCATGCGCACCGGGCGGTTGGGATAGTCCTGCGCGGAAGCGGCGGAGGCGGCGGCCAGGCCGGCCAGGGCGGCGGCAACGATGGTCTTGCGGTTCATGGCTTCATCCTCGAAGGGTTGTGTTCAGTTGGCGCTTGCACCGGAGGCACGCACCACCCTGCCCCAGCGTTCCGTTTCACTGGTGATGAATTTGGCGAATTCCTCGGGCGAGCTGGTCATCGCGTCGGTGCCGCGGCTGGCCAGCTGCTTGCGCATTGCCGGATCGTTGAGCATCTTGGCGAAGGCGCCGTTGAGGCGGTTGATGATGTCGCGCGGCGTGCCGGTCGGCGCGAGCACGCCGTACCAGGTGTCCACCGTGAACCAGGGCATGCCGGCCTCGGCGACGGTCGGCACCTCGGGCACAGCCGGGTCACGGTTCTTGCCCAGCGCGGCCAGCGCGCGCAGCTTGCCGGCCTTGACGTGCGGCGCGGCGGCCGCGGTGCCGATCACCAGCATGTCGACCTCGCCGGAGAGCAGGGCGATCTGCGCCTGGCTCGCGCCCTTGTGCGGAATCATCTCGATCTTCAGCTTGTTCTCGGAAATGAAATAACGCGCACCGAGATCGTTGGTGGTGCCCGGGCCGCCGGAGCCGAAATTGAGCTTGCCGGGGTTTTTGCGCGCCAGCGCGACGATGTCCTTCAGCGATTTCGCCGGCACCGAGGGATGCACCACCATCAGGTTGGGAATCGAGGCCACCAGCGAAATCGGCGTCAGATCCTTCGCGGGATCGTAGTTCAGCTTCTTGTAGAGGCTGGGACTGATCGCGATCGACGGCGAGCAGAGCACGATGGTGTAGCCGTCGGGCGCCTGGCGCGAGGCATATTCCGCGCCGACATTGCCGCCGGCACCGGGCCGGTTTTCGGCGATGACCTGCTGGCCGAGATTCTCGCCCAGCCTCTGCGCCAGCATGCGGCCGAGGATGTCGGTGCCGCCGCCCGGGGGAAAAGGCAGGATCAAACGCACCGGCTTCGCGGGATAGGCTTGCGCATGCACGGGTGACGCGGCAAACGCCAAGGACAGCGCGGCTGCAACAGCAGCCGCGAGGCTCTGATACTTTTTCATTTTGTGCTCCTCGGTTACAGGCAAGCGCCCGGTACATTGCGATTGTTCGGATTCCGGGCGCACGGCCGATTGTCCACGCAGGGCCCTGTTTGTCAAACACAAAGAGCCGGCTTCATGGGCAAAACGGGTAGAATGGCGCCCACCCAAATCACCGCCCGCCCCATGAAATCGCCGCGCATCGCCCTGATCCACGCGACTCCGCTCGCCATCGAACCGATCGTCGCCGCCTTCGGCCGCTTATGGCCCGAAGCGCGCACCACCAACCTGCTCGACGACTCGCTGTCCGCCGACCTCGCCGCCGAGGGCCGGCTCACCGACTCGATGATCGAACGTTTCCTGACGCTGGGGCGCTACGTGCGCGGCAGCGGCGCCGATGCCATCCTGTTCACCTGCTCCGCTTTCGGGCCGGCAATCGAGGCCACGGCCGCGGCGCTGCCGATTCCCGTACTCAAACCCAACGAGGCCATGCTCGACGAAGCGCTCGCCGCCGGCGGCAGCATCGGACTGATCGCGACCTTCGGCCCCAGCATCCCGGCGCTGAAGGCCGAACTCGAAGACATGGCGCGGGCCAAAAAGCAGCCGCTGAAGCTGGCCACACGAACCCTGCCGGATGCGCTCGCCGCGCTGCAGCGCGGTGACGCCGAAAGCCATGACCGGCTGATCGCAGACGCCGCCGCCGGGCTGATGCCCTGCGATGCGCTGGTGCTGGGCCAGTTTTCGATGGCCACCGCCGCGCGGCTGATCCCGGCGCAGGCCGGCTGTCGCGTGTTGACCAGTCCGGATTCGGCGGTATTGCGCCTGAAGGAGACGCTGCACGCCTGATCACGCCGTCCGGTACTCATGCTCATTCACCAGGAGGAGGATGCAATGAAGAACCGACAGTATCGCAGTGCCGCAGTATCCGCAGCCGCCGCATCGCTGCTCGCCCTCACCGCCGGTCCTGCCCTCGGCCAGGCCTATCCCGTCAAACCCGTACGCTTCGTGGTGCCCTTCGTGCCCGGCGGCCCCACCGACATCCAGGGCCGCATGCTCGGCGAAAAACTGGCGCAGCGACTCGGCCAGCAGGTGCTGGTCGACAACCGCGGCGGTGCCGGCGGCAACATCGGCATGGAGCTGACCGCGAAGGCGCCGCCCGACGGTTACACCATCGTCATCGCGACTGTCGGCACCTGGGCTGTCAACCCCCACCTCTACAAGCTGCCCTTCGATGTGATGCGCGACTTCACGCCAATCATCCAGGTTTCGACCTCGCCCGGCGTGCTGGTGGTGCATCCCTCCGTGCCGGTGAAATCGGTGAAGGAACTGGTGGCGCTGGCCAGGGCCCGGCCCAACGAGCTCAACTACGGCTCCTCGGGTGTCGGCGGCTTCGGCCACATCAGCGGCGAACTGTTCGCGCTGATGACCAATACCAAAATGATCCACGTGCCGTACAAGAGCTCTGCGCCGTCGCTGACCGACCTAGTCGCCGGCCAGATCCAGGTGCTGTTCAACAATGCGATCTCGACGGTGCCCTTCGTGCAGGCGGGACGCGTGCGCGCGCTGGCCACCTCCGGCGCCAAGCGCCTCGCCGTGTTGTCGGACCTGCCGACCATCGCCGAAGCCGGCGTACCTGGTTACGAAAACTCCTCGTGGTCCGCGGTGGCCGGTCCGGCAGGCCTGCCCCCGGCGATCCAGGGCCGCCTGCACAAGGAGTTCACCGGCATACTCACCGATCCGGACATCCAGAAACGGCACTCGGATGTCGGTGCCCAGATCATCGGCGGTTCGCCGGAACAGTTCCACGCCTACCTGAAGGCCGAAGTCGAGAAGTTCGGCAAGCTGGTGAAGTCTGCCGGCATCAAGGCAGCGTCGGGCGGCTGAAATTCGGCGGCATAAAAAAAGCGCAGCCGAGGCTGCGCTTTTTTACTTCCGGCAAAGGCCATACTTCGCCCAGCCATCGGCATTCCCTTCAGATGTAACAGGGGCCGGGAATCCCCGGGAGTTTCGCGAACAGGGATTCATCGACCTCCACACCAAGCCCCGGCTTTTCGTTCGGCTCGACGTGACCGGCATTCAGCGACGGCCCGCCTGATACCAGTTCATCCCTGAATGGGTTAAAAGCGGCGCAGTCGCTCTCATAGACCAGACCATTGGCGCTTGAGCAAAGCAGATGCAGGCAGGCCGCGCCGTCGATCCCGCTCATGCCGGTATGTGGCGCGAACGATCGCCGGAAGGCCGATGCCAGATCGGCAATTTTTTTGCACTCGGTGATGCCGCCGGACTTGCAGGGATCCGGCTGAATGATGTCGATGGCAGCGGTCTCAAGCAGTTGCCTGGCCTGGTAGCGGGTAAAGTGGTTTTCGCCTCCGGCCAGCGGTATGCGCGTAGATGCGTTGACGCGCGCATAGTCTGCAACGTTATCCGGTGTGAACGGCTCCTCCAGCCAGAACACGCCGCACTCCTCCAGCACCGGCAGCACGCGCTGCGCCTGCAGATAGGTGTAACGCGTGTTGATGTCGACCATGATGTCGACCGAAGGCGGCAGGTGCTTCCGGACATGGCGGACGCGCTCGATGTCGTTCTCGACCGAATCTCCCAGCCGCAGCTTGAGAGCCGTCCAGCCGCGCTCGACAAATCCCGCAGCCTCCTCAAGCAGTTGCGCGGGCGGCTGGTAACCGAGGCAGACGCCCCCGGCGTAAGCACGGATCTTCCTGCGGGTTCCGCCGAGCAGGCTGTACACCGGTTGCCCCAGCGCTTTCCCGCGTGCGTCCCACAGCGCCATGTCGACGCCGGACATCGCCTTGTAGAGCGCCCAGCCGGGACCGTGGGTCTGCCCCTGCTTGACGTAGATTTTCTGCCAGATGTCTTCCACCGCCATCGCGCTCTCGCCAACAACGATAGGTGCGAGATTGTGATTGACGATGTCGGCCACGACCGTGGGCGCCAGCGCGTGGTGCGCCTCGCCGTAGCCGATGATGCCGTCCTCGGTCCTGACCCGGATCAGCACCATGTCCTTCTTCACCGGCTGGCCGCTGCCCCGCCGCGGAGCGTTTTCCAGCTTGAACGACAGGGCAATGCCCCTGACTTCGACGATTTTCATGTTGTTTTCAGTCCGCAGGAAGGGCCGTTTCAATCAACTTTCGCACCGGATTGTTTCACCACACGGCCCCAGGTTTCGATTTCCTTCGCCAGTTCCGTACTGAACTGTTCCGGGGTTCCCGCAACGATTTCGAAACCCTGTGCGGCCAGCCGCTGGCGCAGCGCAGGTTCCTTCATGCCCTTGTTCAGGGCTTCATTCACCGTGACGACAATGTTCCGTGGCACGCCGGCGGGTCCGAGCACGCCGTACCAGGTGCTCACCTGGAAACCGCGCAGACCCGCTTCGTTCAGGGTCGGCAGTTGCGGAATCAGTTCGGAGCGCTTCCCGCTGCTGACACCGAGAGCGCGCAGTTTGCCGGCCTGGATCAGCGGAATGGACGAATGCACACCGATGAACATCATCTGGATTTGCCCGGACATCAGGTCGGTGGTCGCCGGCCCACTGCCCTTGTACGGCACATGCACGATTCGGGTGCCCGCAGCGAGATTGAAATACTCTCCGGTCAGGTGCGATGTCGTGCCACTCCCTCCCGAACCAAAATTGAGCTGCCCGGGCCGCGCCTTGGCCAGCGCCACAAACTCCTTCAGATTGGAGGCCGGAATCGACGGGTGGATGGTCAGCGCGAGCGGCGCTGTAACCAGTAGCGCGACAGGCGTGAAATCCTTGACCGGGTCGTAAGGCAGCTTGGGGTAAATGCTGGGGGCGATGGCGTGGGAACTGGGGCTGCCCACCACAAATGTATAACCGTCGGGTTTCGACCTGGCCACAAAATCGGTGCCGAGGGTGTTGCCGGCCCCACCGCGGTTCTCGACAATCACATTCTGTCCGGTCTGCGCCGACAGCACGTTGGCCACCTGCCTGCCGATGATGTCGGTCGGCCCGCCTGCCGGAGCCGGAACCACCAGCGTTATCGGGCGTGCCGGATAAGACTGTGCCATCAGGGTACCGGGAACAGCCAGCGCAAGACACAGGCCCGCAATCGCATGTTTTTTCATTTTTTCCTCCTGCATGTCACAAGAACCGGCGTGCGTCCGGCACATCCGGCGCACCCTCTTGTATGCCGAAAAGTTAGCCCCGGCCGGGGCGACTGTCCAATATATAATTTGTCGTTTATTGATACATTTCATGCATTAATCATGGAACTGAAAACGCTGCGCTACTTTGTGACCCTCGGTGAAGAATTGCACTTCGGCCGCGCGGCGCGAAGGCTGCACATATCGCAGCCGCCTCTGAGCCGGCAGATCAGCCGGCTGGAGGAGGAAATCGGCGCGAAGCTGTTCTACCGCACGCAAAGACATGTCGAACTCACTCCTGCCGGGGAACTGCTGCAACGCGATGCCAGCGCGATACTTGCGAATGTCGCCGAGGCGATGAACACCGCGCGGCGGGCAGGACGGGGGGAAGTCGGCAAACTGTCGGTGGGCTTCTTCCTCGGAGCCACCTATACCCTGCTGCCTCGGATACTGCAGAATTTCCGCGCCCAGCACCCCGAGGTCAAGCTGGTGCTGCAGGAAATGGGTATCACGCAGGTCCTTGATGCGATCATCAGCGGAGAAATCGACGTGGGCTTCCTGCGCCCGCCTTCAGCGGATCCCGCGGTACTTACCGAAGTGCTACTCCGCGAGCCCTTCGTCGCAGTCGTTCCGCAGAACAGCCGCTTCCGGACCGCCAAGAGCATTTCCCTGAAGGATCTCGCTGATGAGCCGTTCATCATGTACACGCCAGGCAACTCAATTCTGTACACGCAAATCATGACCGCATGCCACCAAGCCGGCTTTCAGCCCCGAATCGTGCAGGAAACCCGGCGCCCCATCACGATGATCAGTCTGGTACGAGCAGGCGCAGGCATAGCCCTGGTCACTTCATCGGTTCAGGCAACCGGGAACAAAGGCGTCCTGTTCAGGAAAATCACGGGGCCACTGCCGATGACTGAAATTGCAGTCGCATGGCGCGCCCGCAATCCCTCCCCTCTGCTGCAATCATTCCTAAAGGTGGCACGACAAGCCGCGCGCAGGAAATCCACAGCCACCTAGGCAGCAGGGCCCTGCTGCCTGCGATTACATTCTCTGATCGCGTCTAAACTTCGCCCAGCAGCGATTTCGCCGTGCGTTCGCAGAGCCACTCCTTCTCCTCAGCTGTCAGCCCCGGGATGCCGTCCACCGCCGCAGGCACGTCGAGCGGCGCCATGTCGAAGGGATGGTCGGTACCGATGACCACGCGGTCGGCGCCGACCTGGTCGATCAGGTACTTGGCGGCCTTGGGATCGTGGGTCAGACAGTCGAAATAGAAACGCTTGAAGAGTTCACGCGGCGGCGTGGCATTGTTGACCTTGGGTTCCTGCCGCACCTGGTGGCCGTGGCGGAAACGCCCGATCTGGTACGGGATGAAACCGCCACCATGGGGCAGCACCACGCGCAGCTTCGGCATCTCGTCCATCGCGCCGCTGAACATCAGGTGCGCGACCATCAGCGTGGTGTCGAGCGGGAAACCGACGAAGTTCGACAGGTAGTAGTCCTCCATGCCGCCCTTGGCCAGGCACTGGTAGGGGTGGGCGAAGACGAAGCAGCCGAGTTGTTCGATGGTCTTCAGCACCTTGCGGAATTTCTGCGCGGCCAGCGGCGTGCCCTCGATCGAGGTCGCCAGCTCCACCGCCTTGAAACCGTATTCCCTGACCACGCGCTCGAGTTCGGTGATCGCCGCATCCGGGTCCTGCATCGGCAGGTGCGCCATGCCGCGCAGGCGCGAGGGATGTTTGGCGACCATCTGCGCAATGCCGTCGTTGGCGAGTTGCGCGGCGTAAAGCCCGGCTTCCGCCGGCAGCCAGTAGAAATAGATCGGCGGGCCGACGGAAATCGCCGACACGTCGAGCTTGTTGCGGTCCATCCACTCCACCTTGGCATCGGGATCGTAGAAGTCCGGGCTCAGCACCGCAGGCCGGCCGTGCACGTCGAAATAACGCTTGCCGTCCTTTTCCCAGACGCTGGTCTGGAAACGTTTGGGATCCTTCTTCATCGCCGCAATGATGGTCGGCGGAATGACGTGGCTGTGCAGATCGTAACGCTTGGACATGCGGATCCTCTCGGCGGGTAAGGGTTTGCGGCGGCTATTTTACGGCGAGCAGCGGTCTCAGCGCGCGGATATCGCCCACCCCTTCGATGCGCCAGACCGTGTCAATCAGCCGTTCACTGCGGCGCGCTCCCAGCAGGGGCAGCAGCAGGTCACGCGCCTTGGCCGCGACTTCCTCCCGCGGCATCGGATTGGCCGCGGTGCCGCGAACGGCCTTCGTGTGATGGCGCAGCCGGCGGCCGTCGCGGGTGGTGATTTCGACGATGGCCTGGGTGGTTTTGGCGCGGCCCAGTGCGGCACTGCCCTTCAGCTCGATTTTCTGCTTCAGCTTCAGCACCTTCGGATCGCGCACCCGGCGGTCATCGTGGGCCGAGGCGAAACTGATGTCGCCGTCGAGCAGCATCACCGCAACCAGGTGCTGGATGTTGATGCTGGCCATCGTGCGCTGGTTGACCGTGCGTGCGCCCTGCTCATCGATGGTGATGGTCACGCGCTCGACGTCCCTGGCGCCGATACGGTGTTTCCCGATCAGGTTCATCACCGCGTCGAGCGGCGCCTGGATCGGGTAGCCGACCGCCCAGCGCTTGATCGAGGTGTTCATGATTTCGTAGCGACGGCCGAGGTCCGCCACCAGTTTCTCCGGGCTCGCGGTCAGGCCGTGGGCGTGGAAAAAGCTGCGGTCACCCTCGAACACGTCCTCGACACCGGTGAATTTCATCGAGGCCATCAGCGCCGCAGTGACGCCATTACGCGCCGGCATGCCGCCGAAATCGAAGGCCTTTTCGATGTGTTCGATGTCGCGCGCCCAGCACGACAGGCCCGAAGCCTGCTGCGCGGTGTACGACAGCAGGTAACGCGTCTGGTCGTAGTTCAGCTTCAGTATCGCCGCGGCAGCGGCCGCCGCGCCGAACATGTGGCCGAAACTGTGTGTCGAATGGCCGCGCTCGCGGAAACGCTCGATGCCCAGCGCGATCGACATCCGCGCACAGACGTCATAACCCAGCACCACCGCCCGCAGCAGCGCGGTGCCGTTCGCGCGTTGACGTTCGGCCAGCGCCAGCGCGGCAGGCACCACGCCGCAGCCGGGATGCACCAATGCCAGATAGTAGGTATCGTCGGTCTCGTCGGCATGGGCGTGCATGCCGTTGGCGAGCGCGGCGTTGATCGCCGTGCTGCGGATGTCCGAGCCGATCACCGAGGCTTCGGGCGTGCCGCCCTGGGTCGCGATGAATTCGATTGCGCGGCGGCCGGGCAGCAGCTGCGAGCCGGACAACATCGCCGCCAGCGTGTCGAGCAGATGGTGTTTCGCGCGTTCGGTGACTTTTGCAGGCAGCGCGCGGCGGGGTGC
>JALHND010000109.1 GCA_022843705.1 Burkholderiales bacterium
CAGGCCGCCGTCGGTGAGCACGCCGTCGACATCAAATGCCGCAAGCCGGATGTCCGGGAATGGCTGCTGGCGGGCCACGGTGTCGGGGCGGCGGCCTGTCAGACCACTTTGCCGCGGAACAGGTCATGGATGTTCAGCGCGCCAAGCAGCTTTTTGCCGTTGTCGACAACCAGCAGCTGGGTGACCTTGCCGCGTTCCATGATTTCGACCGCCTCGGCGGCGAGCCGGTCGGGACCGATGGTCCGCGGGCTGGCTGACATGATGTCGCGGATCGATGTCAGGCGCAGGTCCTGGCCTTTTTCGATGGCCCGCCGCAGATCACCGTCGGTGAATATGCCCTGGACAACCTGTGTTTCGTCGACGACCGCGGTCATGCCCATCCGGCCGCGTGACATTTCGAGCAGTGCGTCGGTCAGGGAGGCGCTTGTGGCCACCCGGGGTGCATCCGCACCGGAACGCATCACGTCACGGACCAGGGTCAGCAGCCGGCGGCCCAATGACCCGCCGGGATGGGATCGTGCAAACTCATCCTGGGTGAAGCCGCGTGCGCGCATCAGGGCAACGGCAATGGCATCGCCCAGCGCCAGCGCCGCCGTCGTGCTGGCAGTGGGGGCAAGGTTCAGCGGACAGGCTTCCTGCGCGGCACCGGCGTAGAGGTGGATGTCGGCTTCGCGGCCCAGGGTCGAACCGGCGTTGCCGGTGAGGGCCAGCAGTTTTGCCCCCTGGCGCTTCAGCACCGGGATGAGGGTCAGCAGTTCGGCGCTTTCCCCGGAATTGGACAGCGCCAGGAATACATCGTCGCGGGTGACCATGCCGAGATCGCCGTGGCTGGCTTCGGCAGGGTGTACAAAAAAAGCCGGGGTGCCGGTGCTGGCCAGTGTCGACGCGATCTTGCGGGCGATATGTCCCGATTTGCCGATGCCGCTGACGACCACGCGGCCGCGGCATTCGAGGATGATGCGGATCGCCTGTTCGAAGCCCGCATCAACCTGCGGGATAAGGTCGGTGATTGCCCGGGCTTCAATGGCGAGCACTTCCCGGGCCGCCGCGATTGCGGTGCCTGAACCGGGGCCTTCGGCGGGATTGCTCATCATTGAAATTATAACAAAGGCCCTGTCGGCCCCGTTCCCCCGGCTTGCTTGCAATTCATTGAAGAAAGGGCAATATTCAAGCCGGATTTCCCCCCTGCCGAACACATGCAAACTTCCCTCCAACCGGTCCTCGTGCTGCTCGCTGCCGCCGTGCTGGTGGTGGTCGTGTTCCGCTCGCTCAGGCTGCCGCCGCTGCTGGGATACCTGATCGTCGGGGTGGCCATAGGCCCGAATGCCCTGGGCTGGATCACCACCACTGACGATGTGCGCCACCTGGCGGAAATCGGCGTGGTGTTCCTGATGTTCAGCATCGGTCTTGAATTCAGCCTGCCACGCCTGCTGACGATGCGCCGGATCGTGTTCGGGCTGGGGGCGGCCCAGGTGCTGGTGACGCTGCTGCTGGTGCTCGGCGTGGCCCTGGCCGTTGGCGTGGCATGGCAGGGCGGGATCGTGCTCGGCGGCGCCCTGGCAATGTCCTCGACCGCGATTCTCGCCAAGCTGCTGGCGGAACGTTTCGAGCTCAACTCGCCGCATGGCCGTCAGATCATCGGCATCCTGCTGTTCCAGGACCTCGCCGTGGTACCGCTGCTGATCCTGATTCCGGCGCTGGGTGCGCCGGCCGAGGAACTGGCGACTACGCTGGGTTTTGCAATAGCCAAAGCGGTTGTCGTGCTGACCGTGCTGCTGGTCGTTGGCCAGCGTGTGATGCGGGCGTGGTTCCATGTGGTTGCCCGCCAGAAATCGCCGGAACTGTTCGTCCTCAACGTGCTGCTGGTGACACTGGGAGTCGCCTTTCTGACCGAACTGGCCGGGCTCTCGCTGGCGCTGGGCGCCTTTGTCGCCGGCGTGCTGATTTCCGAGACCGAATACCGCTACCAGGTCGAGGAGGACATCAAGCCTTTCCGCGATGTGCTGCTTGGATTGTTCTTCGTGACCATCGGCATGCTGCTCGACGTGCGCGTTGCCGTGGACAACGCCTGGGTCGCGGTGCTGCTGGTGACGCTGGTGCTGGTGAAAACCGCGCTGATTTTCGGACTGAGCCGGCTGTTTGGCGCACCCAGCGGGGTGGCGCTGCGCGCCGGGCTCGCACTGGGAGCCTGCGGTGAATTCGGTTTCGTGATACTGGCCCATGCTGCAGGCAGCGGCCTGCTGCAACAGGACGTGCTGCAGCCCGTCCTGGCGGCGATGGTGCTGTCGATGCTCATCGCACCTTTCGTGATCGAGCGCAGCGAAGCGATTGTCCGGCGCTGGAGTTCCAGCGAGTGGATGAGCCGCGCCATGCAACTGCACAACATCGCGGTGCAGTCGATGGCGGCGGACCGGCATGTTCTGATCTGCGGTTACGGGCGCAGCGGGCAGAACCTGGCCCGTTTCCTGGATCGCGAAGGGGTGCCCTTCATTGCGCTCGACAATGATCCCCAGCGCATCCGCGAAGCCTCGGCGGCCGGCGAACGTGTGGTGTTCGGCGATGCAGCCCGCCGCGAAGTGCTGCTGGCGGCGGGCCTCGCGCGTGCCCGCGTGCTGATCGTCACCTATGCCGACACCGCTTCGGCCCTGCATATCATCGCCCATGTGCAGGAGGCGCGCCCCGGCCTGCCGGTGGTGGTGCGCACGCTGGATGACAGCGACGTGGAAAAGCTGCGCAACGCCGGTGCCACTGAAGTGGTGGCCGACCTGATGGAGGCTAGCCTGATGCTGGCCTCAAGCACGCTGATGCTGGTGGGTGTGCCGCTGAACCGTGTGCTGCGCCGCATCCGCGAAACCAGGGAGAGCCGGTATGAACTGTTCCGCGGATTTTTCCGCGGCATGACGGATGCCAGCGAGAGCGAGGACCAGGCGCTGCAGCCGCGCCTGCATTCGGTGCTGGTGACGGCCGGCGCGAAAGCCATCGGCAGGCTGTTCAGTGAACTCAACCTGGCCGCTTCGGGCGTCGAAGTCACCGCCGTGCGTCGCCGCAACGTGAAGACGGCGGCTCCGGCGCCGGACATGCGCATCGAGGAGGGCGACGTGGTGGTACTGATGGGCACCGAGGCGGCGGTGGCGGCTGCGGAGATGCGCTTGTTGCAGGGGTGAACACAAGGCCGACAAAAAAGCCCGCGGCTGCGGGCTTTTTCGTTGGGTGCTGCCGGTCGATCAGAACAGCAGGGCGCCGCCGCAGTTGGCGTTGGGGTTGGCAGACTGCCAGGCACCGGAAGTCGTGTTGTAGCACTCCTGCCCGGTGTTGACCGCGCCGCCAAAGGTCGAGAAGCGCAGCTGTCCGCCGGTGCCCAGGCCGTCATCGACCTTGCGGTCCACTTCCGCCATGATGTCGGATGGAATGTTGGCGCCGGTTTTCAGGTTGTGGCGATTGGCCGGTGCGGCGTCCTGGTACACGTTGTCGAATATCAGCTGGATCAGCGAGCCGTAGGGATTGGAGGGGGTGTTTGCGGTTGTCGCTGCGGCCACAGCTGCACCAGACACGTAACTGCCGGTGATGAAACCCGCCTTGGACAGGTGCTCCCAGACATGGACGGCTTCCGAACTGGTGCCGTCGGTGATGATCTGGCCATTGCCGTTGCCGCCGAAGCAGCCTGCGCAGCCGGGGATGTTGGCCTGGGCTGACGCAGTCAGGTAGTCACCGGGCAGCGCACGGTAACGGTCGAGGAAGCCGAAGTAGGCCGCCTTGATGCCATCCTGCGACGAAATGACGTTGCGCACGCGGGCGCTGGTGATCAGTTCCTGGCCTTTCAGTACGCCGCCGAGCAGCAGGCCGATGATGACCAGCACGATCGCAATTTCAATCAGCGTAAACCCTTGTTGTCGTTTCATTTTTTCTCTCCTCGCCAGCTCTGTGGCGGAAATGGTGTGTGCACTTATGCAAACTTCATGCCAGATACTTGTGGCCATTTTGTCGGCTGATAAACCAGCAAAATGAATCTTTGATATCGGATGATGTTATTTAAGTATTTGATTTTATTGATATTATTATAAAATCTCGGATATCGGCGACGAATCTGCCGCGTTTCGTAAAAAGAGGGTGACTGAAAGCCGACAATCACTGTCGGGATTTCGACGGTTTCGACGGTTTTTCGGCGCTTTCCAAAGCCTTGAGCCGCTCTGTCAGGAAATGCAGCTCCGCCGGATCTGTGACTTCGCCATTGGCGAGCAGGCCGCCCAGAAGTATCCGGGCACTGTCGGTTTCACCGAGGTCTTCAAGGATGAACACCTGCATCTGGCGTGCCCAGCCGGAGGCGCCGCCGGCATGCCGGGTGATGTCGGCGGCATAACGCAGCGCCAGTTCCGGATCCCGCAGCCGGTGTTTGGCCATGATTGCGCAGTGCGCGAGCCAGCGCCAGCGCAGGTCCGGCGCCTCGAGAAAACGGGCATGGACAAAGTCGCACATTACACGCTGCTTGTTGGCGTCCGGCACCTGGCCGTAGAGCTGGGAAGCCATCATCAGCGGATACCCGGTGCGCCTGTCCAGAATCAGGGCGGCGTCCAGCCAGGCCATGACCCGCCTGTAGTCGAGGTCCGCGAAGGGAATGCTGATGCCGGGCTGGTTGTCGAAGGCTTGCAGGTAGAGCAACAGCAACTGGGCGGCGACGACCGGCTCGCCGAGGCTGACTGCCCGCAGTGCACCGGCATGGGGTGGTGCCGGCAGGGCTTCGGCGCGTGCATCCGGTGGCGGGCTCAGGG
Organism: Burkholderiales bacterium; assembly: GCA_022843705.1. Lineage (GTDB taxonomy): Bacteria > Pseudomonadota > Gammaproteobacteria > Burkholderiales > SG8-41. Next base: position 4,767 of record JALHND010000109.1, read on the forward strand.
CATGCCACCAGAGTTGCAGGGCCAGCGCCACGGCGAGCAGGCACCAGGTGCCGCGGGGCACCACGCCTGGCGCGCGTTCCTCGGCAACAAGGAAACTGGCCAACTACAGGCTCCGGCGGTGGAAATCGAACAGGGCTGCCGCGGTCAGCAGCGTAACGTAGAGCGCGCCCTGGACCAGTATCGCGGTCAGCATGCCGGCGGAGGGCGGCATGTCGGTCAGCCAGGCGGTCTGCGTCCAGCCGTCCAGCGCCGGCAGCAGGAAGGCCAGGCCATCGACCAGCACGCCGAGAACCTGGTGCGACAGCGTGCCCTGACCGGCGACCGGATTCTCCCCCATCAGCCGCATGGCCGTGATGCTGCGTGCAAGCAGGTAGAAAGCGGCGACGAATCCCGCGGCGGGCAGCAGCTGGCTGAAGGTAATGATGCAGAACAGCGACAGGGCGACCACGATCACGAGCTCTACCGCCAGCGATACCGTCCACAGCAATGTCGCCGGTGCCGGCGCGAGCAGCCACAACGGCAGGGACAGCAGTGCCGCGATGCCGAAGGCCGTCAGCGTGAATCCGCCCAGCTTGCCGCAGATATAATGGGAGCGCGGCAAATCGAGCGCGAGCAGCACTTCCAGGCCCTTGTCGTTGAATTCCCGGGTTATGCTGGCGAGCACATACAGGCTGGTGATGAATACCGCGCAAAGCCGCGCGGCCGCAGCGTAGAAGCCGGTCTGGAAGCGCGCACTTTCGGTCACCGCAAGTTCGCGGATGAACAGGCTGGCGCCGAGCAGCACGAACAGGGTCAGCAGCGTGGTCGCCGGGACGCGCGTGCGCAGGGCTTCAAGCGCGGTATAACGGCCGATGGTGGTGATATGCACTTGTGCTCAGCTTTCTTGTCGACGGACAGTATAGCCAATCAGGATGTCTGAAGAACTGTCGAATCCGCTGCCGCCGCAGGCGAAATCCGCTCCGGCTTTCGCGCCTTCAGAACCGCCGAACCGGCATCTGAATTTCCTGCTGGCGGCCATGCTGCTGACCCTGCACGGCGCCATTGCCTGGGGTGGCGGCGAATGGTGGCAGCGCGGCCTGCTGCTCGCCCATTTCGGCCTGTTCCTGATCTGGCAGCCGGTGTGGCGCGGCGAGCGCCAGGTGCCGCTGGCGCTGGCACTGCTGGTGTTATGCCTGGGGGCATTTTTTGCGGTCGCCGGCAACTGGTGGCTGATCGCCACCTGGATCGCCGTCCTGTTCGGCCTGATCGGCGGCGGTGTGCCCGGTACCATCGGCAGGCGCGACCGGCTGGTGGCGATCCTCGGCGCGGTTTACCTGGTGGCGATGCTGCTGATGTGGGTGGTGCCGCAGCTGTTCACCCGTTATGCGGTGCCTCAGGAAGTGGCCAATGTGGTGCGTTTCGGGCTGCTGCTGCTGCCGCTGGTGATACTCGCGGTTCCCCGTGACGAGCGTCGCGGCGGCGATCCGGTCATCGTCGACCTGTTCTACAGCCTGATGCTGTTCCTGCTGGTGGTGGCGTTGGCGCTGGGCAGCTTCGTGATCCAGGAGGTTGCGCACGGGCAGTACCTGCTGGGTCTGGCGCAGGCGCTGATGGTGATCGCGATGCTGCTCGCAGGGCTGTCGTGGCTGTGGAATCCGCGCGCGGGTTTCAGCGGCATCGGCACGCTGCTGTCGCGTTACCTGCTGGGGCTGGGCCTGCCGTTCGAACTGCGCATGCGGCGCCTCGCCGAGCTGGCGCAGACGGAAACGCGTCCCGAGCAGTTTCTGCACGCGGCGCTGACCTACATGCTCGAGCTGCCCTGGGTTACCGGCCTGGGCTGGCAGTCTGCGCAATCAGCCGGGGAAGTCGGCCGCGCTGCGCAACACGCGGAACATTACGAAACCGGCGGCCTGCGCTTCACGCTGCATGCGGCACGGCCTTTCTCGCCGGCTGTGCTGCTGCATCTCAAGCTGCTGATGCAGATGGTCGGCCATTTCCACGAAGCGCTGCGCCGCGAACAGATCCGCCAGCAGTCGGCCTATACCCAGGCGATCTACGAGACCGGCGCGCGGCTGACCCATGATGTCAAGAACCTGCTGCAGTCGCTGCGCTCGATCTGCGCCGCGGCTGAAATGCGCGGGGTCGACGACAATCAGGCCTTCCGCGCGCTGGTGCAGCGGCAGTTGCCGCAGATCACCCAGCGCCTGGGGGCGACGCTGGAAAAGCTCAAGTCACCCGGTGCCATCGAGATGAACAATGTCGATGCCGCAATCTGGTGGCAGGGACTGCAGGCGCGTTATGCGGGCCGCGATATCGTGTTCCTGTCGGAAAAGGTGCCTGCCGGCGAACACCTGCCGGCGGAGCTGTTCGACAGCGCCGCCGACACCCTGATCGAGAATGCCCTGTACAAGGCCTCGAAGGACGGGCCGCTGCGCATCAGCGTCGCGCTGTCCGCGGGGCCGCGGCTGACGGTCTGTGACGACGGGGCACCGGTCCCGCCGGCCATCGAGGATGATTTGTTGTCGGCACCCGTGCCTTCGGAGAGCGGGCTGGGTGTGGGCCTGTTCCAGGCCGCGAAATTCGCCGCGCAGTCGGGTTATGCGCTGGTGCTGGCGGACAACCGGCAGGGACGGGTGTGTTTTGAACTGAAACGTATCGGCTGATTGCCCTTACGGAAGCCGGCCTGCCGTCACCATCCGGTTGAACAGGATGTAGCGCGGCAGCCAGATCAGGATGTCGTCGAATTCGCCGGCCGCTGCGCCGGTGGCCGTGGCCACACGGCTGACAAAGTCCCGGTCTGCATCGGTATTTTCCAGTTCGTCTGCGCTGGTGGGTGCCGCATAAACCGATCCGCCGGCGCTGTTGGTTGCGCCGTAACCGTTTTTGCCGTGTGAAATCAGCACCGCCACCGCCGACGAGGTCAGATCGGTGGCGCATCCCGCAGCTTCGCAGACCCGCAGGTTGGAGGTATTGGTACCCAGCGTGAAGAAGGTGCGGCGCGCGTAATCTTCATGCACGGCGTAGCGGATGCGATTGCCCCAGGCGTCGGAGGCGGCGAGCCCCAGGGTTCGCCACGGCAGATTGCCATGGGCTATGCCCGCCGCAGTGCCCGTGCACGCGGTACCGGTCACGTTTTCCGCGCCGTCGTTGTCGGTGTCGGCGCAGGGCAGATAACCGAAGGCCATGGCGTGGCCGAGCAGGGCGTCCCTGGCCTGCTCCATCGTGCGCAGGCTTTCCGAGATTTGCCTCTGCTCGACCTGGGTGGCCAGCGGCACCAGGATGCTGCCGAGCAGCAGCGTCAGGATGAACATGGCCACGGCCAGTTCGAGAAACGAGAACCCGAGTTGACGTCTTGGCATGATCAGGGCGCGATCACCGTCAGGCGGTCGTTGCCGGCGGAAGGCGTCACGTAGACCAGGTCGCTGTTGCGGTTTTCGACATCATCGAGACATTGGGTCACGGTGGAACATGGCCGGGTCTGTCCGTTGGGGATGCCCTGGCGGATCAGCAGCGCACGCACATTGGCCTGGCTGTCGACAGTCAGGAAGCTGCCGGCCTGATCGCATACTGCGCCTGATGTCGCGGTGCATCTGGGTGATACGGCGTAATGGATGACGTAGTCCCAGTAGTTGGAAAAAAACCAGCCCGGCCAGGCCATTGTCCACGAACCGGCCGAAACTCCGCCTCCTCCCGGCAGGCAGGGATTGGCGCTGCCTACGGGATAGGGCAGCCGGCCGCCGTTGGTCCAGCACTCGTAATCATTCATGTAGCGGTTGGAGCGCGGATAACGATTGGTGACCGACACGTAATGGTTCAGCCGTTCCTGCGCCACACGCATGGCACGGGTTTCCAATGCCGGAAAAAATGCCCGTGGCGTGATCCACAGCAACCGGTCGTTGAAGTTGTCGGTTTCCAGCGCCGTGGTGAACGTCGTATCGCCGTCAGCGTTTCCCAACTCGAGGAAATTCACCACGTTGAAAGTTGCGGCGTTCCGGTCCTGGGTACGCAGCGCGGGGCCGGGTGCGAAAACGACCGCGATCGCATTTTCGCCGGACACCGAAAATTCGCCGGCCGTATCGGAATTCAGGGTGCCGATGCGTGAGTTGTATTTGAATCTTTCGGATACCGCATACAGCAGAGGCGACCCCGAGCCGTCCCGGAGGTCGGGCAATCCCAGGGTTTTCCAGGGCAGATAACCGATGCGCGAGGCGGCTGTGTTGCAGGACGTTGCGGTTTGCCCGCTGGCATAACTGGTGGCAGGGCAGGGCAGATCACCCAGTCGCTCGCTGTCGGACACACTTGCGGCATAGGCCATCAGGGCTTCCCTGGCGGTCGCAAGGGCCGCTCCGGTTTTTTCCGCGGCGGCGAGTTGCGCGTTTCCGGTCGGTCCCGCAACGACGATGGCAGAAGCGGCGGCCACACCCAGCATGAAGACCAGGATCAGGAATGCAGCGCCTTTCTGCGTCCCGCGGGCGGTTTTGGGTGATCGGCGGATTCGCCGGTTCAGGGGATGGGGCATGTACTAACGGGAAGCCGCCGGTTCCGGTGTGCCAGTGGCCGGACGTTCGGAATCTGTGCCCGGTGCCGGCGCGGATTTCGGGGTTTCTGTTGGAGTCTTTGTGTCGGCAGCTTTGGTTTTTGCGGGTGTCGCGCGCTGTGAAGAGAAGGATTCGTCCACTTTCCCCGACAGCAGCGTCGCACTCTGCCCCACCTTGAGCTCCAGTTTCGCGCCGTTGCCCGCCTGCGGGTTCTGCAGCACGATCCGTCCGTCGCGGCTGACCGTGCCCGTCACCGACTGGCCGCTGCGCAGCTCGGCTGCCGACATCGGCTGGTTGTTCATCCAGACGGTTGTCCTGCCGTCGCTGCGGCGGATGATGCCGTTGTAGGTCACGGTTTCCGGAGCCGGTTCGTCGCGGGCCTGTGAGGCGACGGCTTTCTGCTTGCGCAGCTGGTCAAGCTGCGCGCGCTGGTCGGGCGTGAAGAACAGCCGTCCCGCGAGGTCGGCGGCATTTGCGGCCGGCAGCGCGGCCAGCAGCAGGATCGCGAACAGTGTTCTCATGGTTTTGCCCCCCGGGGCGCATCCGGCGTCGCGGTGATCCAGACGAGTTCGCAGTTTGCGGCGATGTTCGGCTGGTAGCGGAGGGTGTTGCCCGACTCGGTGCGCCGCAGCGTGCACTGGTCGACATGGAACAGCCCTGCGCCCTGCCCGCGCAGCGCATCGAAGAAACGCAGCAGGTCGGCTTCGTGCAACAGCCGGAAGTCCAGCTTCATGCGTGATTGTTTCAGCGCGATCGGGCCCGGTGCCAGTTCGGCGGCATGGGTATAGGGCTGCTGGGCGCCGATGTCGTAGCTGACGCCGAACAGGTCGACCCCGGCGTTTGCGCTGCGCAGGGCGTCGATCCAGTTGATGCGCTGCTCCTCGCCGATGAAGCCGGCGGCTTC
>JALHND010000110.1 GCA_022843705.1 Burkholderiales bacterium
GGCGTGCCGGCCGGCGCAAACAGGCCATACCAGTTGTTGACCTCGAAGCCCTTCAGGCCCGCTTCCGACATCGTCGGCAGGTCGGGCATGCCGGCGAAACGCTGGCTGCCGGCAACCGCCAGCGCCCTGACCCTGTTGCCCTCGATGGCTGCAGTCGCGGTCGACAGCGTCGAGAACACCAGCTGCACGTTGCCACCGACCAGATCCAGCATCGCCGGCGCGCCGCCCTTGTACGCGATATGGGCCATCCTGACTCCGACCATCGCGTTGAACAACTCGCCGGCGAGGTGATCGGCGGCACCCGATCCGGACGAACCGTAGTTGAGGTCATTGGGCCGCGATTTCGCCAGGGCGATGAATTCCTTCACCGATTTCGCCGGCAGCGAGGGGTGCACCACCAGCACATTAACCGCCACCGCGGCCTGCGAAATCGGTGCCAGATCCTTGATCGGATCGTAGGGCATCTTGCTGAGCAGGCTCGGATTGATCGCAATCGGACCAATGGTCCCCATCACCAGGGTATAACCGTCGGGCGGCGATTTTGCGGCCAGGTCCACACCGAGCATGCCGCCGGCACCGCCGCGATTGTCGACAATCACCTGCTGCCCGAAAGATGCCGTCAGCTTCTGCGCCACGGCCCGCGAGGTGATGTCGGCACCGCCACCCGGTGCAAAAGGGCTGATCAGCCGCACCGGACGTGCGGGCCAGGATTGGGCAACAGCGGCCCCCGCAAACAACACCAGTGCCAGGGCTGCGCCGCAGCGGATTTTCAGATTGTTCATTGCATCCTCTCTCGATTGGTCATGACTGTCTTGTCGCCGCCGGAATTCCTGAATACCACAGGTGGCGGCATCCGTAAAAACGCAAAAAACATGCCACTGCAAAAGAAGACCATCACGCACGCTCAGGTCGCCGGCTGCGGATATCGCGGGCGCCCCGCGATGGCGCGGCATGCACCAAGGTCTGGCACCGGAAATCCCGGAGCGAGACCCGCCTGCTCCCGGTGACCGCCCAATCGTTACGCCATGCGACCACAGTGCGGTCAGCGGCCAGCATAGCACCCGTGCAGCGAGTTACGCTAAACTGCATGCCCCGGCAAAATCTGTCGCGCATTCCCGAACCCCATGTCCCGCACGTCCAGCCACGGCTGCTGCAAGCCCCACCGGCGATGGTGAATCCCGCCGCAGCCGCGCGTCGCGCGTTGCCCTCGCTGGATCGACTGCTCGGCAGCCCCGCCGTCGCGGCCCTCACAGCTGCACATGGCCGCAGCCGCGTCACCGGCATGCTGCGCCGGGCGCTTGATGCCGAACGCGAACGGCTGACGGACGCCGAAGCGCCCCCCTACGACGAAAACCGTTTCCTGCAGTCCTGCGCCGCTGCGCTTGAGCAGTCCTCGGCGCCGTCGCTGAAACCGGTGTTCAACCTCACCGGCACCGTGCTGCACACCAACCTAGGCCGCGCGGTGATGCCGGAGAGCGCGGCACGCGCGGTCGCCGAAGCGATGACGCGTCCGGTCAACCTCGAGTTCGATCTCGACGGCGGAGCCCGCGGCGAACGCGACAGCCATGTCGAACGCTGGCTGAAGGAACTCACCGGCGGCGACAAGGCCGTCGCCGTCAACAACAACGCCGCCGCGGTCTACCTTGCGCTGAACACGCTGGCTCTCAAACGCGAAGTGCTGGTTTCCCGCGGCGAACTGATCGAGATCGGCGGCGCCTTCCGCATCCCCGACATCATGTCCCGCGCCGGCGTCAAGCTGGTCGAGGTCGGCACCACCAACCGCACCCACCTGAAGGACTTCGCCGAAGCGATCACGCCGCGCACCGCGGCGATCATGAAGGTGCACACCAGCAACTACGTGGTGCAGGGCTTCACCGCCGCGGTGCCCGAGCCAGAGCTCGCGAAACTCGCGCACGAGCACAAGCTGCCCTTCATCGTCGACCTCGGCAGCGGCACGCTGGTCAACCTCGAGGACTACGGCCTGCCGCATGAACCGACGCCGCGCGAAACACTGGCCCACGGCGCCGACGTCGTCACCTTCAGCGGCGACAAGCTGCTCGGCGGCCCGCAGGCCGGCCTGCTGGTGGGACGCAAGGATCTGATGGCCCGCATCGCCAAGAACCCGATGAAACGCGCACTGCGCCTCGACAAGCTGACACTGACCGCGCTCGACGCCGTGCTGCGGCTCTATCTGCACCCGGAGAAACTGCGCGAAGAGCTGCCGGCATTGCGCCTGCTGACGCGCAGCGCCGGAGACATCGCGGCCCAGGCCGCGCGCGTGCTGCCGGCGCTGGCCGCGGCGCTGGGCGAAAACTGGCGAGTCGAAATCTGCGACTGCAAATCACAGATCGGCAGCGGCGCCCTGCCCGTCGATTCCATGCCAAGCTGCGGGCTCGCGATCACGCCCGCCGCAAAAAAAGGCAATCTCAACCAACTGGCGGCGGCGCTGCGCGCGCTGCCGGTGCCGGTGATCGGCCACATCCGCGACGGCGCGCTGAAACTCGACCTGCGCTGCCTCGACCACGAGGAAGAGTTTGTATTGCAGCTGGAAAAACTGAAAACCCCTTAAAACCTGGCCACAGAGGACACAGAGGACACAGAGAACTGCAGGAAAATCCACTGTCATGCCGACACATTGGCAACAGTGAGTTCCCCCTACCGGATCACAGTTTTACCCGGAGTGACCATCGCCGGTTTTGGTTTTCTCTGTGCTCTCTGTGCCCTCTGTGGCAAAAGCCTTTGACTTTGATCCAATGATAGTAGCCACCGCAGGCCACATCGACCACGGCAAGACGCTGCTGGTCAAAACACTCACCGGCACCGACACCGATCGCCTGCCGGAAGAGAAGGCGCGCGGCATTTCCATCGACCTCGGCTTTGCCTACCTGCCGCTGCCGCAGGGCGGGCTGATCGGTTTTGTCGACGTGCCCGGACATGAACGTTTCATCCGCAACATGCTGGCCGGCGTCTCCGGCATCGATTACGCACTGCTGATCGTCGCCGCCGACGACGGCGTGATGCCGCAGACCGTCGAACACCTGCAGATCCTCGACCTGCTGCGCATTCCGCGCGGCGCGGTCGCCATCACCAAGACCGACCGTGTCGACGCCGCGCGCATCGAGGAAGTGCGCGCCCAGGTGCAGGCGCTGCTGGCGCCGACGCTGCTGGCGCATGCGCCGCTGCTGCCGGTATCCGCAGTCAGCGGCAGCGGCATCACCGAACTGAAGGACCTGCTGCTGCGCGAAGCCGCCGAACGCGGACAACGCAGCGCCGCGGGCCAGCACCTGCGTTACGCCATCGACCGCGCCTTCAGCATCGCCGGCAGCGGCACCGTGGTGACCGGCACGGTGTTCAACGGCAGCGTCGGCAGCGGTGACCGGCTGGTGATTTCCCCCGCGGGACGCGAAGTCCGCGTGCGCGGCATCCAGATCCACGGCAAATCCGCCGAACGCGCCCGGGCCGGCGAACGCTGCGCGCTGAACCTCACCGGCGCCGACGTTGAATCGGTGCGCCGCGGCGACTGGGTGATGGCCGAAGCCATCCACCGCCCGACACAACGCCTCGACGTGCGCCTGTCGGTGCTGCCCGGCGAAAGCCGGCCGCTGAAACACTGGACGCCGGTGCACCTGCATCTCGCCACCGCCGACGTCACCGCGCGCGTGTCGCTGCGCCGCGGCGAGGCCCTGCCGCCCGGCGGCAACGGCATCGCCCAGCTGCTGCTCGACGAGCCGGTGTCGGCACTGCACGGCGACCGCTTCATCCTGCGCGACCAGTCGGCGATGCGCACCCTCGGCGGCGGACTGGTCATCGATCCGCTGCCACCGGTCTCGCGCCGCAGCAAGGCGCGCACGGCGACACTGGCCGCGCTGGAATCCGCCGACCACCAGGCCGCCCTCGCGGCACTGGCCGCCGACGCCAGACGTCCGGTGGACCTCGGCCATTTTGAAGCCGCATTCAACCTGCTGCCCGAAGTCGCAGCCGCCGCCTGTGCCGCCGCCGGCTTGGTGACCCTGGGCCGGGACAAACGCGTCGGTGTCACCGCCGCCAGGGTCAGGGCCCTTGAAAACGCGGTTGCGGAAAAAGTCGAAGCCTTCCACAAGGCGCAGCCGCAGGCGCCGGGCATCGAATCCGAAACGCTGCGCGGCGAACTCGCACCCGAGCTCGATGCCGAGGCCTTCGGCCAGTTGCTGCGCACACTCGCCGATGCCAAACGCATCGAAATCCACAGCTCGCTGCTGCGCAAACCCGGCCATGACACCACGGCCAACAGCGCCGACACCCGGCTCTGGGAAACGGTGCAACCGGCGCTTGCCGCCGCGGGCTTCAACCCGCCGACACTGCGCGAACTCGCACCGCAGCTGAAGCTGAAGGACGCGATCCTCAAGGATTTCCTCTATCGCCAGATGAAGGCGGGCAATGTTTACCGGGTCGGCAGCGACCGCTTCTACCTGAAGCCCGTGATGGCGGTGCTCGCCGCCACCGCGAAAGCCGTCGCGGAAAAACAGCCCAACGGCCTGTTCACCGCCGCGCAGTACCGCGACGCCACCGGCATCGGCCGCACGCTGGCGATCGAAATCCTCGAAACGCTCGACGGCCTCGCCATCACCCAGCGCATCGGCGACGCACGCAAGTCACGCAAGGATTTTGCACCCATCCTCGGTGCCGCCGACCCGGCGCCACCGCCCCCGCCGGGGTCCGCCGCAAAAACGCAGGCGCAGCCGCAGAAACCGGCGGCGGGAAAACCGCAGCAGCGTCCCCCCTTCCGCAACAAACGTTACTGAAAGCGAAAGTCGACCATGTCCCAATCCTTTGACGTCATCATCATCGGCGAAGGCATCGCCGGTCTCACCGCCGCCGGCCTGCTCGCCAAAAAAGGCTTCAGCACCGCCAGCTTCGAGCAGCAGCTTTTCGGCGGCCTGGTCCTCAACATCAATGAACTCGATCCCGCACCCGCCGGCGGCGAAGCGGGCGGCGCCGCCTTTGCCTCCGAAATGACCGGTGCCAATGCCGACGCCGGCGTCACCAGCTTCTCCGAGGAAGTCACCGCGCTGGCACCCACCGACGGCGGCTACACGGTCACCACGGCGGCAGGCAGCTACCACGCGCGCCAGGTCATCGTCGCCAGCGGTGCAAAACTGAAAATGCTGGGTGTACCCGGCGAAGCCGAATTCGAAGGCCGCGGCGTGTCGAAATGCGCGGATTGTGACGGCCCGATGTTCCAGAACGAAACCGTGGCCGTGATCGGCGGCGGCGACTCGGCGCTGCAGGAAGCCGGCGTGCTGACCCATTACTGCGGCAAGGTGCTGCTGATCCATCGCGGCACGGCCTTCAGCGCGCAGCCGCGTTTTGTCGAACAGGTGAAAGCCAACCCGAAAATCGAAGTCCGCTTCGGCAGCACCGTCGAAGCCGTCCTCGGCGACAAGATGGTCGAAAAGATTCGCGTCAACACCGGCAGCGGCAGCGAGGAGCTTGCAGTCGCCGGCGTCTTCGCCTACATCGGCCTCGAACCCAATGCGGCCTTCGTACCCGAAGCCGTCAAACGCGATGCGACGGGACGCCTGGTCACCGGCGACACGCTGGAAACCGCACTGCCCGGACTCTGGGCTGCCGGCGCGGTGCGCAGCGGCTGCGGCGGCAGCCTTGAGGATGCGATGCAGGACGCGAAACGCGCCGCCGAAGCCGTGGCCGCGCGCCTGCAGTAAAGGCCGCTATTTCTCCGGCGCGGGCCGGCCGATGTTGAGCCGGTCCCAGCCTTCATGCCCGAGGCGGCGCAGCGTCTCGATGTTGTCGCGATAGATGCGGTCGGTGTCGGGATGCGAGTCCACCGCACGCTCGACGCTGGATTCGCGCAGCAGGTGCAGCGTCGGGTAGGGCGAGCGATTGGTGAAATTGCCGATGTCATCAGCCCCGGTGTCGGCAAACTGGTATTGCGGATGGAAACTCGCCACCTGCAGCACGCCCTCGTAACCGAGATCGGCGACCAGCGCATCGGCAATCTCCAGAAAATCGTTGTAGTCGAGGAAATCACCGAGCACCTGCGGATGGATCAACAGCGTCGTTTCGATCTCCGCCTCGTCCGCGGCCGCCAGCCGCTGCAATTCCTGCGCCAGGTCCTCCAGCAGGGTTTCCGGCGTTTTTGCCCGGCTTACCGCGCAGCGCAGGCGCCCGCCAGCGTATACTGCGCGCGCGAAAGGACAGAGGTTGAGGCCGATCACGGCCTTCACCAGCCAGTCCTGCGTTGCAGCGATCACTTCGTCATCCGATTTCTGCATCTGTCTTTCCTTTTCAACGCAGTACGGTAACCAGTTCATGGCACTCAGCGCAACCATCTTCAAGGCCGAACTCACGATCAGCGACATGGATCGCGGCCATTACGCGACCCATCCGCTGGTGCTGGCACGTCATCCCTCGGAGACCGATGAACGCATGATGGTGCGGCTGCTGGCCTTCGCACTGAACGCCGGCGAAGCCCTCGCTTTCGGCAAGGGGCTCAGCGACGAGGACGAACCCGCGCTGTGGCAGAAAGACCTCACCGGCGCGATCCAGCTGTGGATCGACGTCGGCCTGCCCGATGAAAAATCGGTGCGCCGGGCCTGCGGCCGCGCCGGCCAGGTGCTGGTCTATGCCTATGGCCGCGGCGCGGAACGCTGGTGGCAGGATGTGCAGTCCGGACTCGCGCGCCCGGACAACCTCACGGTCATCGACCTGCCGCAGGCCGCCACCCAGGCGCTTGCCGCGCTGGCGCAGCGCACGATGCAGCTGCAGTGCACGGTGCAGGACGGCACGGCCTGGTTCACCGACGGCGACAACACCGTCGAGATTGCGCCGGTCGTGCTCAGGGCTGCGCGCCAGGTCCGCGCGTCAGGCAGTTCCTGATCTGGCAGCAACACGCCCCGGCAGCGCCTTCAGCCGGGAAACCACCAGCGGCGCCAGCACGGCAACCACGATCATCACCAGCAGGATGATGCAGATCGGGCTGCCGACAAAGATTTCCGGATTGCCGCCGGAAATGGTCATTGCCTGCCGGAAAGACTGCTCCATGATGCTGCCCAGAACCAATGCCAGGATCAGCGGCGGCGCCGGAATCTCCAGACGCCGGAACAGGTAACCGGCGGCGCCGAAGAAAATCAGCACGTAGAGGCTGGTGGTGCTGCCGCCGACCGAATAAATGCCGACCGATGCAATGCCGAGGATGATCGCGAGCAGCACGCCCGGCGGGGCATACAGCATCTTTGCAAACAGCGGAATCATCGGCAGGTTGAGAATCAGCAGCATGACGTTGCCGATGTACATGCTGTTGATCAGGCCCCACACGAGGTCGGGATTGTTCTGGAACAGCATCGGCCCGGGCTGGATGCCATACATGATGAAAGCGCCCAGCAGCACCGCGGTGACGCCAGATCCGGGCACGCCCAGCGTCAGCAGCGGCACAAATGCACCACAGGTAGAACCGTTGTTGGCCGCTTCCGGCGCCGCGACACCCTCGACCGCCCCGGTGCCGAATTTCTCGGGATGCTTCGACAGTTTCTGCTCGGTGGCATAGGCCAGGATGGTGGCGATCGTGCCGCCGGCACCCGGCAACACCCCCACGGCAAAACCGATTAGCCCGCCACGGGTGATCGGCCCGACCGAGCGGTTCCACTCCTCCTTGGTGAACCACAGCTTGCCCTTGATCGGGATCGGCTGCAGCGTGCCCTCGAACCATTTCTCCACGTTGCGCAGGCATTCGCCCACCGCAAACAGCCCGACGATCACCACCAGCAGCCCGACGCCGTCGAGGAACTCGGGGATGCCCATCGTAAACCGGGCCTGGCCGCTTTGCAGGTCGATGCCGATGCTGGCGATCATCAACCCGAACACGGCGGACATCGCACCTTTTGCCGGCGACTTGCCGGTCAGCGCACTGACGGCTGTCAGGGAAAACGCCATCAGCATGAAATATTCGGCAGGACCAAAACGCAGCGCAAAAGTCGCGAACGGAACGGCAAGCAGCGACAGGATGACGATGCCCATGGTGCCGGCAATGAAACTGGCAATCGCCGCAATCGCGAGTGCCGCCCCGCCGCGACCGCTCTTCGCCAGCGGATAGCCGTCCACGGTGGTCATCGCGGCAGATGCCGTACCCGGCGTATTGATCAGGATGGCAGAGGCGGTGTTGCCGTACATCGCACCGTAATAAATCCCTGCCAGCATGATCAGCGCCGATACCGGCTCCATGCCGAAGGTCACCGGCAGCAGCAGGGCAATTCCGGCGGCCGGGCCGATGCCAGGCAACATGCCGATCACGGTGCCCATGACCGCACCGAGAAAAACGAAAAACAGGTTCATCGGCTGCGCGGCAACCGCGAAGCCCCCCAGTATGGCGTTCAGCGTGTCCATAGTTCCGTCCCTTGCGCGCTCAGAACGGCAATACGCCGCGGGGCAGCGAAATGCCGAGTATCTCGGTGAAAGCGAGATACACGCCCACCGGAAAACCCAGGTACACGGCGGCATTCATCAGCCAGCGGCCGCGGTTGAAATAGCCGGTAAGACCGGCCAGGAAAATCGCGCAGGACAGCAGGAAACCCAGGCGTTCGATCAGGAAATAGAACACGAACATCCACGCCATTACCGCGATCACGGCCGGCAGGTGATGCTGGACGCGAGGTTGGGCGCCGGCTGAAGCTGCCGCCGGCCGACGACGCAGGGACTCGACCAGCAGCCAGAATGCGGTGATGCACCCGAGCGCACCGATCAGATAGGGGAAAACCTTGGGGCCCAGCGGGTCGCCGATTTCAAGCGACGGGAGCCGGGATGCTGCGATGAGATAGATGACCGACAGCACGAACACGAACCCGGCCAGCCAACGATCAGCCATGATCACTCCTCCTGCTTGGTTTTTCTGGTTCCGGATCACCCCAGCTGCAGGGGGGCAACCCGGCCCGGCGCCATCGATGGACATCCGGGCGCATGGCGGGAGTTTCTCTCAAGTTCCTGAACCGAGGCTTGCAGATTCCCGTGTCCCCGGGGTCCGGCGATGGACAGTCCGTCCCGCCTGCGGGATTGCCGGTGATTTCACACAATGCTGCCGGCCACCAGATGCCGCTCCATGGCAACAATGGATACAACGCGCAAAAAACCGCCGGTCGCGACCGGCGGTTTTGTGCGGGCGCGGAGCTGCACGCTACTTCTTCAGCCCCTTCGCCATCCCCAGATCGCTGAGGATCTCGGTATAGATCTTCTCTTCCGAATCAAGATCCTTTTTGAAGGTCGCCGAGTCGGCATAGGCATCAAACCAGCCGTGTTTCTCCAGCTGCTGTTTCCAGGCATCGGTCTTCACCATCTGGCCCAGCGCCTTGTCCCAGTACGCCACCACTTCCTTCGGGATGCCCGGCGGCGCGAACACGCCGCGCCAGTGCAGGATCGCCACATCAATGCCCAGCGAACGCCAGGTCGGCACCTTGGCGAGTTCACCCGGCAGCGGATTGGGGGCCGACACCGCGATCACCCGCGCCTTGCCCGCCTTGACCTGCTCGATCGCCTCCGACAGGCCGGTGGAAATCACCGGGATATGCCCGCCCAGCAACTGGATCATCAGGTCGCCGCCGCTCTTGAAGGACACCACCTTGATCTTTTTCGGATCGATGCCCGAGGCCATCACCGGACGCAGGATGTTCATCTGGTCGTTGCTCGGCACCGTGCCGACGCCGAATGTCACCGCTTCGGGATTTTTCTTCAGCAGGTCGAGGATGTCCTTCGGCGACTTGTACGGCGAATCGGCGCGCACCACCCAGGCCACATATTCGGTGATCAGCCGGCCGATCGGCGTCACATCGTTATGCGTCAGCTGCGTCGTGCCGACGATGCGGTTGACGTAGATGCGGTTCGACTCCACGTAGAGCACATGGCCGTCGCCCTTTTTCTGGTGCACCTGCGAACGCGCCAGGTTGCCGCCGGCACCGCCGACGTTCTTCAGGGCAAAGGTCTGCGGAAACAGCTTCGCTTCGCGCAATGCCGTCTCCATCGCGCGCCCGGTCAGATCCAGCCCGCCGCCTGCATTGCCGGCGACCACCATCTCCACCGGGCGGTCGGGATAAGACCCTGCCGCCTGCACCATCGCGGGCAATCCCGCCAGGGCAGCCACCGCTGCCGCCACACACCATTTTCCGAATTTCATG
>JALHND010000111.1 GCA_022843705.1 Burkholderiales bacterium
AAGACTGCGCTGCAGATCCGCTTGGCCGAGCTGATCCTGGAGCGACGCGAGGGCGAGGCCCGGACGCTGGAAGTCGAAAATCCGACACGCTGGCTGTCGGAAAAGCCGACAGATTACGGTGGCGCCTATCCTGCGCAGCCGGAACCCGGTGCCTGGTACTTCGACGAGTCCGCGCGGGAACTGGTGTATGTTGCCAACTCCGCGCGACGCCTCATGGTGGAACCACGTAACGGCATGAAACAACTGCGTTTTGCGGTGAAAGTCATCTACCAGAACGTATTCGTCAGCGGCCGGGCGATCCGCGGCATTGCGGGCATTGCATTGCAGCCGGCCGCGGAGTACCGGTGGCCATGATCCGGACGAGGCTGCCCCTGGCACTACTTTTGCTGTATTATCAATGAGATGCTTCTGAATTTGTGAGAAAAATCACATGAACAAACGTTACCAGAGCGGCTTCACCCTGATCGAACTGATCGTGGTGATCATCATTCTGGCGATCCTGGCGGCGACCGCGCTGCCGCGGTTCGCCAACCTGCAGGTGCAGGCGCGGGTTGCCAAGCTCAACGGCGCCGTGGGCGCGATGAAGGGCGCTGCCGCGCTGTCCCACGCCGCCTGCCTCGCGACCACGCCGCAGTGCGGCGCGACGCTGCTGATGGAGGGCGTCAACGTGACCATGATCCACACCTATCCGACAGCCGATGCCGCGGGCATCGTCACCGCCGCCGGCATCAATGCCGGCCCGAACTCGGACGACGGTTACAACACCGAGCTCGGCGGCCCCGCCGCCGGTGCGACGCTGCGCATGATGGTGATGGGCAATGTTCCGACCAACTGCAGTTTTACCTACACGGCACCGACGGCGCCGAACACGTCGCCGACCTTCAGCGCGCTGGAGACTTCCGGATGCTGACACGGCGCGCATGACTGGCATGAAGCTTGCAACACGTTTTCGCAGGATTTTTCCATAACCGGTTTCGATAGACAGAAAGAGAGAAGGAGAGGACATGAAACAGCAACGCGGTTTTACACTGGTGGAACTGATTGTCGTGATCGCCATTCTGGGGATTCTGGCGGCGACGGCGCTTCCGAGATTTATTGATGTGAGCAGCCAGGCAAAGGCCGCTGCTGCGGACGGACTGATTGGCGCCATCAACGGTGCCGTTGCGCTGTGTCAGGCGCAGTGGGTTGCTTCGGGCAGCCTTCCTGCAGGCGGATGCACCATGGGCGGCGGAGCCGTGACCGGGGTCAGCGGTATTCCGACCGCGGATGCGGCGGGTATTGGCGCTGCGATCAATAGCAGCGGATTCAGTGGCACCCCCCCGAACTATACTTTGACCGCAGATACTGCTTGCACGGTGACTTACTCGACCACCCCGCCCTATGCGGTCAGGGGTGGAAGCTGCGCTCCTTGATGGATTGCAGTTACTTCATTGCCTGAGCTTGTAGTGATCGGGCAGGTCGATAAACGGGGAGGTGCAGTGAAATGCACTTCCCCGTTTTCACAAATGTGGATGTGCGATGAGGCAAACGGGGTTCACGCTGGTCGAATTGGTGGTCACGATCGCGATTGTCGCGATCATCGCCGTCGTCGCCGCGCCCCGGTTTTTCCAGGCCAGCACCTTTGATTCCCGCGGTTTTTATGACAAGTCCGCGGCTGTCGTACGCCTGGCGCGGAAAACGGCGATAGCCTGGCGCCAACCGGTCTATCTGTGCGTGACGGCCACGGAAGTCATTGCGGCTTCTGCTTCGGGCTGTGCACCTCCGTTCCGATTGAGTTTCCCAGCCAGTAGTCCTAAAGAGGGACCGTCAGCCCGCGCGGAAGCGCCTGCGGGAGTGACTCTTAATCCCCTCGAGATCTTTTTTGACGGACTTGGTCGACCCAGCGCCGCTGCGACCATCATCTTCACCAGTTCGATCGCCGGCGACCCGGCGCGGCAGATCGTGGTTTCGGCGGAGACCGGTTATGTCATCGCCAACTGAGCGCATGATGCGCAGTCCCTCCTGCCGCGGCATTTCGCTGGTCGAACTGGTGGTGTTCATCGCCATCATCAGCACCGCGCTGGCCGGCATCCTCGGCGTGATGAGTTTCACCACCCGCGCCAGCGCCGATCCGCTGGCGCAGAAGCAGGCGCTGGCGATTGCAGAGGCCTATCTTGAGGAAGTGCTGGCGATGCCCTTCACCTACTGCGATCCGGACGATGTCAACGCCGCGACGGCGCAGTCGACAGACGCCGTCAATCCCGCGGACCCGGCGCGCTGCGCCAGCACCCTGGAGGGGATAGGCGCGGAAGGCGAGACCCGCGGCAATGCGACGACGCCGTACGACAACGTCAATGACTACGCCAGCCTGCCGGCCGGCGTTCCGGCCAACGTCGATGGCACGCCGATCGGCGATCTCGGCAATTACACGGTGGCCGTGGCCGTGGCCGCGGCGCCGCTGGCGGCGAGTTCCGCCACTGTCGCCGCCACCGACGTCAACGGCCGTCCGCTGTCATTGCGGGTGACCGTAACGGTCAACGGACCCAACGGCGTCACCGTGGTGCTGGATGGTTATCGTACCCGTTACGCGCCCAACGCGTTGCCCTGATGCCGATGAACATCCAGCTCAAAATGAAGGGCGTCACGCTGGTCGAGCTGATCGTGGTGATCGCCATCACCTCGATCATTGCCGCAGTGGTCGCGGTATTCATCCGCCGCCCGGTGGAGGGTTATGCCGATGCCGCACGCCGTGCGTCGCTGACCGACGAGGCAGACACTGCCATGCGCCGCATGGCCCGCGACCTGCGGCTGGCCCTGCCCAACAGCGTGCGGGTCTATGGCGGCGGGCAGTTTGTCGAGTTCATCGAGACCAGCGGCGGCGGGCGTTACCGCGCGGAGCCCGACAGCGGCGGTGGCGGCGACACGCTGGATTTTTCCGCGGCTGACACCACTTTCGACGTGATCGGCCCGGTACCCGCCTTGGCAGCCGGTAACCACATCGTCGTCTACAACCTTTTTAATACAGGCACGGTGTCAAACGCTTACCACGGCGGCAACCGGGCAGTGTTTACCGGTTTGGCAGCGCCTACAATCACGGTGGCACCGGTCGTAACGCTGCCTTTTCCGGAGCCCTCGCCTGCAAAACGTTTCCATGTCGTCACCGGCCCGGTGACCTATGGCTGCGTTGGCGGCCAGTTGCTGCGTTACTGGGGTTACGCCTACAGCCAGGAGGCGCCGGGGGGTGCGGTGCCGCCGGCGGGAGGCAGCAGCGCGGTGCTGGCAGGCAATGTCGGCGAATGCCAGTTTGTCTACACCGCCGGCGCATTGACCGAACGCATCGGCACGGTTTCCATCATCCTGCAGATCAACAGCGTTTCCGCGGGCGGCGGCCTCGAGCGGGTGCGCATGTTCCAGCAGGCCCAGGTGAGCAACGCGCCATGACCATCCTTTTCCGCAAATCGCCGCGCCGCATGCGCGGCTTCAGCCTGGTCACCGGCATTTTCCTGCTGGTGGTGTTGTCGGCGCTGGGTGCCTTCATGGTGATCTTCACCGGGCTGCAGCAGAACACGGTGCAGGCCGACATCCTCGGTGTGCGGGCCTATTACGCGGCGCGCGCCGGCCTGAACTGGGCAATGTACCAGGCGCTGGATCCCGACAATCCGGGCAGTCTGACTGCGGCGGCCTGTCCCTCGGGCACGATTGCGCAGGGCGCAATGGCCGGTTCACTGGCGACGTTTTCGGTCACCGTGGATTGTGACCCTCCCTTCGATACCACCGAAGCGAACCGCAACATCCGCGTCTACCGGATCACTGCGACGGCCTGCAACCAGGCAGTCTGTCCCGGTACGCCGGACAATGCGTACGTGGAGCGCCGGGTGGTGGCGACACTGGCGAAGTGCAAGGATCCGACGGCGCCACCACGTTATGAGTGCGGGCCGTGAACAGGGTGCCCGAAACCAGCCATTTTTCAACCGGCAGACGCTTTCTCCGGCGGCTGGCCGGGGTTGCCCTGCTGCTTTGCGTTGCTGCCTTATTGCCCCTGTCCGCGCATTCCCAGATCGGATTTCGCGCCGCGGCGCAGGCGACTTCGGCGCTGGCGGTGGATATTGCTTACGGTGGGATTGGCACATTCGTGACGCGCACCACCGCGGGGTCGATCAATCCGGGGTTTCCGGCGGGCACGGCGGCCGGTGATCTGCTGGTCACCCAGGTGCTGGCGCGTGAGGACGCGGCGACTGTCACCATGACGGGATGGAATCTGCTGTTCACGGATACGCCGGTGGCCGATTACCAGGTCAAGATTTACTGGCGCATCGCCACCGGTGCCGACCCCAATACGGTCACCCAATCCGGGACATCAAATCTGCTGGCGGCGCGCATGACGCGGTTCACCGGCGTTGATCCGGTGTCGCCGATCCTGAACGCGGGCACGGTCAGCAGCCCGGTGCAGCTACCTTCGGCCAACTGGAGCACGCAGACTACTGCGCAGGTACTTACCGGCACGGAAACCACGACAGCGGCCAATGCGATGCTGGTGATCGCGGCCTTCAATACCGACGATTCGGCGCCTGCCGCACCGCCCGGCGCCTGCGGCAGCAACCCCGCGTTCACCACGCTTACCAATGCTTATGCCTCCACCACTACCGCCGGGCGCGACGGAGCGATCTGGCAGTATTACGGCCTGCAAACCACGGCGGGCGCCAAGGGGCCGTTCTGCCAGGGCCAGACCAACGGCATTGATCGCAGCCACGGCGTGTTGTTTGCCCTGAATCCGACGCCTGCCAGCAACCTTGTCATCAATGTGCCTCCGGGCACGCTGACCGACGATGTGATGATCGCCAGCATCGCGATCCGCCCGTGCAGCAACACCAATGGCGGTGCCTGCACCGTGACCCTGTCGCCGCCCGCCGGCTGGACGTTGCTGCGCCTGACGGACCAGACCGGCGGCGGCGGAACCGGGGGCTTCGGCAACCGCCTCGCGGTTTACCAGCGGGTTGCCACCGGTGCGGAGCCCGCGAGTTACACCTGGACATTTGGCGGCACACCGTTGCACGCCGGGGCGGTCGGCGCCATCAGCAGTTATGCCGGGGTTGATACCAGCAATCCGGTGGTGGTCGAGAACGGGCAGGCGACAGCGAGCGCCTTTGCCCATGCCGCACCGAGCATCAACACCGGCACGGTCGCCAACACGATGCTGGTGTCCTCGCACGCCGCCAATTCTGGGGCAAGCTGGACGCCTCCCGCCGGCATGACCGAAGCGGCTGACGGTTCATCCCTGCCGCCGGCGGATGATCTGGGCATCTCGCTGGAAGTCAATTACGAACTGCGGGCCGCAGCGGGATTGACGGGCACACGCACGGCGACGCATTCGAATCCGCCTGCGGCCGACACCGGCACGACGCATATGCTTGCACTGCGCCCGGGCATCAACCATTTTTCGATCACCCACGCCGGCAGCGGTGTGGCCTGCGACGTGCATACCATCACACTCACCGCGCACAGTGCCACGCATGCGCCGGTGAACGCCAACAGCCTCGCGGTCAGCCTCTCGACCACCAATGGCCGCGGCACCTGGACCGGCATCGTCTCGGGCGGCGGCACGCTGACCGGCGTCGGCGCCGGCAACGGACTCGCGACCTACACCTTTGCCGCAGGATCGAGTACGGCGCAATTGTCCTTCCGTTACGCCAACCTGAGCGCAGCGACGGAGACCTTCGGTTTCAACGCCGTCAGCGGCCTCATCAGCGAAACCTCGGGTGCGGCGATTGCGGCCGATGATCCGTCGTTCACCATGGCGCAGGCCGGATTCCGTTTCCGCAACATCACCGACGGCACGGATACGATTCCGACGCAGATTTCGGGCAAACCCTCGAACACGGGGTTCAACGCCAAAACCATCCGCCTGCAGGCGATACGCACCGATACGGCAACCCTGGCCTGCGTCGCTGGATTTCCTGCCGCAGCGACGCGGAACATCGAAATGGGTGCGGAATGCAACAGTCCCGCCACCTGCGCCGCGCGCGAGGTCAGTATCACCAACAACGCCATCACCACGGCCATTCCAACCAGAGCCGACAACAGCGCCGCCGGCGCCGCAGCTTATTACGCCACCGGCGGCGGCGTGCCTCTGCTGTTTAACGCCAACTCGGAAGCCGACATCGTGATCACCTATCCCGATGCCGGACAGATTTCATTGCATGCGCGTTATGACCTCGATACCGGGGTGGCCGGTTACGAGATGCTGGGTTCGTCGAACCTGTTCGTGGTGCGGCCTTTCGGCATCACCTTCCCCGGCATCGCACACAGCAATACCGCGACCGGCACGCTGCTTGGCGCCGCCGGGGATAATTTTTCGATGACGGTGCGCGCCTACCAGTGGGCATCCGGCGAGGATGCCAATAACGACGGCATTCCGGATGCGGGCGTCAACATCACCGACAACGGCACCGTACCCAATTTCGCCGCAACGGTCACTGTCGGGCGCAGCGCCAACCTGCCGGGTGTTGCACTGGGCACGGTTTCGCGCGGACTGGCCTGTGCCGGCGCGGCGACGATTGCACTCACTGGAGGCACTGCAAACGCGACCGACTGGTGTTACAGCGAAGCCGGTAACGTGATTCTGACGGCGGATGTCAGCAACTACATCAGCGCCGGCATCAACATAGCCGGCAACAGTGGACTCGACGGTGGCGGATCAGGCGGCTACGTCGGTCGCTTCCGGCCCAAGCGGTTTGCGGTTTCCGGCGCGGCGCTGACCAACCGTTCGGCGGCCTCGTGCATGCCGTCGTCGGTGTTCACCTACATGGAAGAAGGGCTGGCGCTGGCTTTCACGCTGACCGCGCAGAACACGCAGGGAGTAACCACGCAGAACTACACCGGAGCCTACGCCAAGCACGACCCGACCGCGGCAGCCACCAGCAACTCTAAAACGGCCTTTGACATCGGTGCGCGCAATGTCGTGCCGTTTGCCGGACTGACTGCGCGCGTGGCCGGTGGTTATGTGACCAGCGCGCCGGCATGGCTGAATGGCGTGCTGAACCTGACTGGCGGCAGTGCGGCGCTGGTGAGAATCAGTCGACCGACGCCCGATAACCCGCCGGATGGCCCATATGCCCAGGTGCGGTTTGGCATCGCACCGCTGGACAGTGATGGCGTGACTACGATTTACGACTTTGATGCCGACAACAATGTCAGCAACGAACGCACGGCCGTTGGGGCTACCACCATCCTGCGTTACGGCCGAATGCGCCTGGGCGGGGCCAGCGGCTCGCAGTTGTTGCCGGTATACATGCCGCTGGAAACCCAGTACTGGAACGGTTCGTTTTGGGTCACGAATGTTGAGGACTCCTGTACCACGCTGGTTGCGGGCAACGTCGGGCTGGGCAACTTCATCGGCAATCTCGGTGCCGGTGAAACGACGGTTGCCGCGATCACCAGTCCGCTGCAGGCCGGACGCGGAGCGATCCGGCTGAGCGCGCCCGGAGCCGGCAACAACGGCAGTGTTGATGTCGCGATCAATCTGGGCGCCGGCGCGACGGCAGATGCCTGCGCGGGATTGGCACCGGCGGCATCGGCCGGCAACAAGGCTTATCTGCGGGGTGGCTGGTGTGCGCCCGGCACCTACACCAGGGATCCCGCGGCGCGTGCGCGTTTCGGCATCCAGCGCAGCAGTGACGAGGCGATCTACAGTCGCGAAACCACCAACTGAGGAACATACGCGACGAAAGTTGTTCTCACTGGACAGTGCGGGCCATGATGCCCGGGGAACAACATATCAAGGATTATAATTAAGTGTTTATAATCAATAACTTATCAATAATCCACTTATCAATAATCCCCAAGGGTCTGCTGGCGGTAGTGATGACACTGCTGCTGTCCTTGCCGGTACAGGCCGCGGCGCCGACATTCCAGGCCGCAGGCAACCAGGTCAGCGGCACCGGCGATGTTTCTCCGCCGTGGCCGGCTCACCAGGCCGGAGATCTGGCGCTGCTTTTTGTCGAGAGCCGCGGCAGCGAGGATGTGCAGTTCAACAACGCCCGCGGCTTCGTCGAAGTTCCGGGCAGCCCGCAGAACACCAATGCACCGCAGAACGGCACACGTCTCAGCGTGTTCTGGGCGCGTGCCACGTCCGGCAGCATGATCGCGCCGAGCATCGACGATCCCGGCAATCATGTCTATGCCCGCATCCTTACCTACCGCGGCGTAATCCCTACGGGTGATCCCTGGGATGTCACGGGAGGGGGCGTCAAGGCTACACCGGCCAGCACCTCGGTGACCGTCACCGGCGTGACCACCACGCTGCCGAACACACTGGTGGTGCAGGCTGTGTCCCGGCACAACGATTCGGCGGCTGCGGGATTCAGCAACCAGACCAATGCAAACCTGACCGGCCTGACTGAGCGCTCCGACGGCGGCACGACCTCGGGTGATGGCGGCGGCATCGGCATCTGGGACGGCGTGAAGGCAGCGCCGGGGCCGACCGGCGATACCACGGCGACGGTGGCGAATTCGGTCAATGCCTTCCTGACCATCGCGCTGCGACCGTTGCCGGTGCCGGAGCTGGTCTCCGCAAGCCTGGTCTGCGGCAGCAGCAACCAGGTTGAGGTGTTGTTCTCCCTGCCGGTGACCGCGGCCACTGCGCAGAACGTCGCGAACTATGCGCTCAGCGGCGGCGCAACGGTATCCTCCGCGGCACTGGGTGCCGACAACCGGCTGGTCACGCTGACCACCAGCGCACTGTCTTCCGGCCAGTTCTACACGCTGACGGTCAGCAATGTGGCAGCCATCGGCGGCGGCGTCATTGCGCCCGCCTCACAAACCACTTTTTTCTCCGAGGGTGGATACATTTCGGGCCTGCGCGGCAGCTATTTCGCCAACATGACGCTGACCGGCACTGCGGCACAGCGCATTGACGGCCCGGTCGATTTCGACTGGGGCAACGGCACACCGGGGGTCGCCGGCATCGGTGCCGACAATTTCAGCGTGCGCTGGGAGGGTTTCGTCACGCCGCCGGTCAGCGGCAACTACACTTTCCGCACCCGCAGCGATGACGGCGTTCGTCTCTACGTCGACGGCAACCTGGTCATCAACAACTGGACCGACCATGCCGCGACCGATGACGACAGCGCGCCGATCGCGCTGATCGCGGGGCAGCGTTATCCGGTGGTGATGGAGTTCTACGAAAACGGCGGGCAGGCGGTCGCGCAACTGAGCTGGAGCGGGCCGGATACCGGCGGTTTCCAGTTCATACCGCGCTCGGCGCTGTCGCATTTCTGCGGACTGCCGGTGCCGGCGGCGTTTTTCAAGCTGGATGAAACGGCCTGGGCGGGTGCCGGCGATGTCGTCGACTCCAGCGGCAACGGTTTCAACGGCACGGCCAATGGCGGTGCGGCGCCGGTGTTCGCAAGGGTCTGCAACGGCGCGCAGCTGAACGGCTCCAGCCGCTATATCCAGGTGCCCGGGCTCTCGGGGCTGCTCAATGCCACTGCCAGTCTCGCGTTCTGGATCCGCACCACGCAGACCGGCAGTGACACCGGCTGGCTGGCTCCGGGGGTGAGCGGCGTTGAACTCTCGGGTGGCAGTGACGACATATTCTGGGGCTGGCTGGATGCCAGCGGCCGCATCGGCGTTTCGGTGGCCAATGACTACAGCACGAAGTCGACGGTGCCCATCAACGACGGCACCTGGCGGCATGTGGTGCTGACCCGCGACCATGTCGCCGGCCAGTACCGGATCTACATTGACGGCGTGCTCAACGCGAGTGGCGCAATTGCCACCGGCGTGATCGGCACGCCGTTCACCAGCATCGGGCGCATCGAGGATACCGGCGGCTCCCCGGAATACCTCGATGGCCAGCTCGACGAGGTGCGCATTTATAACCGGGTGCTGACTGACCAGGAAGTGGTGGCCGTGCGGGACATCACGCGCAGCTGCCCCAACGCCGTGCACCACATCCGCATCGAACATGACGGCATCGGGCTGACCTGCGCGCCGGAAACCGTCACCATCAGGGCCTGCACCGACGCTGCCTGCACCGGCACTTACGCAGGAGCGGTGACCACCAC
>JALHND010000112.1 GCA_022843705.1 Burkholderiales bacterium
ACGCGGCGGCGCACTTCGGTGATGCTGGTTTCCTTGCCCTTGGCGTATTTCTCGATAAGGGTGTCGCGGCTGATTTCCTGTTCGGGGAGCGCTGTTTGCGCGGAGCCGGCGGCGGTTTCGTTCATTGCGGGTCTTCCTCTGTCGGTGTTGCGCGGTTGAACCGAAGTATGCGCCCGGCCGCAGATCGGGGAAAGACTTGTCAGGCGTCACGATTTGATGTCGACAAGCCGCGGGGCGTCCCGATCGTGGACCCGGGTTGCATGTGCACCGCCGCGCCGGTATGGTGCGGCGATTCCAGTCTAGCGGGAGAAATCCGGATGTACAAGGACTATCAGGCCATCCAGTGGGAAATCGTCGAACACACCGGGATTCTGCGGCTGAACCGCCCGGAGCGGCTCAATGCCATCGACAACGCCATGCGCGCCGACATCGAGCATGTATTGCGCACGGCCGAGGCCGATCAGGAGGTGTGGACCATTGTCGTCACCGGCAACGGCCGCGGCTTCTGCTCCGGCGCCGACCTCAAGGCACGGGCCGAGGCCGAGAAGGCGGGAGCCGGCGGTACCGCGCCCCAGCCGCTGTTTGACATGAAGTATTACTACGCGATCGGCTTCAGCCAGATCAACAAGCCGGTGATCGCGGCGGTCAATGGTGTCACCCGCGGCGCGGGCTGCAACATGGCCTTTGCGGCGGATTTCCGCATCCTCAGCGAAAACGCCAATTTCGGCGTCAATTTTGTCGAACGCGGACTGATGGGCGAGACCTCGACCTGGTACCTGCCGCGGCTGGTCGGTCATGCGAAGGCCGCCGAAATCTGCCTGCTGGGCGAACCCTTTGACGCGCTGCAGGCGGAAAGCTGGGGGCTGGCCACCAAAGTGGTGCCCCACGACAGGTTGCTGGACGAAGCGCTGGCGCTGGCAAAAAAGCTCAACAGCAAGGCGCCGATCGCGGTGCAGATGACCAAGGTCGCCCTGCGCCGCGCCTGGGAACAGGATGTCGAGCAGCAGCTCGAGCTGCAGAACACGATGAACAACAAGCTGCGCGGCACTGCCGACACGCAGGAGGCGCTGCGCGCCTTCATCGAGAAGCGGTCGCCGGTATTCCGCGGGGCTTGAGCCGCCGCGGCAACCTGCTTCCAGCCTTGCCTCCCGATAGTCCTTGGGCTATCGTGCGAGCCTGATTTTTTCCACGGTAAATCCCCATGGCACAGAACAATGGCAGGGCGGGCAGCAAACGCGGTACCGGCGCGCGCAAGACCGGCATGCGCAAGGGCCTCACGGCCTACGGCGACGAGGGCTTCTCGCTGTTTCTGCGCAAGGCCTTCGTCAAGGCGATGGGTTACACCGATGACGCGCTGGACCGGCCCATTGTCGGCATCACCAACACCTTCAGCGGCTTCAATGCCTGCCACCGCAACGTGCCCGAGCTGATCGAGGCGGTGAAACGCGGCGTGATGCTCGCCGGCGGCCTGCCGGTGGAATTTCCGGTGATCACGCTGCACGAGTCCTTCGCGCATCCGACCAGCATGTACCTGCGCAACCTGATGGCGATCGACACCGAGGAGATGCTGCGCGGACAGCCCGTCGACTCCGTGGTGCTGATCGGCGGCTGCGACAAGACCGTGCCGGCGCTGCTGATGGGCGCGGCGAGTGCCAATGTGCCCTCGATCATGCTCGTCACCGGGCCGATGATCACCGGCGACCACAAGGGCGAGCGTCTCGGCGCCTGCACCGACTGCCGCCGCTTCTGGGGCAAGTTCCGCGCTTCCGAGATTTCCGAGCAGGAAATCGGTGAAATCAACAACAAGCTGGCGCCTTCGGCAGGCACCTGCATGGTGATGGGTACCGCGAGCACGATGGCACTGTGCAGCGAGGCGATGGGCATGATGCTGCCGGGCGGATCCTGCGTGCCGGCGGTGATGGCCGACCGCCTGCGCCAGGCCGAGGCGAGCGGTGCGCGCGCGGTGGCAATGGCAAAGGAAAAGCTGACACCGGACAAGATCATGACCGTCGAAGCCTTCGAAAATGCGCTGCGGGTGCTGTTCGCGGTCGGCGGTTCGACCAACGCCATTGTCCATCTGACCGCGATGGCCGGGCGTCTGGGCATCAAGCTCGATCTCGATGCCTTCGACAAAATGGGCCGCGAGACACCGGTGCTGGTCGACCTGAAGCCGACCGGGCAGGGGTATATGGAAGACCTCTACAAGGCGGGCGGACTGGCGGTGATCCTGCGCGAGCTGAAGCACCAGCTGAACCTGAAGGCGAAAACAGTCACCGGCAGGACGCTGGGCGAGGATCTTGCCGCCGCGCCCCCGGCGTGGGACCAGAAGGTCGTGCGCAAATTCAAGGATCCCGTGTTTGCCGGCGGCAGCATTGCAGTGCTGCGCGGCAACCTCGCGCCGGGCGGCGCGATCATCAAGCAGGCGGCGATGGATCCGAAGCTGGCCAGGCATGAAGGGCGTGCGGTGGTGTTCGAATCGTTGCCCGACCTCGCCGAACGCGTCGACGATCCGGATCTGGACGTCAAGGCCGACGATATCCTGGTGTTGAAGAATGCCGGGCCGATCGGCGCGCCGGGCATGCCCGAGGCCGGTTACCTGCCGATTCCGAAAAAGCTGGCATCGAAGGGCGTCAAGGACATGATCCGCATTTCCGATGCGCGCATGAGCGGCACCGCCTTCGGCGCGATCGTGCTGCATGTGACGCCGGAGTCCGCGGTGGGCGGCACGCTGGCGCTGGTGCAGAACGGCGACCGCATCCGGCTCGACGTGCCGGCACGCAGACTGGAACTGCTGGTCAGTGATGACGAACTTGCCGCACGGCGCAAACGCCGGAAGGCAACGGCTGCACGCAAGGATGACAGCCGCGGTTACCGCAGGCTGTTCATGGACCAGATCACGCAGGCCGATGAGGGCTGCGACTTCACTTTCCTGAAACCCGAAATCACCACACAGGTTCCCCGCAAGCGATGACTCAAAAAAAGAAGACTCCCGGCAGCACCCGAAAATCGACTAAAAAAACATTAAAAAACAATAAGTTACAAAAAAAATCCACGGCAAAAAAGCAGGCCGTCAAAAAGGCCCTGCCCAAAGTTGCTGTGCGCAATTCGCCAATCCATGGCCGGGGCGTGTTTGCGGTGGGCGCGATTGCAAAGGGCGAACGCATCATCGAATACACCGGCGAGCGCATTTCCCATGAGGAGGCGGACCGCCGCTACGGCGAGATCCACGAGAACTCCTCCCACACCATGCTGTTTGCGGCCAATGACGAGATCGTCATTGATGCCACGAAACGCGGCGGGCCGGCGCGCTGGATCAACCATTCCTGCTACCCGAACTGCGAGGCCGACGAGGTCGACGGCCGCGTGTTCATCAGTGCCGCGCGCGCGATCAGGCCCGGCCAGGAGCTGCTGTACGACTACAACCTGGTCCTTGAGGAGCGCCACACGCCGAAACTGAAACGCGAACACCCCTGTCATTGCGGCGCGCGCAACTGCCGCGGCACGCTGCTTGGCAAGAAACGCTGACCGGCTGTTGCCTTTTTCAGGCGGCTGAGTTCGCCAAAAGGGGTGGGGTGTTGCGCAGATGTTCGAGCAGGGCGCGCTCGGTTTCGGTCATCCGGTCTGCATCGACATGCAGCACGATTTCGCGGAATACGTTGTGCTGGCTCTCCAGCTGGATCACCGACATGTCGAAGCAGCCTTTCAGTGAGATCGCGAGGCTTTCCGGTACCACCGCAAGTCCCAGCCCGGCGGAGACCATGCGGCAGGCATGGTAGAGGCCGCCAACCTCGGCAAGTGAACGGATGACTTTGCCGGCATTCCGGGCCTCCTCGCGCAGTGGTCCGTAGATGATGCTTTCCTGCTGCAGGCCTATGTATTCGTAATCGAGGGTATCGGCGAAACGCACGCGCCGGCGGCGTCCCAGGGGATGCGACTTGTGCGCGACCAGCACCAGCGGCTCGGTCACGTATTCAAAGTGGTTGAGCCCCATGCCGAAGGGCTGGTTGACGGCGGCGATGCCGATCCGCGCACGCTCATGCTGCAGCGCTTTGGCGGTATCCCAGGACCGCGATTCCTCGATTTCGACCAGCACGTCCGGATGCCGGTCACGGAACTTGCGGATCACGCCCGGCAGGTACTCGGTGATGGCGACACCGTTGCCGAGCAGGCGCACATGCCGGGTCAGACCCTGGCGCAGGTTCTGTGAAATGCTGCTCAGTCCGTTCACTTCGTCGAGGATGTTGCGTACGGATTCGGCGACCTTGATTCCAGTCGATGTCGGCCTTACCCCGCGGGCGTAACGTTCCAGCAGCGGCGAACCGATCAGGGCTTCGAAATTGCTGATTCTGCGGCTGGCGGCGCCGACGGCGAGGTGATTGGCGCGTGCCGCCTGGGTCAGGTTTCCGGTTTTGATCACGGCTTCGAACAGTCGCAGGGTGCGGACATCCAGGCCCTGCAGTGCGGGAAAGGCGGATTTTCGCATTTTGGGAACGATGGCCTGTTGTTATTGGTTTCTGACCAGCAATTTTCCGTATGAATATAGTGTCTCACCTGAAAAAAGGGAAACACATTGTTGTTGTTTTCGTTCCAGTTTTGGGAACAACATGTTTGCATAACGGGAATTGTTGGCTAGTCCGGCATTGGGCAGTATCGGCATTTGGGCACCGGACCCGGCAACCCGGCGCAAAACAGCATGGATGTGAAAAGAATGCCCGCCCTGATGTCCGACGACAGTCTGCTGATACGCCCCCTGAGTGACCTTTTCCCGGCAACCAGCCGCTGGATCTACATTGATGCTGCCAGTTCAGGGCTGCTGCCTGAGACTGTGCGGGAACGTGTGGCAACAGTTCTGGAGGCGCAGCTGTTGGCGAGTTTCGGCGAAAATCATGCACTGTCGATGCTGCAGTCCTGCCGCGAGTTTTTTGCCAGACTGATCCGTGCCAGTGCCGCCGATGTCCGCCTTTTCCCCTCCTCGGTCGAGGCCTTGCATGCGGTAACGGCGGGGCTTTCACCAAAGCCGCGGAGCAACATCGTACTGTGCTCTCGCCTGAGCCGTCCGTCCTTCACCGAGTTCTGGCGCAGACATGCGCAACGCAACGATCTCGAGGTCCGCGAGGCGGTGTTTGACCAAGGTGGTTTTCCGGTCGAGCAGTTGGGGAAATTGATCGATGCCGGTACCGTGATGGTGGCCTTGCCCGTGGTTTCACATGCGCGTGGCTGGCGGCTTCCCGTTGCCGAGATTGGCAGCCTCTGCCGCGCGCGCGACGTGTTTTTTCTGGCCGACGGATCGGCCAGCGTGGGCATCATCCGTACTGATGTCGTGCAGGACGGCATAGACGGCCTGTTTGTTGCCGCCGGAAGCAATGCGCTTGGAATTCAGGGTGCGGCTTTTGTGTTCATTGATGAAGTCTGGGGCGGGCGGGCGGCCCCGTTCCTCCGGCGACGCCTCGCCTGCGACTCCCGTCCGGAAACTCCTCATCTGCTGAGCCTTGCTGCCGCGCAGGAGGCTTTGCGTGTATGCGACGGCTGCGGCGCTGCGGACGTCGAGCGCCATGCGGTAGAGCTGGCCGAACAGCTGCGCAAGTCGCTGGAAGAACTGGGAATGCCGGTGGAGCGGCCGCGGCTCAAGGGGCAGCTCGGCCATGTTGCAACTGTCGGGCTGGCGGAGGCGGAAGTTGACGCGCCCCTGCGCGATCCGGGCCTGCGGAAATTTGCAGAGCAGCTCACCGCGGGACGGGTGCGTTATACGGTGCGTGGCGGACAACTGCAGTTTGGTTTCCACCTCTACAACCGTTTGCGCGACGTGATGGACGTGCGCCGCATCGCGGCGCAGTCTCTGTCTGCCTGATCAGTCGGGTCGGGGTGCCGATTCGCGCAGGGCGCGCACCTGGCGCGACGCGAAGATGGTGCCGTGGTTGAAATGGGCCTCGTGGTTGGCCTCGATGTTGTCGAGGTCATAGAGGTAATTCACCATGAATCCGGCGGCGTTGCGCAGGCCCTTTTCCGAGACGTCGCCGAGCCAGCGCACATGTTCGATGCAGGCGCCGTTGCCGAGGTGGAAACGCCCCACCGGGTCGGCCGGGCGGCCGATGTCGGTTTTGGCTTCGAACAGGTAGGACACCAGCAGCGCCTGCAGGCGCGGACGCAGGCGTTCCGCGGTGGCGGGGTCTGCATGCCAGCCCGGCTGGGCGATGGCCTGCAGTTCCGGCGCTTCGGGATGCGCGCGCTTCAGCCACGACACGAATCCCGGCACCGGCGACAGCGTGACGAAGTTGCGCAGCTGCGGAAAATCGCGCTTCAATTCCTCGGCAACCTGCTTGATCAGGAAGTTGCCGAAGGACACGCCGCGCAGCGCCTTCTGGCAGTTGGAGATCGAATAAAACACGGCGGTTCGCGCGGAGCGCAGGTCAAGCGGCGGCCGGCCGTCGGCGAGCAGCGGACCGATGGCATCCGGGATGTCCTCGGTCAGCGCGACCTCGACAAAAATCAGCGGGTCATCGGCCAGCGTCGGATGGAAAAATGCAAAACACTTGCGATCGGGCGGATCGAGCCTGCGGCGCAGGTCGCTCCATCCCGAAAT
The DNA here is from genome assembly GCA_022843705.1 of Burkholderiales bacterium. Taxonomy (GTDB): domain Bacteria; phylum Pseudomonadota; class Gammaproteobacteria; order Burkholderiales; family SG8-41. Next base: position 6,581 of record JALHND010000112.1, read on the forward strand.
TTCATGGACGGCCTCGTAGCGGATGATTTTTTCGAGCACCACGGCCGGTGTGTGCCAGTCGATCCGCTTCAGCTGCAGGAAGCCGCGGTTGAACCAGGAGCGGAACAGGTGCTCGAAATCGGCATCCACTTCGCCGAGTTCGGGGTGCTGCGGCAGCAGTTCCAGCACGTCCTCGCGCATGCGCAGCAAGGCCGCCGTGCCGCTGGGCGCGAAATTGAGCCGGCGCAGGACTTCCTGGCGGCGTGATTCGGCGGCCGTATGCAGCAGGTGGGCGGCAGCCGGACCGGGGTGGGCGGCGTAGTGACGGATCGCAGCGTCGAGTTTTCCGGTGTCGGTCGAGAAACGCGTGGCGAGCATGCGCAGGAAATCAAGCCGGCCTTCGGGCGGCAGGGACGCATAACGGTCGGTGATGCGCCTAGCGAGGGAAACGCCGGAGGCCTCGCCAAGCTCGGACCTCAGGGTTTCCGCGGCCTGGGCGAGCCACTGCTGCACACGCTTTTCATTGAGGGTACGGCCGCGCCGGGCGAGGCCGCGCCAGAGGCGGGCCAGCAGCCCCGTCTCTGGCGAAGTGGTGTCAGTCGACTTTGGCACCTGATGCTTTCACGACCTTGCCCCAGGTGTCGATTTCCTGTTGCACGAACTTGCCGAACTCGGCCGGAGGCTGGCCGCCGGCGGTTGCGCCGAGCGAGTCCCAGACTTTTTTGATTTCAGGCATCTGCAGCGCTTTTGCCATTGACTGGTACATGCGGTCGACGATCGGTTGCGGAGTGCCGCGGATGCCCCACAGCGCATACCAGGTGGTGACGTTGATGTTGACGCCGGACTCCTGCAGCGTCGGCACTTCGGGCAGCAGCGCGGAGCGCGTCGCGGTGGTGACCGCAAGTGCGCGCCCTGCCGGATTTGACATTGGGGCCGGCGGTGCCCATGCCGTCGAAAGCCATCGCCACCTCGCCCGAGAGCAGCGCCGGCGTCAGCGGGCCCGCGCCCTTGTACGGCACGTGGGTCAGCTTGGTGCCGGTGATCAGGTTGAACAGTTCCCCGTTCATGTGGTGGGTCGTGCCGTAACCGGCGGAACCGTAGTTGATGGCGCCGGGCGAGCGTTTGTCGAGGGCGATCAGTTCCTTGATGGTTTTAGCCGGCACGGAAGGATGGACCACGACTGCACTGGGCACCGAGGCGGCCAGCGTCACCGGAACGAAATCCTTGGTCAGGCTGTAGCTCAGCTTGCGGTACAGCGTTTCGGCGATGGTGTGGTGCACCGCGCCCATGAACCAGGTATAGCCGTCACCCGGAGCACGGGAGGCCGTGCCCGCCCCCAGAGTGCCGCCGGCGCCGCCAAGATTTTCGATTTGCACCTGTTGCCCGAGATCCTTCGGCATCACCGCCGCGAGCGGGCGGGCGAAAGCGTCAGTGCCGCCGCCTGCCGGGAAGGGGTTGATGATGCGTATCGCACGGTTCGGCCAGTTCTGTGCCGAGGCGGTACCTGCAACGAGTGCGCCCGCGACCGCGATTGCACCCAGGGCCAGCAGTTTCCGGTTTTTCTCCACCATGATCTCCTCCGATCGGTTTTTGGATTGTGGTGGCCCATTTTATGGAACTTGCCAGTGCTTGTATATCGGAGGCTGAAGTTTCCTCAGTCCGGCGGGGCGGCGCCCGGCTCCCGCTGGTTGCGCATCCAGTCCGCAGTGCCGAAAAAAGCCTTGAGGAGTGCCATGCGCAAGGACTCCTCGACCCCCGTGTCCTCCATGGCCTGCAGCATGCAGGCCAGCCAGGCATCGCGTTCGGCAATGCCGATAGGGAAGGGCAGGTGCCTGGCCCGCAGCATCGGGTGGCCGTGTTTCTCGACATAGAGCGGCGGACCGCCCAGCCAGCCCGAGAGGAACAGGTACAGTTTTTCCGCGGATCCCGACAGGTCCTGGGGATGAAGCTTGCGGATGCCGTGGTACTCGGGAACCGTGTCCATCAGCGCATAGAAGCGGTCCACGAGGCGCCGTACGCCGGCGTCGCCGCCGAGCAGCTGGTATGGGGGCTCCCCGTTCTGTTGCGAGTCATTCATGGGTATCGGTTATTTAATCGTACCGCGGTTGACCAGCGCCACTCCGGTCACGGCGATCACCATGCCGGTGATTGTCGTGGTGCCCAGCGTATCGCCGAACATCAGCCAGGCCATCAGCGCGGTGACGGCGGGTGTGAGGTAGAACAGGCTGGTGACCCGGGTGGCGGCGCCACGCTCGATCAGCCGGAACAGTATCGTGGTAGCGCCTGCCGAGAGCACCAGCGACAGCCAGCCCAGCGCAATCAGGAACTCGCCGGTCCACTCGACGTGCAGGGTTTCCAATGCGAACGCAAGGGGCAGTGTCACCAGCAGGGCAGCGCCGAACTGCAGCACCACGCCTGCACGCAGGTCGAAGGAGGGGCAGTATTTCTTCTGGTAGAGCATGCCCAGCGTGATGCAGGCCAGCGCGAACAGTGCCAGCGCCAGGCTGCCGGCATCCATGCCCTGCAGCGACATCCTGTGCCAGACCACCAGGGCCACGCCGGCAAGTCCCAGCGCGAATCCGGCCCATTGCAGCGCTGTCACGCGTTCGCCGAGCAGGCGGCCGGCCGCGGCGGCGGTCAGCAGCGGCTGCATGCCGACGATCAGCGCGACCACGCCCGCGGACATGCCGGCATCGATCGCGCAGAACACGCCGCCGAGATAACCGCCCTGGATCAGAACGCCGGCAACGGCAATGTGCCGCGCATCGCGCAGGGTCTCCGGCCAGCGTGCGCGGAGGAGCAGTGCGAGCGGCAGCATCACCGCAAGCACGGTCAGGTAACGCAGGGTGAGGAAGGTCAGCGGTCCGGCATGGGGCATGCCCAGCCGCGCGCCGATGAACCCGGTGCTCCACAGCAGCACGAACAGCGCCGGAACGGCGATGCCTGCTGCCCGGGTCATGGCGTGGTGACGGTCAGGCCGCGGTGGCCTGGTCCGCGCGGCCGGCTTTCTTGCGCTCGTGTTCCTTCAGGTGGCGCTTGCGGATGCGGATCGATTTCGGCGTGATTTCCACCAGTTCGTCATCGGCGATGAATTCGATCGCGGATTCCAGTGTGACCTGGATCGGCGGCACCAGGCGCACGGCTTCGTCGGTGCCGGAGGCGCGCACGTTGGTCAGTTGCTTGCCCTTGATCGGATTGACGACGAGGTCGTTGTCGCGGCTGTGGATGCCGATGATGATGCCCTCATACAGCGGGTCGCCGGGGCTGACGAACATGCGGCCGCGTTCCTGCAGCTTCCACAGCGCATAGGCGACGGCGGTGCCGTCTTCGGCGGAAATCAGCACACCGTTGCGGCGCTCTTCCATGTCGGG
>JALHND010000113.1 GCA_022843705.1 Burkholderiales bacterium
CGACCGCCGCGGCCACCCGCGGATCAGCACGCACGTTGACACCGATGCCGATCACCGCGGCACTGGGCCCCAGCATGTCGCCCTGCATCTCGATCAGGATGCCGGCGAGTTTTCCCGCGGGCAGCTGCACGTCGTTGGGCCATTTCAGGGCGACGCCGGAAACCCCGCAGGCACGCAGCGCCCGCGCCAGCGCAACACCCACCGCAAGGCTGAGGCCGGCAAGTTCGCGCGCACCCTGCGCAAAACGCCACAGCAGGGAAAAGGTCAGCGTGCTGCCGATCGCCGATTGCCAGGCGCGGCCGCGGCGGCCGCGCCCCGCCGTCTGCGCCTCGGCCGCCATCACCAGGCCCGATGGCGCGCCTTCCGCTGCCCGCAGCATCAGCCGGGTATTGGTCGAATCGACCCGGTCCAGCACCTCAAGCACGAATTTTCCCGACTCCGGTCCCAGCATCTCCGTCACCCTGCCGGCATCCAGCAGCGACAGCGCGCGTGACAGGCGGTAACCGCGACCCCGCACCTTCTCGATCTCGAAACCGGCGGCGGCAATATCACGGATGCCGTACCACACCGCGCTGCGGGTCACGCCTAGCGTTCCTGCAATCGCTTCGCCGGAATGAAAGGCGCCGTCGGCAAGCGCACGCAGGGTCTGGAAAGCCATGGTGTTCATGGGCCCAAGCATAGCCGATTGCGCGACCGGCCGACCCCGGACCCCGTGCGACGAACCGTTTTTTTCAGCGGCAACGATGATGACATCGGGATATCATGGCAAGCCTCCACCGCCCATCCGACGATTCCCGTGCACAACGCCGAACCCGGCATCCCCAGCCAGGCACCGCCCGCCATCACATTGGCGTATCCGGACGGCATCCTGCGCGCGGCCTGCGAAGCCGTGCGCGTCGGCATCTGCCTGGTCGATGCCGAGGGGCGATTCACCATCGTCAACCCGGAGTTCTGCAGGATGACCGGGTTCACCGCGGAAGAATTCATCGGCCAGCCCTGGACCATCGCTGCACCGGCCGACATCGCCGCCAAGGCCGGCGCCTTCCTGCGCGCGGTCCTCGCGGATTCCGCGCGAATCCCCGATCGCTGGAAACTGAAACGCAAGGACGGCACGCTGATCGATGCGCTGGTCAGTTTCCGCCCGCTGCAGCACGAAGGCCGGCAATACGCGGTACTCAGCTTTTCCGACATCACCGAAGCCAAACGCGCCGATGACCGCCTCCGCGACCTGAACCGTGACCTCGAACGCGGCATCGCCGAGCGCACGGCGGTCATCCGCCGCAACCGCAACGTGCTGCTGCAGCTGGCCGCGCTCGAAAAACACGACCGCCTGCCGGCATTGCAGGCGATTCTCGGAGCCGGCGCGCGCACGCTTGAAATCGAACGTGTCAGCTACTGGCAGCTCGCCGGCGACGCCTCCGCGATCGAATGCGAAATGCTCTATGTGCTGTCCGGCGGCGGCATCGATGCGACCTTCGCCGGCACGCGCCTGACCGCCGGGCGTTATCCCGCCTATTTCGCCGCCATTGTCGAAAACCGGCCGGTGGTCGCCCCGCAGGCACAGACCGATCCGGCCACCGCCGAATTTGCCGCCGATTACCTGGTCCCGCGCGGCATCTCCTCGATGCTCGATGTGCCGGTATGGCTGCGCGGCAAGGTTGTCGGCGTGTTGTGTCACGAACACGTCGGCCCTGCGCGCGAATGGACGGCCGAGGACATCGATTTCGCGTCCTCCGCCGCAATGATGATCTCGCTGGCGCTGGAGGAAGCTCGCCGCCATGAACTGAACGATGCGCTGGTGCGCTCCGAGGAAAAATACCGCCACGTCGTCGAAAACGCGAACGAAGCCATCGTCATCGCCCAGGACGGGCGCATCCGTTACGCGAACCCGCAGACCTCGCGGCTTTCGGGCTACCCGCCGGAGGCACTGGACAACAAGCCCTTCCTCGAATTCGTCTACGCGGAAGACCGGGCACTGGTCGCCGAAAACTACATGAAACGGCTGCGCGGCGAGCAGACCGCGGCCAGCTACGACTTCCGCATCGTCGACATGCAGGGGCGTGTGCGCTGGCTCAACATCAATGCAGTCACCCTGGAATGGGACGGGCGTCCGGCGACGCTGAATTTCCTGACGGATGTCACCGAAACCAAGACGCTGCAACAGGACCTTCAGCGCAACCTCGCCGAACGCGAGGCGCTGCTGCAGAGCGCGCTGGTCGGCATTTCCTTCGCGGTGAACCGGCGGCTGACCTGGGTCAACGAGACCTATGCACGCATGCTCGGTTTCAGCCGGGGGGAGCTCGTGGGCCAGCTGTCGCGGGTGCATTATCCCGATGACGCCAGTTACGAGGCCTTCGGCGCCAGCGCCTATCCGGTGCTGTCCTCGGGCCTGCCCTTCGAAAACGAGCTGCAGATGCGCCGCAAGGACGGCGCGCTGATCTGGGTCCATGTCTACGGCATCGCGGTCGACCCCGGGGATCTCGGCAAAGGCTCGATCTGGACCAACATAGACATCACCGAACGGCGCCGCGCCGAGGAGGAGGTGCGGCGGGCGCTGGCCAAGGAACGGGAGCTCAACGAGCTGAAATCACGCTTCGTCGCCATGACCTCGCACGAATTCCGCACGCCGCTCGCCACCATCCTGTCCTCGACCGAACTGCTCGAACGACATTACGACAGGCTGCCGGCGTCGGAACGCGGGGCGATTTTCTCGCGCATCACCGCCGGCGTCGGGCGGATGGCGCAGATGCTCGACAACGTGCTGACCATCGGCCGCGCCGAAACCGACGCAATGCACTTCCAGCCCGCGCCTCTGGACCTGCGCGGCCTGTGCCGCCAGCTGGCGGAGGAAACGCACCTGCAGCACGGTGGAAACCGCGACTTGAGGCTCGAATTCTCGGGGTTGACCGACGCCGTCGACATGGACGAGAAACTGCTGCGCCACGCGCTGGGCAACCTGTTGTCGAACGCGCTCAAATATTCGACGCCCGGCAGCCGCACGACACTCGCGGTGCACGTCAACGACAACATGGCGACTTTCAAGGTCACCGACGAGGGCATCGGCATCCCGCTGCAGGACCAGGAGCACCTGTTCGAGGCCTTTCACCGGGCGCGCAACGTCGGCAACATACCGGGCACCGGTCTCGGACTGGCCATCGTCCGCAAATCGGTTGAACTGCACGGCGGCACGATCGCCTTCATCAGCGAGCCCGGCCGCGGCACCCGCTTTACCGTGCGCATCCCCCTCGCAAGGCGCTGACCCGGTACGCCATGGCACGCATCCTGATCATCGACGACGAAACCGCGATCCGCGAAAACCTGGCGCAGCTGCTGCGGCTCGAGGGCCACGAGACTCACCAGGCCGCCGACGGCATCGCCGGCCTCGACGCGGCGCGCAGGCTGCGCCCCGATCTGGTGTTCTGCGACATCCTGATGCCGGGCATCGACGGCTACGGCGTGCTGGCGGGGATGCGCGGCACACCGGAACTTGCCGCGACGCCTTTTCTGTTCCTGACCGCCAGTGCGAACCTCGACGCCCGCGCCCAGGCGCTCAAGCGGGGTGCTGACGACTATCTGGTCAAACCCTTTAAAATCGCGGACGTGCTCGACGCCATCGCGCGCCAGCTCGACAGGACAGGCAACAACAGGGGAAAGACATGACCGGGAAAATCCTGGTGATCGAGGACGAGGCGGACCTGCGCGCGAGCATCGTGCGTTTTCTCCTCGCCGAAGGCTACGAAGTGCTGGTTGCCGGCAACGGCGAGGAAGGCGTGGAAGTCGCCGTGAAGGCAATGCCGGACCTGATCATCTGCGACATCGCGATGCCGCAGATGGACGGCTTCGGCACGCTGTTCAGCCTGCGTGAAAACGTCACCACGACCCACATCCCCTTCATCTTCCTGACCGCCAGCGACCGGGTCTATGACCGCAAGTTCGGCTTCGAACTCGGCGCCAACGACTACATCACCAAGCCCTTTTCATTCGACACGCTGATGGCGGTCATCCGCAAGCGCCTGCCAGCCTGAACTGCGCATGTCCCGGAAAACACAGATCATCGCGATCGGCGGCGCCGCGTTGCCGCAGGATTCCGACAACCTGCTGCTGATCGACTACTTCCTGAAACAGACCGGCAGGCGCAAGCCCCGCGTCTGTTTCATCGGCACCGCGCACGGCGATGCCGAGGCCGGCCGGCTGCGCTTTTATGCCGGCATGAGCCGGTTCTCCTGCACCCCCACCCACCTGCCGCTGTTTGCGCGCACGCCGCGCGACCTCGAATCCTTCGTGCTCGAACAGGACGCGATCTTCGTCGGCGGCGGCAACACCCGCAGCATGCTCGCGGTGTGGCGCGACTGGGGCCTTGATCTCCATCTGCGCAATGCCTGGCAGCGCGGCATCGTGCTCGGCGGCTGGAGCGCGGGGTCGATCTGCTGGTTCGAACAGGGCATCACCGATTCCGTTGCCGGACCGCTGACCACGCTCGACTGCCTCGGCTTCCTGCCCGGCAGCAACTGCCCGCACTACGACAGTGAAAAACAGCGTCGCCCGACCTTCCGCCGCCTGGTGGCCAGCGGCAAGGTCGGCGACGGGTACGCCGCGGATGACGGCGTCGCCCTGCACTTCATCGATGGCCGCCTCGCGCACGTGGTCTCCAGCCGGCGGCAGGCACGCGGCTGGCGGCTGGTCCGCAGAGGCCGGCGCGCCAGCGAACGCCCGTTGCCGACCCGAAACCTGGCCAAGCGCTGAGGCCGGCGGTAGCGGCTGCGGGTTAAAATCGGGTTTTCCTCCGCACAGTCCCCCCTACAGCATGTCGAAAAACGCGAAGTCCGGCGCCGAAGCCGCTGCGGCATCCACCTCGAATTTCATCCGCAGCCATATCGAGGCCGATCTCGCCGCCGGAAAATATGCCGCAAGGGGCTGGGCCGGCAAACCCGGTGCCGCACAAACGCATGCCGGCGCCGCGGCGGATCCGGCAAAAATCCGCACCCGTTTCCCGCCGGAGCCCAATGGTTACCTGCACCTCGGCCACGCCAAATCGATCTGCCTGAATTTCGGGCTTGCGCTGCATTACGGCGGCGCCTGCCACCTGCGTTTCGACGACACCAACCCGGAAAAGGAAGAACAGGAATACGTCGATTCGATCCGTGATGCCGTGCGCTGGCTGGGTTTCGACTGGGGCGCGCACGGTTATTTCGCAAGCGATTATTTCGGTTTCATGTACGAAGCCGCCGAATACCTGATCGGCGCCGGCCACGCCTATGTCGACGAGCAGAGCGCCGAGGAGATGCGGAAAAACCGCGGCACGCTGACCGAGCCCGGCCGCGCCAGCCCCTGGCGCGAACGCCCGGCGGCGGAATCACTCGCCCGCTTCCGCGAAATGCGCGACGGCAGGCATGCGGACGGCAGCATGGTGCTGCGGGCGAAAATCGACATGGCATCACCCAACATCAACCTGCGCGATCCCGCGATCTACCGCATCCGCCGCGCGACACATCACCGCACCGGTGATGCCTGGTGCGTCTATCCGATGTACACCTACGCCCATCCGATAGAGGATGCGCTGGAGCGGATCACCCATTCGCTCTGCACGCTGGAGTTCCAGGACCAGCGCCCGTTTTACGACTGGTTGCTCGGCAAACTCGCCGACGGCGGCCTGCTCGAGCGTCCACTGCCGCAGCAGATCGAGTTCGCGCGGCTCAACCTGAGCTACGTCGTGCTGTCCAAGCGCAAGCTGATCCAGCTGGTCACCGAAAAACATGTCGACGGCTGGGATGACCCGCGGATGCCGACCCTCGCCGGCGCCCGCCGCCGCGGCTACACCCCGGAAGGTTTCCGGCTGTTTGCCGAACGTATCGGCGTGTCCAAGGCCGATTCCTGGATCGACTACTCGGTGCTCGAGGACTGCATGCGCGAGCACCTCAACGAGACGGCAGAACGGCGCATCGCGGTGCTTGATCCGCTGAAACTGGTCATCGACAACTATCCGGAAGGGCGGCAGGAAGACTGCTTCGCGCCCAACCATCCGCAGAAACCCGAACTCGGCAAACGCGCCGTGCCACTGACGCGCGAACTGTGGATCGAGGCCGAGGATTTCAGCGAGACGCCGCCGAAGGGCTACTTCCGGCTGTTTCCCGGCAACAGGGTGCGCCTGCGCTACGGCTATGTCGTCGAATGCACCGGCTGCCTCAAGGACAACGAGGGACGCGTGATCGAAGTGCACTGCAACTACCTGCCCGACACGAAATCCGGCACGCCGGGCTCCGAATCGGTCAAGGTCAAGGGCAACATCCACTGGCTGAGTGCGCAACACGCGGCGCCGGCCGAGGTCCGGCTCTACGACCGGCTGTTCCGCGCCGCACATCCGGGCAGCGGCGACCGCGATTTCCTGCTCGACCTTAATCCTGAGTCCCGCCGGATCGTCAGCGCCCGTGTCGAAGGCGGCCTGCGCGATACCGTCCCGGGTCGGTGTTACCAGTTCGAACGCCACGGCTACTTCGTCGCCGACATTGCCGACTTCCGCGCTGATGCACCGGTGTTCAACCGCGCGGTGACACTGCGCGATTCCTGGGGCAAATGAATCCGCAACGGCCATCACCGGATCACCGGCTGCGGCGCATCACCGCGATCGCCGCGCTGCTGCTCTGGGGCATCGCGGTGCAGACGCATGCGCAGGCGGCCCATCCGGCACTGAAACTCGACGGCACTGCCGGCAGCAGCCCTGCCGCGCAAATCGCGCAGGCGCTTGAAGACCCGGGGCATGCGCTGCAGATCGAGGATGCCGCCAGGGCGCATGCCGCGAGCCGTTTCCGCCACGCCCTCGGTGAAGGCGCCCGCGGTGAAATCAATTTCGGCTATTCGCAATCGGCATGGTGGCTGGCATTGCCACTGCAGGTCGATGCGGCCGCGCCGATGCGCTGGCTGCTCGAGATCGGTTACGCCTCGCTTGACCGCGTGGAGGTCTACACCCGGCGCAGCGATGGCGGCTTCGACCGCATGGCCGCGGGCGACCTGCAGCCTTTCTCCGCCCGACCCTATCCCCACCGCAACCTGGTGTTTCCACTGCTGCTGCAGCCGGGGCAGGAGCAGGTGATCTACCTGCGTGTGGTCTCCGCCGGCAACCTGACGATCCCCCTGATGTTGTGGCAGCCGGAGGCGCTGGCCCGCCACGACCAGACCGCCTACACGGTACTGAGCCTGTATTACGGCATGCTGCTCGCCCTCGGCCTGTACAACCTGCTGCTGTTCATGACCACCCGCGACATCAACTTCCTCGCCTATGTCGCATTCACCTTTGCGATGGCCGTGGGCCAGGCTTCGATGAACGGCTTCGGCAACCAGTTCATGTGGCCGGACTGGCCGGGCTGGGGCAATGTCGCCCTGCCCTCCGGCATGGCCGCCACCGGCTTCTTCGGCGCATTGTTCACCCGCCTGTTCCTTGACACCGGCAAGGGTTCGAAACTTCTCGACCGCGGCATCCTTGCCTGCGCGGCGTTGTTCGCGCTCGCGGCGCTGTCACCGCTGCTGCTGCCCTACCAGATGGTCGCAATACTGGTTTCGGTGCTCGGCATCGTGTTTTCGATGGTGGCTGTCGCCGGCGGCGTCTGGTGCCTGCGCCAAGGACATCCGGGCGCACGTTATTTCCTGCTGGCCTGGTCGCTGCTGCTGGTGGGTGTGGCCGTGCTCGCCATGCGCAACCTCGGCTGGTTGCCGACCAACGGGTTCACGCTCAACGCGATGCAGATCGGCTCGGCACTGGAAGTGCTGCTGCTTTCCTTTGCCCTGGCCGACCGCATCAACGTGATGCGCAGGGAAAAAGACCTCGCCAACGAAGCCGCTCTGGCGGCCAAGCAGGAAGTTGTCGAGGCCTTGCGCGATTCGGAACAGCGCCTCGAGGAACGTGTCGCCGAGCGCACCCGCAGCCTGGAAAACCTGAACCAGCGCCTGCGCGACAAGGAACGCGAACTCGAACACCTGGTGCGCCACGACCCGCTGACCGGCCTCGCCAACCGCCTGTTCCTCAGCGACCGCATCGAGCATGCGATCACCCGCGCCCGCCGCAACAGGACCAGCGTCGCGCTGCTGGTCATCGACCTCGACGGATTCAAGCAGGTCAACGACCGCCACGGCCATGCCGCCGGGGACGAGTTGCTGGTGCAGATTGCCGACCGGCTGCGTGAATGCGTGCGTGAAACGGACACCGTGGCGCGGCTGGGGGGTGACGAGTTCGTCGTCATGCTGGAAAACGTCCGGCCTGCCGAAGACACCTCGGGCATCGTCGAAAAACTCGTTGCCCGCATCCGTCAGCCGGTACGGCTGGCCAACGGCAGTGTGGAGGTCAGCGCCAGCATCGGCATTGCCTGCTGTCCGCTGCATGCCGGCAATGCCGAGGAGCTGCTGGAACGGGCCGATGCGGCGATGTATGCCGCCAAGGCCACGGGACGCAATTGCTGGACCATGGCCCCGGAAAACCGGGCGGCATGATGCCCTACGTCAAACCTTACCCCGTACAAGGACACTCATCATGAGCACAACACGCAAGGTCGCAGTCATCACCGGCGCCGGCAGCGGCATCGGCAAAGCCACCGCGCTCGCTTTCCTGAAGGACGGCTGGAGCGTCGCCTTCGCGGGACGTCGCCAGGACACCCTGGATGCAGCGCTGGCCGAGGCCGGCCCGGATGCCGTAAACGGCCTCGCCGTGGCCACCGATGTCAGCAACCCGCAATCGGTGGCCGCGCTGTTCGCCGCCGTGCAGCACCGCTTCGCCCGCATCGACGTGCTGTTCAACAACGCCGGCCAGAATGCGCCCGGCGTGCCCTTCGAGGATCTGCCGTACGACAAGTGGAAATCGGTGGTCGACACCAACCTCAGCGGCTCCTTCCTCTGCGCGCAGGCGGCGTTCCGGATGATGAAGGGCCAGAATCCCCAGGGCGGCCGCATCATCAACAACGGCTCGATCTCGGCGCATGCACCGCGCCCCGATTCCGCGCCCTACACCGCCTCCAAACATGCGATCTCGGGACTGACACGGACGATCTCGCTGGACGGCCGCAAGTACGGCATCGCCTGCTGCCAGGTCGATGTCGGCAACGCGATGACCGGGCTGGCGGAACGCATGGCGAAAGGCGTCAAGCAGGCCGACGGCGCGGTCAAGGTCGAACCGATGATCAATGTCACCGATGTCGCGAAATCCGTGCTGTTCATGGCCAACCAGCCGCTCGACGTCAACATCTACCACCTGATGGTGATGGCGACGAACATGCCCTACGCCGGACGCGGCTGAAGGCCTTCGCGACCTAGGCCGCCGCAGACAGCAGGCGGCGTGCCAGCCGGCCTGCAATGTCGATGAACGAACGGCCGACCGCGGAACCCGGCGACGATTCCAGCAGAAGCCTGCGGCTGCGCACCGCCTGCGGCACCAGTTCGTCGTGGGGAATCTCCCCGAGATACCCCAGCCTCACCGCGCCGCCCGGCGTGCCGGAATCAATGAAGCGGTCCACCACCTGCTGCAACTGCCGGGTCAGCGTAAGCCCCTCACCCTGGCGGCGGACCTGGTTGATGACGAGGTGGATCTGGCTGCGCTGCTGCTGCATCGCCAGCACCTTGATCGTGGCATAGGCATCGGCCATCGCCGTCGGCTCCGGTGTCGCGACAACCACGATCTCGTCGGCCAGCGACGCCACGTAGAGCACCACGTCGGCAATGCC
>JALHND010000114.1 GCA_022843705.1 Burkholderiales bacterium
CGCAGGCCGGCCGCTTGCTGGAAGCCATGCTGTATCGTGGCGAACTGCCGCGCGGTGATATTGCCGGGATGCTGGGGGTCACCGCCCGCCATGCGAGCCGGGTGACCGGACAGTTGCTGGCGCAGGGCATATTTGTTTCGGACTCGCCGCGCGCGCCGCTGCGCCTGGCGTTTCCGGCAACACTTGCATCGCGCTGGCTGCCGGGTTTGTTTCCGGATAAAAACTGATTGAGAAAGGATTCCACATGAAATTCGGCCGCTTCCAGCTTCAATCCCGCACTTTCTACGGCCTCGTCGAAGGTGATCAGGTCATCGAACTCGACGGTTCGCCGTTCACGAGTTACAAGCCCACCAGCAACGCGCACCTGCTGTCGTCGCTGAAAATCCTCACGCCCTGCGAGCCGCGCAATTTCTACTGCGCGGGACTCAACTATGCCGCGCACATCGAGTGGGCGGCCAAGCGCAAGGGGCTGGCGGTGAAGCTGCCGGAGAAGGCAGACGTCGGTTACCGCTCGCCCAACGCGCTGTGCGCGACCGACGAGGCGATCGTGATTCCGGCTGACGCGACCGAGATGGTGCAGTTCGAGGGCGAGCTGGTGGCGGTGGTGGGCAAGACCGCGAAACACCTCACTGAAGAAAACGCACTGTCCTGCATACTGGGCTACACGCTGGGCAACGATGTCAGCGAGCGCAACTGGCAGAAGGCCGACCGCACGCTGTGGCGCGCGAAGAACTGCGACACCTGGAAACCGATGGGCCCCTTCATCGTCACCGGCCTCGATCCGATGAACCTCGACGTCGAGATTCGCATCGACGGCAAACGCGTCGCCGGTTACAACACCAGCAAGATGCTGTTCTCCGCGCAGCGCTACATTGCCGAGATCACCAAGTACATGACGCTGCATCCCGGCGACGTGATCTGGCTCGGCACCGACGATGCGACCGAACCCAATCTCGCGGATGGGCAGGTCTGCGAGATCGTGCAGAAGGACATCGGGGTGTTGCGCAATCCGGTGGTGCGGGAGAAGGCTTAAGCCAGAGATGCTTCGTCATTCCGGACGGGCGAAGCGCGCCCCGCAGGAATGACGTGTTGTAATAAGTATTTGATTATATTGATATTTTTGTATTATCCCTAGGCGGGCCTGCGCAATGCCCTGCGCAGTCGCCCTGCCGTGGCCTGATCGCCGGACGAACCGTTACCATGGCGTGCGGGCCGCATCCCGCGAGCGGCGTCTTCGCACAACCACTTTCCGACCGGAATTTACCCGATGGACCGCCTGATGATCATGAAGACCTTCACCGTCATCATCGAGACGGGGAAGTTTTCGGCGGCGGCGCGCAAGCTGGGCATCTCGCGCGCGCTGGTGTCGCACCATGTGTCGATGCTGGAGAAGCAGCTCGGCGCGCGGCTGTTGAACCGGACCACGCGTTCGATCGTGCTGACCGAGGCGGGCACGCAGTACTACGAGTTTTCAAAACGCATTCTGGCCGAAATCGATGCCGAGGATGCCTCGCTTGCCAGCGTCACGGGCAAGGCCGAGGGCGCGCTGGCGGTGGTGTCGCCAAAATGGATCGGCGGGCTGGATCTGGGCGACGCCATCGCAGCCTTTGCCGCGCGTAATCCGCGCATCCGGGTGCGGCTGGACCTTGGCGTGGCCGGGATGTCGGTGGGTTCGCATCGGTTTGTCGACGAAGGTTATGACGTGGCCTTTCATACCAAGCCGATGCGCAATTCCGGGCTGGTCATCAAGCGCATTGCCACGCTGCAGTTCGTGCTCTGCGCGTCGCCGGCCTATCTCAAGGGGCGCCGGTTGCCGCAGCGGCCGGAGGACCTGTCGAACCACAGTTGCCTGGTGCATGCGGATGACCCGGTGTGGCGGTTCCGCGCGGACGGCGAACTGCGGCGGCTGAAGGCGCCGAACGTCGTGTTTTCCTCGAACACCTACCTCGTGCTGCGCAAGGCGGCGCTGGAAGGGATGGGCATCGTTGCGATTCCCTTTCGTTCTGTCCATGCCGATGTGCAGGCCGGCGCACTGAAGACGGTGCTGGCGGATTATCCGCTGCCGGACCGCCCGCTCTACGTTGCCGCGCCTCCGGGCCGGCATCGTTTGCCCAAGGTGCGCTGCTTCATCGATTTCATTTCGGACTGGTTCGGGGCGCCGCCGGCCTAGCGCTGTCCTTCAGTTGGGTTTGATGCCAGCGCGCTTGATGACCTCGCGGTAGTTCTGCAATTCGGCGAGGAGATTCCTGCGGAACACCGCGGGCGGATTGCCGGCGGGGTCGTAGCCGCCGGAGACCAGTGACTTGTGGATTTCCGGGGTTTTCAGTGCGTCCTGCACCGAGGAATGGATCAGGTTGACGATGGCGTCCGGGGTTTTCGCCGGCGCGAACCAGGCCTGCCAGCCGCCGGTGATGGTGAAGCCCGGCATCCCCGATTCAATCAGCGTCGGCACTTCCGGCGCCGCCGGCACGCGTTTCGCGCCGGTGAAGGCGAGTGCGCGCACCTTGCCGCTGCGCACATAGGGCATGCTGATCAGCGCCGGGACCATCACGATCTGCACTTCGCCGCTGGCGAGCGCGTTGAGCGCCGGCGCGACGCCTTTATACGGCACGTGGGTCATTTTGATGCCAGCGCGCATGTTGAGCAGTTCGCCGGCGAGGTGCAGCACATGGCCGTGGCCGGGCGAGGCGAAGTTGAGTGCATCGGGTTTGGCCCTGGCGAGTTTCACCAGCTCGCTGACCGTGCCGACGCCGATGGACGGGTTGGCCAGCAGCAGGTAGCCGGTGCTGATGGCGAGGTCGGTGACCGGGTAAAAATCCCTTGCGATGTCATAGGGCAGCTTGGGATACAGCGCGGCATTGGTGACAAAGCCCGCGGTCGCATGCAGCAGCGTGTAGCCGTCGGGTGCGGCCTTGGCCACAATATCGGTGGCGATGATGCCGCCGGCGCCACCGCGGTTGTCGACAACCACGGTGCCGCCGGTGCGTTTCTCGAGCTGGCCGGCCATGGTCCGCGCCAGAGTGTCGGAAGTGCCCGCCGCCGCCGAGGTGACGACGAGGCGGATCGGCCGCGAGGGATAGTCCTGCGCCTGCAGCGGTGCGGCGGCGCAAAGGAGCGGCAGTGTCAGTGCAACGAGGGCTGGGCGCATGACGATTCCTCCTGTGGGTCTTTTTTGATGGACTGCGGACCGCATGGGTTTCAGACCGGATTGCGGCCGACAAAAAACTCGCTGTCCGGATCCCCGGTCACCGGCAGCTTCGACTTGACCAAGCCGTCGCGCAGCACGCGCATGTTGCGGTCGAGGATCTTCATCGTCGGCTGGCGCATCGGGCCGCCGTTGTAGCCGGAAAGCCAGGCCTGGTACTTCCACTCCATGCGGTGGATGGTGCCGGCGCCGCCGCGGTAGTTGTTGCGCACGGTCATGTAGGCGGTGCGCGCCGGGTGCATCTGCCAGTAGAGCTCCATCATTTCGTCGAAACGGCTCTCCTGCACCATTTTGAACATCTTCGGCGTCATGTCGCCGTAGTAACCGGTGTTGTTGGTGCCCATGAACTGCATCGGCACCAGCCCGGCGAGCAGCAGCGCCTCGCCTTCAATCGGGAAGGTCACCAGCACCTCGTCGGCGTGGCGTTTCCAGGTCTGCACAAAACCTGCCGGCTGCGGCACACCGGCTTCCGACTTGATGCAGACGATGTTGGGGATGTCCTTCACCAGCTGCGCGATCAGTTCGGGGGACATGCCTGCGGGGTGAATGCGCTCGAAGCCCCAGGTCGGCACCGGGAACAGGATGACGCCCATGTTCACCGCGTCGCAGAAGGCTTTGGTGTAGTCGTAAATGTGCTGGTTGGTGGTGGCGTAGAAGTTCTGCGGATAACCGAGCAGGGCGATTTCGGTGCCGGCCTTCTCGGCGATCAGCGCGGCCTCGATGTTTTCCTTGAGGGTGTTGAAGCCGGCCTGGAACACGAGTTTCAGTTTGCCGCCGGCCTCGTCGTGGGCCCATTGCGTGAACTGTTCGTATTCGGGCACGGTGATCGCCACTTCCGACACCAGCAGTGCGCCCCAAAAGCCGTACTCGATGTTCTTGCGCACGTCGTGGCGGATGCCCTTTTCGTTGAGCCGTTTCAGGTCGCGAGAGTAGGAGGGGATGATGACGTTGGCGACGCCCTTCATGTTGTCGCGGGCCCAGGCGCGGGCGTCTTTTTTCCTGTAGCTGATCATTTGCGGATTTCCGTGGGGTTGGGAGGATTAAAGGAATTCACAAGGCTCAGGTGCCGGGCCTGTGTGTTGTCATCATCGGCAGTGGCTGGCCCGTATTTGCGGCGATGGCCTTCTCCAGGCACATCGCCGACACCGCGATGTCCTGCAGCCCAGAGCCCACCGACTTGAACAGCACGATTTCATCGGCCGCGGCGCGTCCGGTCACCTTTCCCTGCACGAGGTCCGCCAGCGCCGCGGTTTTTGCATCGAATACGATGCCGGCCGCGCGCGCCGCGATCATGTCGCCGCTGTCGTTGAGCACTTCCTCGGGCACGTCGGCGAAGATTTGCGCTGCGCGTGCGATCACGCCGATATCGACTTCACGCTGTTCCGGCAGCGTGGAGCCGATGGAGACGACGGTGGCGCCGGGCTTGAGCCAGTTGCCTTGGAGGATCGGTGTTTCGTCGCGCGAACGTGCGGCGGCAATCACCAGGTCGGCTTCGGCCACGGCGACCTCTGCCATCGGGGCGGGCAGGCAGGGCACACCGCAGTCCCGGCTGAACTGCTCGGCAAAGGTTTCGCGTTTTGCGGGTGTCGGGCTGTAGACGATGACGATGCTGCAATCGCGCACGGCGGCGATGGCGCGGATGTGCGCGCTGGCTTCGGCGCCGCTTCCGAGCACGGCGACGCGTAGCGGTGTGCGTGGTGCAAGACAATCGACAGCCACTGCGGAGGTTCCGGCAGTGCGCATCGCGGTGATTGATTTGCCGTCGAGCAGGCAGGCCAGCGCGGCGGTGTCCTGTTCCCACAGCGCGATCAGGTGACTCGCGCCGCGGGTCTCTGCGCGGGCGATGAGTTTTGCGCCCATGTGGCGGTTGCCCGCGGGAATGGCGTTGAGCGCGCGCAGCCAGCGTTTGCCGAGCCGGGCATTGACCCGCGGCGGCGCGGAGTCGGGCTGTTTCAGGTTGGCGTAGGCGGCACGCAGGCAGGCAATGACGTCCGGCCAGGCGAGCAGGCCGCGCACATCGCTGTCCGACAGGAAAAGGGGTGTCATGGGAATCGGTGCCCGTGCATGCGTGGTCGGTTTGTCAGGTTTGTCTTGTCTGTACTGCTCTGCTTCGATCCGTGCCGCGATCGAAGTGCTCCTCCGGGAACCGGCTGCCCGCTGCTGCTGTTGTGTCCTCAGACGGCTTGCCGGGCGCCGGCCCTGTCAATGCCAAGGACCTTACACGACGGCGCCGCGCCGATTGTTCAAGACGGCTAACCAGTGTGTTCATGAATTGTGAGTAATCTCCGGCGCACCGTTGCCTACACTGCGCGCGGATCGCCGTTCGATGAAAACCCTTGAACGCGCGATTTATGCCTTGTCCGATCCTGTTTTTTGTCCTGCAGGGGGTCTTCCATGAACGGAAAAATCCGCCGCGTCATCACCGGCCATGATCACAACGGCAAGGCCGTCGTCCTCGAGGACGGTTACGCGCCGGCCGTGCGCACGAATCCGATGCGTCCCGGCCACATCTCGGTCGACCTGTGGAGAACCGCGGCCACGCCGCACATCCTGCACGCCACCGAGCCCGACCCCACCGGCGGTCCCAAGCGCATTCATCCGCTGCCCGGCGGCACGGTGTTCCGCA
This sequence comes from Burkholderiales bacterium, assembly GCA_022843705.1. GTDB lineage: Bacteria > Pseudomonadota > Gammaproteobacteria > Burkholderiales > SG8-41. Next base: position 5,832 of record JALHND010000114.1, read on the forward strand.
TCAGCGAGATCGCGCCCGAGACCGAGGCGATCCGCAATATCAGTCCGGAACAATCGAAGGCGGTGTTCGAGGCGATGGGCAACCGTGACGCCACCAGCGCCGGCACCGTCAGGGGACGGCATCCCTTCATGCACCGCACCGAGTCGATCGACTATGCGGTGGTGCTGAAGGGAGAGGTGACGATGCTGCTTGATGATCAGGACGTGCTGCTGAAGGAAGGTGATGTCGTGATCCAGCGCGGCACCAATCACGCCTGGAGCAACCGTTCGGACAAGCCGGCGCTGATGTTGTACGTGTTGATTGATGGCCTGTTCGACGGGGCACTGCAGGCACATTTCGGCAACGACGGGCATTGAGTGCAGCCGCCGTGCTTTGCCTGTCCTGCAAAGCGCTGTAAAGTGCGCTGGCATATCACTGTGTAGCGGGTGGCAGAAAGCGTCCCCGCAGACATTACTTAAATACTTGATTTTATTGATATTTTTATAAAATCGCCGCGATCCAGCGGCGATTGTTTTTTCGGAGACAGGTAATGACGGATACGCAATACGCCGCGCTGTGGCCGCGCGGCCCGCGCCAGGCGAAGGTGAAACCGCTGGCGAAACGGCTCGACACGCTCGAAGGCAAGACCGTGGCCTGGCTGTGGGACTACGTGTTCCGCGGCAACGAGGTGTTCGAACAACTCGAAGAGAGCCTGCGCGCGAAATATCCCGGCGTGAAATTCCTGCACTGGGAGGTCTTCGGCAACACCCACGGCAGTGACGAGCGCGCGGTGATCGCGGCGCTGCCGCAGAAGCTGCGTGAACTCGGAGCCGATGCCGTCGTCTCCGGGATGGGTTGTTGAGGCAGCTGCACGCCCGCCGTGTTGCGGGCCAGTGTGGCGGCGGAGAGCGCCGGCATTCCCTCGGCGACGCTGGTCTGCGAGAGTTTCATGACGCTGTCGAAGGCGGCTTCGCAGGGCCTCGGTTATCCGAACATCGCGGTGGCGCCGGTGCGCGGCCATCCGGGACTGCAGAGCAAGGAAGAACTGCAGCGCAATGTGCGCGAGCTGACGCTCGACGGCGTGCTCGATGCGCTGTTCAAGATGCCGGCGGCGAAAACGCTGGGCGGCGAGCCGGGGCCGCGTGACGTGATCTGCAGCGGCAGCTTCGAGGACATCAACGAGTATTTCATCGAGCACGAGCTGTCCGACGGCCTGCCGGTGGTGCCGCCGACGGTGGCGAAGGTCGAGGCCTTCCTGAAGTACACCGACCGCAAGGCCGACGAGGTGCTGGGCGTGCTGCTGCCCGACAACCGCGCGGCGACGGTATGGAGTGTCGCGGTCAACGGCGTGATGGCCGGCTGCCGGCCGGAGTACATGCCGGTTCTGGTGGCGCTGACGGAAGCGATGGCCGATCCGGCCTACGGCGTCGAGCACAGCGGCAACACGCCGGGCGGCGAAACCCAGATCGTGATCAATGGCCCGATCATCAAGGAACTGGGTTTCAACTACACCCAGGGCGTGATGCGTGACGGTTTCCGCGCCAACACCACGGTCGGCCGCTTCTGGCGCCTGATGCTGCGCAATGTCGCCGGTTTCCTGCCGCACAAGAACGACAAGGCAACTTTCGGCAACACCTGGCGCGTAGTCGTCGCGGAGAACGAAGAGGTCGCCGCGAAAATCGGCTGGCCGCTGCACAGCGCCGAATTCGGTTTCAGGCCCGGAGACAACGTGGTGTCGGTCGCGCGCTACACCGGCGGCAACCACATCTCCTCGGTGTCGGGCGCGACGCCGGAGGAGCTGATGCCGTACATCGCCGACGCCGTCGCGCGCCAGTATTCCTGGCAGATCATGTTCAGCGTTGGCCAGGGTTACGACACGGTGCGGCCGCTGCTGCTGCTGTCGCCGATCATCGCCGAAACCATTGCCGCCGGCGGCTGGTCAAAGCAGCGCTTCAAGGAGGAATTGTTCAAGAGTGCGCGCATGACCGCGGCCGACTTCGAGCGCATGCTGCGCGACTGGACGCAGAAACCGAACTGGAATCTCGCCGAGGAGCATGCGACGGGACGCATTCCCAAGGTCTTCCACGAGTCCGACGATCCGCAGCGGCTGGTGCCCATCGTCTGGCGGCCGGAGGATTTTCAGGTGGTCATCACCGGCGACCTAGGCCGCAACAGCATTTACGTGCTGGCGCACAATGGCGTGCTGGGTTTCCCGGTGGGCAAAAAAATAGAAATGCCGAAAGGAAGAAAATCCCTTGGATAAACTGCTGCCCCATGCCGAACGCGCGATTGCCGTGCTGAAGGCGCGCAATCAAAGCATCGCCGTCGCCGAATCCTCGGCCGGCGGGCTGATCACCGCGGCGCTGCTGGCGGTGCCCGGCGCCTCGGCCTGCGTGCGCGGCGGCGTGGTGATCTACACCTACGACCTGCGCCGCGCGATCCTCGGCATCAGCGACGCGGAGATGCAGGGTTTCACGCCCTCGACCGAAACCTATGCGCTGCTGAAGGCGCGGCGTTTGCGCGAACGCGTGAAAACCGACTGGACGCTGTCCGAGACCGGCGCCACTGGTCCCACCGGCAGCCGTTACGGTTATCCGCCGGGCCATGCCTGCTTCGCGGTGGCCGGCTCCGGTTTCGAGCGCGCGACCACGCTCGAAACCGGCGTCGCCGACCGCGTTGCCAACATGCAGGCCTTTGCGGCGGCGGCGCTGGATTTCCTGACAGAGACGGTGGCGAAAAGCTGAGTGCTCCGGGCAGCGGTTAGAATTCCGTCATGAACGCGATGCCTAAATTTGCCAGCCCGGTCCACGAGGTCGCCGACGCGGTCGAGGCCAACGAGCTTTATCAGCGCAATGGCTGGACCGACGGCCTGCCGATCGTGCCGCCGACCGAGGATGCCGTCGCGCGTTTTCTTGAAGCGGCGCGGCTGGCGCCGGATGCGGTGATCGGCGTCGAGCCGGTGCGCCGGCGCAGCATCAGCGCCGAGAAGGTGGCGATTGCCGCGGTGATGGCGGGCTGCCTGCCGGAATACCTGCCGGTGGTGGTGGCGGTGGTGAAGGCGATGTGCCAGCCGGAGTACGCGCTCCACGGCAGCACGGCGAGCACCGGCGGCAGCGCGCCCTTCATCGTCGTCAACGGTCCCGTGCGCAGGGCCATCGGCATGAACGCGACCCACAATGTGCTGGCCAATGCATCCCGTGCCAATGCCAGCATCGGCCGCAGCATCCGCCTGATGCTGTTGAATGTGCTGGGCGGCATTCCGGGACAACTCGACCGCTCGACACTGGGGCATCCCGGCAAGTTCACCTTCTGCATCGCCGAGGACGAGGAGGATTCGCCCTGGCTGCCGCTGGCCGTGGAGCGCGGCGTGACGGCCGGCACCTCGGCGGTGACCGCGCTGCAGGTGGAGTCGCCGCTGCAGATCATGAACGAGTGGACCCACGACCCGAAGGAGATCTGCGACACCTATGCCGCGGCGATGCGCAGCAACATGCTGCTGTATTCGATCTGGGAAGGGAATTACGCGGTGGTGATCCCGAAACAGCATCGCGAAATCTTCGCGGCGGCGAACTGGAGCAAGCAGGACATCCGCGACTACGTCTACGAGAAGGCGCGGGTGAAACGCGGTGAATGGCGCAGTGTCGGCAAGGCCGCGGTGGCCGGGCGCAAGGACGAGGACAAGGTCTACTGCGCGTTGCGTTCGCCCGACGATCTGCTGGTGATCGCGGCCGGCGGCCCGGCCGGTGGTTTTGCGGCGATCCTGCCGCCGTGGTATGGCAAGAAGTCGCTGGCGGTGACGATGCCGGTGGATAGCTGAAAAGACTGATTTGAATAACAACGTCCGCGGTAACCCCTCACCCCAACCCTTTCCCC
>JALHND010000115.1 GCA_022843705.1 Burkholderiales bacterium
GCGCTGGGGAAATCGTCCTGGCTGGCCGGTCCGGCATTCTCGGTCGCCGACCTCAATGTTGCCAGCGCGCTTTACCGCGCACTGTCGATCAACACCAGCAAGTGGGCCAATCTCCACGCATGGCTGCTGCGCTGCTGGGATCGCCCGGCGGCGAAACACGCCCGCGCCCTGCGCGAAAGATAAGCAGGAAAACCGCAGGACATATCCGGGAGGGCGCTCCCGGATATTTATTAACTAATTGTTTTTATTAATATTTTTTGACTGTCCGGCAACATCGCTGCCCAACACCGCGGCAATCCGTTCGGCAATCGCAAATTCGCCGCAGGTATTAAACGCCCCCTCGCAGGTCTTGCCGGCCTTGCGCGCCTCGAGTGCGCGCATGTAATAGGTTTTTGCAACTTCACTGAAACCCAAGCCCGTCGCGGCTTCACCGAGCAGGAAGTACGACAGGTCGTTGAGGTAACCCGTCTTGACCACGGCCACCGCCAGTTCGCGCCACTGATTTTTTTCATGCATGGTTTTCCAGCTGCCGCGCTGGTAACCATAGGCGAACACGCATTCCAGCGCGCATTCAAACACCACCTCGCCCTTGCGGAAACGTTCGAACTCTTCCGCGACAAAAGTCATCACCTCGGGCTCCGCGGCCACGCGCGCCGCATACTCCTCGCGCGACACGCCGCCGACGGGACGTTCGTTCACCGCCATGCCGAGGAAGTCGGGCAGCGGTCCCGCGGTCTTTCCGGATCTTGCGGCCTGGTACAGCGGATCGACCTTCGCCACCAGTTCCTGCAGCCGCTGCGCGCGGTTCTCCGGTGACGGATGGGTCGAGAAAAATTCCGCGGGGCTGTCGCCCTCCTTCGCCATTTTTTCCCACAGGGTGACGGCGGCGCGCGGATCAAAACCCGCGCGTGCGGCCAGCTCAATGCCGATCTGGTCGGCCTCGGTCTCGGCCTCGCGGCTGTTGGGCAGCGTGATGGCGAGCGCCGCTGCCATCGCCATCGTGTTCTGGGTGCGGTGATAGGCCCCGGAGTCGCCGGAACTGCGCGAACTCGCTAGCACCGCCAGCAGCGCGGTGCTGACACCGACGGTCATCGTCATCGACATCTTCTCGCGGGTGTGGCTCGCCAGCGCATGGCCGATCTCGTGGCCCATCACGTTGGCTATTTCATCGTCCGTCGCCTTCAGCTTTTCCCAGAAACCGGTGTAGATGCCCATCTTGCCGCCGGCCATGCAGAAGGCATTGACCGTCTTCGGCTCGTCGATGACCTGCACTTCCCAGCCCCAGCCGGCGGAGTCCGGACGGAAACGCACCGCTTCGGCGATCAGCCGGTTGGTGATTTCGCGCACGCGGGTGACGCGCGGCGAGGCGACCTCCACCCGGTTCTTTTTCGAGAACTCGCTGATCATGCTCGAGTAGGCCGACACCGCGCCCTGGATCGCCGATTCCTCGGACATCAGCATCAGCTGGCTGCGCCCGGTGATGGTGTTGGTGGCGCAGCCCGAGGCCAGCGCGACCAGCACAACCAGCAGCACGCGTGCAAATCCGTGAATACGATTCATGACTGTCCCTGATATCGCGCCCTGCCGGAAATCCGCTGCGGAAAGCAAGGCTCGGCAGACGCGCATTGTAACGATTTCGCCGAACCGCCCGACCCGCCCGTCAGGCACGCACATGGTATTGTTTTTATGAATATTTTATGCAAATCCTGCAACAGGCATGACGCGCACCCGGCATTACCCATAAAATCCCGCTGAACCGCAAGGCATGCCAATTACAGCGGTGGAGGAGAACGCATGAATCCGAAGGCCCGGCTCTGCATACCCCTGTTCCTTGCGCTGCTGGCTGCGGCTGTGCCCGCGCAGGCCGCCGCAGCAGAATGGCCCCTCAGGCCCGTCCGCATCATCGTGCCCTATCCGCCCGGCGGCACCACCGATCCCACGGCCCGCGCCTTCGCCGGCTGGTTCGGTGAAAAATTCAACACCACCATTGTCATCGACAACCGTCCCGGTGCAGGTTCGACCATCGGCCACGGACTCGCGGCGAAAGCCACGCCCGACGGTTACACGCTGGTACTCGGCACTTCCGGCGGACTGGTGGTCAGTGCCGCCTTCGGCAGCAAACTCGCCTACGATCCGGTGAAGGATTTCACGCCGATCGGCGTCGGCGTCTACGTGCCCTTCCTGATCGTGGTGCATCCCGCGGTGCCGGCGCGCAACGTGAAGGAACTGGTCGATCTCGCCAAGGCGCAGCCGGGCAAGATCAACTTCGCCTCTCCCGGCACCGGCACGCCCAACCATCTCGGCATGGAACTGCTGACCTCGCTGACCGGGGCGAAGTTCACCCACGTGCCGTACAAGGGCGGCGGCGCGGCAACGGCCGACCTGCTGTCCGGCCGCGTGCAGGCGATTTTCGGCGGCGCCGCGCCCTGGCAGCCGCACATGAGCAGCGGCAGGGCACGCGCCATCGCCATCGGCCATCCCGAACGCCTGAAGACCCTGCCCGACATCCCGGCCATCGCCGAAACCTATCCCGGATTCAACAACACCACCTGGTACGGCTTCCTCGGGCCCGCCGGCACGCCGGCGCATGTGGTGAAAAAGGTCAACGCCGAAATGAAACGCGCGGTCGAGGATCCTGGCGTGTCGAAACACCTCGAAAGCATCGGCATGGTTCCGACCTGGACCACGCCCCAGGACATGGGAAAAATGATCCGCAGCGAACTGGCGCGCTGGAAAAAAGTCGTCGCCGACGCCGGTATCAAGCCGGACTGAAATCCGGAACACCCTGCGTCTTCGCTCCTATAAACTACCGCGGCACCGGAGCCGCGGTAGATGAGCGAACCACCACATACTGATATTCGCGACGCGCGCGCCGCGGTTGACTCGGTCTACCGCAGCGAGTCACGCCGCGTGTTCGCGACGCTGGTGCGCCTGCTCGGCGATTTCGATGCGGCGGAGGAGGCGCTGCACGAGGCCTTCCGCGCGGCGCTCGAACAATGGCCGCGCGACGGCGTGCCCGCCAATCCCCGCGCCTGGCTGGTGTCGGCCGGGCGTTTCAAGGCCATCGACCGCATCCGCCGCGATGCGCGCATCGACGCGCTCGATGACGAAACCGCGCAGAACATTCCCGCACCCGAAGCGGAGGAAACCGGAGACATCGAGGACGACCGGCTGCGCCTGGTCTTCACCTGCTGCCATCCGGCACTGGCACCCGACGCGCAGGTCGCGCTGACGCTGCGCGAAGTCTGCGGGCTGACCACCGAGGAAATCGCGCGCGCCTTCCTCAGCACGCCGCCGACGCTGGCGCAACGCATCGTGCGCGCAAAAAACAAGATCCGCGATGCGAGAATTCCCTACCGGGTACCGTCACCCGAAGAGTTGCCGCAAAGGCTCGACAGCGTGCTGCGCGTGATCTACCTGGTATTCAACGAAGGTTACGCCGCCTCATCCGGTGCAACGCTGACCCGCCACGACCTCTCCGGCGAAGCGATCCGCCTCGCGCGGCTGGTGGTCGAACTGCTGCCCGAGCCGGAAGCGATGGGGCTGCTCGCACTGATGCTGCTGCATGAATCGCGGCGCGCCGCGCGCAGCGACGGCAACGGCGACCTGGTACTGCTCGAAGACCAGGATCGTTCGGCCTGGAACCGCGACATGATCCGCGAGGGCATCACCCTTGTCGAACGCGCGCTGGCGACACGGCGCGTCGGCCCCTATGCGCTGCAGGCGGCGATCTCCGCGGTGCATGCCGAAGCCGCGGAAACCGCCGCCACCGACTGGGCGCAGATCACCGGCCTCTACGACCTGCTGCTGCGCATCGAGCCTTCACCGGTGGTGGAATTGAACCGCGCAGTGGCCGTCGCAATGCGCGATGGCCCGGCCGCGGGACTCGCGCTGGTCGAGGCGCTGCTGGAACGCGGCGAACTCGGGGACTACCGGCTTGCGCATGCCGCACGCGCCGATCTCTGCCGCCGGCTAGGCCGCCATGACGAAGCACGCGCCGCCTACCGCCGCGCGCTGGAACTGACCCGCCAGGCGCCGGAACGGCGTTTCCTCGAACGGCGCCTCGCCGAGCTGGGGCCATAAAAAATTTTCCTGGGGATGTCGAAAGCGCCGCCGGCCGTTCGACTACAGGACAGGCAGGCTCGCCACGACATGGCGGGATGTCACGTAATATTGTTTATAATCAAGGAGTTATGATTGTGAAATACATGATCATCGTAAAAGCCAACGCGGATTCCGAGGCCGGTGTGATGCCGGGCGAAGACCTGCTGTCGGCGATGCAGAAGTACCACGAGGAACTCGCCAACGCGGGCATCCTGGTCGATGCCTCCGGGCTCAAGCCGACTTCGAAAGGCTGGCGGGTGCGCTACAGCGGCGGCAAAACCACCGTGGTCGATGGCCCCTTTGCCGAGACCAGGGAACTGATCGCCGGCTACACCATCATCAAGGTCCAATCGCGCGCGGAAGCGGTCGAATGGACCCGGCGCTTCCCCAACCCGGCCATCGGCGGCAGTGACTGCGAAATCGAAGTGCGCGAGTTTTTCGAGCTTGAGGATTTCGGCGAGAGCCCGGCGATCGAACGTTTCCGCGAACTCGATGCGAGGCTGTGCAAATGAGGCTGCAGGCCGCACAGAAAATCACGCCCTTCCTGTGGTTCAACCGCGACGCCGAGGAAGCCGCCGCGTTTTATGTCGCGCTGTTCCGCGATTCGCGCATCGTCTCGGTGATCCGCTACGGCCGTGAAGCCGCGGCCGCAACCGGCCTGCCCGAAGGCAGCGCGATGACCGTCGCCTTCCGCATCGAAGGCCAGGATTTCACCGCGATCAACGGCGGCCCTGTCTTCCGCTTCACCGAAGCCGTATCCTTCGTCGTGCACTGCGAATCGCAGGCCGAGATCGACTATTACTGGCGGCGCCTCGGTGACGGCGGTGACCCGGCGGCGCGGCGCTGCGGCTGGCTCAAGGACCGCTACGGCCTGTCCTGGCAGATCGTGCCGCGGGTGCTGCCGGAGCTGCTGCAGGACAAGGGCAAAGCCGGCCGCGTGATGCCGAAGCTGCTGCAGATGACAAAAATCGACATTGCCGCCCTGCAGCAGGCCTGAACACCACCCTCGAAAAAGGACAGCACAATGAAAGCGAAACATTACCTGCCCGAAGGCATGCACGGCGTCACCCCGCACCTGGTCTGCGCCGGCGCCGCGGGGGCCCTCGAGTTCTACAAGAAGGCCTTCGACGCCGTGGAAACCATGCGCCTGCCCGGTCCCGACGGCAAACTGATGCACGCGGCGCTGATCATCGCCGGTTCGACGGTGATGTTCACCGACGAAATGCCCCAGTGCGGCGCGATGAGCCCGAAAACGCTGAAAGGCACGCCGGTCACGATCCATCTCTACGTGCCCGACGCCGACGCCTTCTACGCGCGGGCCGTCGCCGCGGGTGCGAAGGCCGTGATGCCGCCGGCCGACATGTTCTGGGGTGACCGTTACGGCGTGCTTGAGGATCCCTGGGGCCACAGCTGGTCCATCGCCACCCACCAGCATGACCTGACGCCGGCCGAGATCGAAGCCGCCTTTAAAAAAGCCTGCGCCTGAACCGGGGGAAATCCGATGAAATTCCTGTGCCTGATCTGCGCCGAAAAAGTGATGGAACAGATGGAAACCGCCGATGCCGACAGCCATTACGCGGAGTATGCGAAGTTCACCGAAGACATCCGCGCCAGTGGCCATTACATCAGCTGCAACCGGCTGCTGCCGCCGTCGGAGGCCACTACGATCCGCGTGCGCAACGGCAAGGTCTCGGCCACCGACGGCCCCTGGATCGAAACCAAGGAGCAGCTCGGCGGTTATTATCTGATCGAGGCGCGCGATCTCAACGAGGCGATCCGCATTGCCGCGAGGATTCCCGGCGCCGCCCGCGGCTGCGTCGAGATCCGCCCGGTGGCGGAGGACGAGCAGACCGTCAGCGCGCTCGGTTTCGACAAAAACCCCTGAACGGAGCCCCGATGAAATACCTGTGCCTGGTCTACCTCGACGAAAAACGGCTGCCCGAACTGGACGACGAGGACTGTGTCGCCTACGACAGCGCCATCCGCAACAGCGGCCACTGCCTCGCCTCCGAGGCGCTGGAATCGGTGCAGACCGCAACCACGGTGCGCCTGCGCGAGGGCAAGGTCGCCGTCACCGACGGCCCCTTCGCAGAAACCAAGGAGCAGCTCGCCGGCTTCTACATGATCGACGCGAAGGATCTCGACGAGGCGATCCGCATCGCCTCCGGCATCCCGCCGGCACGCGTCGGCAGCATCGAGCTGCGACCGGTGCGGCCGATCCGCGAAACCGTCGCCGCGCTGAAGCACAAATCCTGAAGGAGGAGTCCATGGCCACCACCCGCAAAAAAACCGCCCGCCGCAAGACCACCGCCGCCAAACGCCGCACCGTCGTCCTCGTCGCCACCCGCAAGGGCGCCTGGCTGTTCCACGGCGACGCACAGCGCAAAACCTGGAAAGCCGACGGCCCGCATTTCCTCGGCCACGTGATCAGCCACATGGTGCTCGACCCGCGCGACGGCAGGACGCTGCTCGCCGCCGCGAAAACCGGCCACCTCGGGCCGACGGTGTTCCGCTCCACCGACCGCGGACGCACGTGGAAGGAAGCCGCGCAGCCGCCCGCCTTCGCCAAGGCCGCGGACGGCAAGGGTCGTTCCGTCGACCATACCTTCTGGCTGACACCCGGCCCGGCCTCCGAACCCGATGTCTGGTACGCCGGCAGCAGCCCGCAGGGACTGTTCCGTTCCGCCGACGGCGGCATCACCTGGGCACCGTTCTCGACACTCAACGACGACCCGCAGTTCCGCGAATGGATGGGCACGACGCAGGACGGCACGCCCGACGGCCCCAAGCTGCACTCGGTGATCGTCGATCCGCGGGATGCGCGCCATCTCTACATCGGCATGTCCGGCGGCGGCGTGCACGAATCGACCGACGGCGGACAACACTGGAAAACGCTGATCAAGGGACTGGACGTGGTCGAGGGTTTCGGCTTCGACCCGCAACAGCCGACCTTCCATGACCCGCATTGCATCCGGATGTGTCCCTCCAACCCGGACCGGCTCTACCAGCAGAACCACTGCGGCATCTACCGCCTCGACCGCCCCTCCGACACCTGGGTGCGCATCGGCAAGTCGATGCCGAAAACGGTCGGCGACATCGGATTCCCGATGGTGGTCCACCCGCGCGACGACAACAGCGCCTGGGTGTTCCCGATGGACGGCAGCGGCGTGTGGCCGCGCACCAGCCCCGGCGGCAGGCCGGCGGCCTACGGCACGAAGAACGGCGGAAAAACCTGGCAACGCCTCGACGCCGGCCTGCCGGAGTCGCAGGCCTGGTGGACAGTCAAGCGCCAGGCGATGTGCGCCGACAACGCGGAATCGGTGGCGCTGTACTTCGGCACCACCAGCGGCGAGCTGTGGATGGGACGCGACGGCGGCAAACGCTGGAGCTGCATCGCGCGCCACCTGCCTGAAATCTACGCGGTCGAAACCGCGGAACTGTAAGCCGCGATGAAGGTGCTGATTCCCAGCGCGCTGCGTTCGTATACGCAGGGCAGCAGTGCCGAAGCACAGGGCGCGACGCTGGCCGAACTGCTCGCCGACCTCGACCGCCGCTACGAAGGCATCCGCTTCCGCATGGTCGACGAGCAGGACCACATCCGCCGCCATATCCGCATATTCGTCAACGGCACGCAGGTCCGCGACCTCGCGCAGCCGCTGTCAGGGAAAGACGAAGTCGTGATCGTGCAGGCGTTGTCCGGCGGTTAGGCAGTCTCCGTCAGCAGCAAAAGGGGAAACCTCCATGAAATATCTCTGTCTGGCCTATTATGATCCGCAGAAATTCGCCGCCATGACGCCCGGGGCCGTCCGCGCGCTGGTCAGCCAGTGTCCCGCGCACGATGCCGCGCTGCGCGCGAGCGGGCGGCTGCTGATGCAGGCTTCGCTGGGCGAACCGGACACGGCGCGCACCATCCTGCCGCAAGGCGGAAAACCGGCATTCACCGACGGCCCCTATGCCGAAACCAAGGAACAGGTCGGCGGCTTTTTCATCATTGACGCGAAGGACATGGACGAGGCGCTGCGCATCGCCTCACTCCACCCGGCGTCACGGATCGGTGAAGAGGCCGGCTGGTGTGTCGAAGTCCGGCCGATCGGACATCTTGAACAGCAATAAACCAAGGAGAACACAATGCCCTACGTTGACGGATTCGTTCTGCCGGTGCCGAAGAAGAAGATCGGGGCCTATCGCAGCATCGCCCGCAAGGCCGGAAAAATCTGGCGCGAACACGGCGCGCTGGATTACATGGAATGCGTCGCCGATGACGTCAAGCCGGGAAAACTCACGTCCTTCCCGCAGAGTGTGAAACTGAAAGCCGGCGAAACCGTGGTCTTCGCCTACATCGTCTACAAGTCGCGCGCCCACCGCGACCGCGTCAACGCGAAGGTGTTCAAGGATCCGCGGATGGCCGCGATGGGTGGTCCGGAGGAGATGCCCTTCGATGCCAAACGGATGTTCTGGGGCGGCTTCAAAACCCTCGTGCGCGCCTGAACGGCGGGTGCCGCGCGCAGCCGCGGCAAATGATCAGCGCCGTGTTTTCAGGTCATTGCCCAGCTTGCGCAGGCTGACGAACAGCTGCCAGGCCAGCAAGCCGCGCTGCAGCAAGGCTGCACCGCGCTGCGGCCGCAGCAGCACCGCGACCAGGCCGGCCCCGGCAAGCAGCGCCGGATAACGGCGGACATAACGGTAGACGGCGATGCCGCGGTCTGCCAGCGCCAGCCGCGGCTTCCACTGCGCCATCTCCTGCGACAGCACCTGGCGCTGCGCCGCCGCCTGCGACACCAGCCAGCGCCGGCGCTCCGCGATCCGCGCGAGGTCGCCGTTCACCGGCCGGATCCCAGGTGTTCACGGTCCTTCGCCAGCTCGGCGATGCTGGCCTCGAACAGCCGCGGTTTTTTGCGCAGCCGCTGCAGGGCCAGTCCGCCGATCCAGCCGCCCGCCGCCAGGAACAACACCGTCAGCGTGCCCAGCGCGGCGAGGCGATGGGTATCCCAGAACAACACCACGACCAGCAGCGTCAGCAGCAGCACGCCGACGCCCAGGCAGAACAGGGCCACCAGCGACAGCAGCAGGATCGAACCCAGCCGCGCGCGCTCCTCGGCAATGTCCGTGGACAGCAGCTCGAGCCGGTTCTGGAGAATGGCGGCGAGCGTCGCCCCCAGCGTCTTCAGCGACCCGAACAGGCCCTCGGGCGTAGCCCGGGATTCAGCCATCGCCGGAAATCAGCGCCGGCCGATCAGCATGCCCACCACCAGGCCGATGCCGGCGGCGATGCCCACGGCGTGCCAGGGATGATCGTGCACGTATTCGTCGGTCGCCTTGGCCGCGGCCTTGGTCTTCAGCAGCAGTTCCTCTTCGGCGTCGAGCATCTTGTCCTTGGCCACCTTCAGCGACTGCTCGACGCGGCTGCGCACGGCGGCCAGCGCCTCGCCGCCCTGCCCGGCCGAGGCTTTCAGCAGCGCTTCGGCGTCGGCGACAACGACCTTGAAATCGCTGATCAGTTTTTCCTTGGTCACTTCGGAGGTGGTGTTTCCGCTTGTGGTATTCACGGGTAAATCCCTTTCATGACA
>JALHND010000116.1 GCA_022843705.1 Burkholderiales bacterium
CATGGTGCTCCTCCGGTAACGTGCGTTCCTGATTGGCGGGTGCGGACCGGCAGGCGCATGCGGACTGCTGCCGGTTTTCTTTGCCTGTTATGGAAGCATTAACCCTTCGCCTTGTAAAGACGGCGTGCATCCGTTAACGTGGCAAAAAATGCTTTGAACGTGCATACTTACGACTTTCTTACGGCGGGCCTCCCCGCATCGCATGGTAGTGAATCTGGTCAGGTCCGGAAGGAAGCAGCCACAGCTATTCTCTGCGAGTGCCGGGGGTCAGGCTCGCCACCCCATTCGCCGCGGCGGCAATGCCGCCGCGGCTGATTGTCGGCAGGTGCGGTATGCAGCAGCGCAGTCAGGACGCAGGCAGTTCCAATAAAAAAGGCAGCCCGGCTGCCACGGAGTGACAGGGGTGCAGGGAATGTGTAGTGCCAAGCGCATGCTGGCACGGATGGCCGTGTTTGCCATGCTGTCGACCGGCGCATCGCCGGTGCCGGCACTGGACGGTGTTTCTCTCGAGTTCGGCAAGAACGGCAGTTACGAAATGGCGCGTCTGGGCGCGCAGTGGCAATGGCAGAAGCGCTGGCTGGACAGCGGCAAGCGGCACATCGGCGGCTACTGGGACCTGTCTGCCGCACAGTGGAGCGCGGACGTTCCCGCGGGACTGAACGACAGCCTGGTCGACATCGGCTTCACGCCCACGCTGCGCTGGCAGGCCGGCGACCTGCGGGGTTTTTACCTTGAGGCCGGCATCGGCCTGCATTTTCTCTCCCACACCTCCCTCGGCGGCCGGCGTTTCAGCACCGCTTTCCAGTTCGGCGATCACCTCGGCCTCGGCTACCGCTTTGGTGCGAAGGGTGCCTACGACCTGAGTTACCGCTTCCAGCACCATTCCAATGCCGACATCAAGAAGCCCAACGCCGGCATGGATTTCCACCAGGTCCGTCTGCAGTACTGGTTTCGCTGAGAACGGTGCCGTCAATGGGCGCCGCAGCGGGCGCCCGCGCCGGTAAGCCGGTAAAATGGCGGCTTCTGCCGTCCATCATCCTTATCGAGCGCTGAATCCCCGTGACCCAGGTACTGGCCCGCAAATGGCGCCCCCGCAATTTCACCGAGCTCGTCGGCCAGGAGCACGTGGTGCGCGCACTGACCAATGCGCTGGAGCAGCAGCGGCTGCATCACGCCTACCTGTTCACGGGCACCCGCGGCGTGGGCAAGACCACGCTGGCACGCATTCTGGCCAAATCGCTGAACTGCGAAACCGGCGTCACGGCTGCTCCCTGCGGCAAATGCACGGCCTGCACCGAAATCGACAGCGGGCGTTTTGTTGACCTGATCGAGCTCGATGCGGCGTCGAACACCCAGGTCGACAACATGCGCGAGCTGCTGGAGAACGCGCTTTATGCGCCGACCAGCGGCCGCTACAAGGTCTACATCATCGACGAAGTGCACATGCTGTCGCGTTCCGCGTTCAACGCGATGCTGAAAACTCTGGAAGAACCGCCGGGTCACGTCAAGTTCATCCTCGCGACCACCGATCCGCAGAAAATTCCGGTAACGGTGCTGTCGCGCTGCCTGCAGTTCGGCCTGAAGCAGATTCCGCCGCAGCAGATCCGCGACCGCCTGACCGAGGTGCTGGCCGCCGAAAACGTGCCGGCCGACGCGGGTTCGGTGGTGCTGATCGCGCGTGCCGCGGAGGGCAGCCTGCGGGACGCGCTGAGCCTGCTCGACCAGGCCATCGCCCATGGCGGCGGCAAACTCGATGAAGTTTCGACGCGGGCGATGCTCGGTGCAGTCGACCGGACTTATCTCTACACGATACTGCGCGCGCTGGCGGCGCAGGACGGACCGGGACTGGTCGCCGCGGCGACGCAGATGGCCGAACGCAGCCTGTCCTTTGAATCCGCGCTCCAGGAACTGGCCTCGCTGCTGCACCGGCTGGCGCTGGCGCAGGTGGTGCCGCAGACGATTGCCGATGACGATCCGGATGCCGCGGCGATCCGTGAACTGGCACAGGCCTTCGCGGCGGAAGACCTGCAGTTGCATTACCAGATCGCGGCGCAGGGGCGGGCGGAAATCGGCCTCGCTCCGGACGAGCATGCGGGATTCATGATGACGCTGCTGCGCATGCTGGCTTTTGCGCCCTCTGCGGCGGGTGCGGCCGCGCCGGCCCTGCCGGCAGCGGCACCGCGCGCTGCGGCTCCGGCTGCGACTTACTCGGCGGCGCCGGCCGCCCCGGCTGCGCCGTCGGCATGGGCGGAGCTGGTGGGCCAGCTGGGCCTGAGCGCAATGGCCAACCAGCTGGCACTGCGCTGCGAAATGACGAAACGCACGGCGGACCTGATCGAATTGCGGATTTCGCCGGCCGACGAAAGGCTGTTCGACAAGCCGTACCGCGACAAGCTGACCGCCGCGCTGCGCAAGGTGCTGGGCGCACAGTTCAAGGTCGTGTTCACCGCCGGCGAGGTCGCCGGCGTGTCACCGAAAGCCATCACCGACCGCAAGGCCGAGCAGCGCCAGGCCGAGGCGGTCGCCGAAATCCGCGAGGATCCTTTTGTGCGCGAGCTGATCGAAGACTTCGGCGGTTCGCTCGAGGATGCCTCGATCAAACCCAAATGACTGATTGATACAACCGAGAACGGGGAAAACCATCATGATGAAAGGCCAGCTTGCGGGACTGATGAAGCAGGCGCAGCAGATGCAGGACAACATGCGCAAGATGCAGGAGCAGCTGGCGCAGATCGAGGTCGAGGGCCAGGCCGGCGCGGGCATGGTCAAGGTGGTGATGACCTGCCGCCACGACGTGAAGCGGGTGAGCATTGATCCCTCGGTCATCGGTGACGACCGGGAGATGCTGGAAGACCTGATCGCGGCGGCGGTCAACGATGCGGTGCGCAAGGCGGAGGCGACCAGCCAGGAAAAGATGGCGAGTGTCACCGCCGGCCTGCCCTTGCCGCCCGGCATGAAACTGCCGTTTTAAAATATTAAATAAAAACAAGTACTTATAGTGAATTCTCCCCCTGCGCTGCAATCCCTGATCGAAGCGCTGCGCTGCCTGCCGGGTGTCGGACCGCGTTCGGCGCAGCGCATGGCTTTCCACCTGCTGCAGCGTGACCGTCCCGGCGCCGAGCGCCTTGCGGTGACGCTGGGTTCGGCGCTGGCGCGGGTGCGCCATTGCGAACAATGCAACAATTTTTCGGAAGAGCCGGTATGCGCGCTGTGCCTGTCGCCGCGGCGCAACCGCGGGCTGCTGTGCGTGGTCGAGACGCCCGGCGACCTGCTGATGATGGAGCAGGCGCAGTGTTATGACGGATTGTATTTTGTGCTGATGGGGGCATTGTCGCCGCTGGATGGCATCGGGCCCCGCGACATCCACCTCGAACGGCTGCTGGCACGCGCCGCCGACGGCGTGGTGCGGGAGGTGATGCTGGCCACCAACTTCACTGTCGAGGGCGAAGCCACGGCGCACTATGCCGGAGAATTGCTGCGCGCGAAGGGTGTCCGGGTCACGCGTATTGCCCGCGGCCTGCCGGTGGGCGGGGAACTGGAGCATGTCGACAGCGGCACGCTGGCGCAGGCGGTGATGGAGCGGCGCAGCGTATGAAACGGAAAAGCGGAATGAAATCACCGAAATCGGCTGCGGCCAGGCCGCGGCGCGGCCCGCTGCGCCCGCCGGCATCAGCGGCCGCGCGCAAACCGGCCCATCCACCGCGCCCGGCACCAGCGCCGGCGGCACAGCAGGCCGCAGGCGAAACTCGCGGCGAAAAACTGCACAAGGTGCTGGCCCAGGCGGGCTTCGGTTCGCGGCGGGCGATGGAGGAACGCATCCGCGCCGGCGAGGTGAGCGTCAACGGCAAGGTGGCCGGCATCGGCGACAGGGTTACGGCAGAGGACCGCGTCAAGGTGGGCGACCGCGCCCTGCATTGGCCGCAGGCGGACCGGTTGCCGCGCGTGCTGCTCTATCACAAGCCCGAGGGCGAGATCGTCAGCAACGACGATCCCCAGGGTCGGCCGACGGTGTTCGCGAAGCTGCCGCCGGCGAAGGGCGCCAAATGGCTGGCGATCGGGCGTCTCGATTTCAACACCAGCGGCCTGCTGATCTTCACCACCTCGGGTGACCTGGCGAACCGGATGATGCATCCGCGTTTCGAGGTGGACCGCGAGTACGCGGTGCGCGTGCTGGGCATGGTGCATCCGGCGGCGCTGGATGCGCTGCGTGCGGGCGTGCGCCTGGAGGACGGCGTCGCCCGTTTCGAGCAGCTGGAGGAAGAAGGCGGCGAGGGCGCCAACCGCTGGTTCAGGGTGTTGCTGCGTGAAGGGCGCAACCGCATCGTGCGCCGCCTGTTCGAATCCCAGAACCTGACCGTCAGCCGGCTGATGCGGGTGCGCTTCGGCATCGTTGCGCTGCCACCGCAGCTGAAACGCGGTCAGTTCATCGAGCTGCCGGCCGCCGAAGTCGAACGCCTGCTGGCCTGGGTCGCGAATCCGGACGAGCCTGCTGCAGCAGCGCCTCCCGCTGCAGCAGCAGCACGCAGTCGTCCCCGCCGCTCGTCTCCGCCCAGATAAACGGCAGCCGCGGAAAGGCGCGCTCGATGCGTGCGCGGTAATGGCCGACTTCCATCACCAGCCAGCCCCGCGGCGTCAGATGAGCAGGCGCTTCCGCGAGAATCCGTCGTATCAGCTCCAGTCCGTCACGGCCGCCGTGCAGCGCCAACTCCGGTTCATGCCGGTATTCGGCCGGCAGGCGCCGCATCGCCGCATCGCCGACGTAGGGCGGATTGCTGATGATCAGCTCATAACGGCGGCCGGGCAGCGCGGCAAACAGGTCGGAGCGCAGCAGGTGGAGGCGGGAAACCAGCCGGTGGTCGCGGACATTGCGCCGCGCGACCGCAAGTGCGCCGGCGGACAGGTCGACGGCATCGACCTGCGCCCGCGGGAAGGTGTGCGCGGCGACGATCGCGAGGCAGCCTGAGCCGCTGCAGAGATCGAGCAGGGTGGCCGGTGCACGCGCGAGCCAGGGACGCAGTCGGTCGCGCAGCAGCTCCGCGATGTACGAGCGCGGGACAATGACGCGTTCATCGACATAAAAGCGGTGTTCGCCGAGCCAGGCTTCACGGGTGATGTACGCCGCGGGGATGCGTTCGGCGATGCGGCGATCGAACAGTGCTTGCGCGCGTCGCGCGACGGCGGGGTTCAGCGGCTGATCAATCCGGCTGTCCAGGTCTTCAAAGCGGCACTGGAGGGCATGTACCATCAGCCAGGCCGCTTCGTCGCCGGCGTTCAGCGTGCCGTGGCCATAGGTCAGCCGGGCTTGGCGGAAGCGGGTGGCTGCGGCGCTGATCAGTTGCCGCGGCGTCACGGGCGGCATGGCCGGTGATTTATAAAAATATCAATAAAAACAAATACTTATAAAATCAACCCAGAGCGTCGAGGTTGAGCTTGATGCTCGACAGGTCGGTGGTGGTGGTGCCGGCGGGTTTGCCGCCGCTGCCCGAATTCCTGTCCTGCTGGCCGCCGCCATTGCTGGGGGCGTTGCTGATCAGGTTGTGCAGGTTGCTCGGCGAGTCGGCATTGGCCAGCGCCTCGTCCATGGTGATGCGTCCGGCACGGTAATGTTCGAACAGTGCCTGCTCGAAAGTCTTCGAGCCCGGCGACAGGCTCTGTTCCATCGCATCCTTGATCTGGTTGATCTCGCCGGCCTTGATCAATTCCTGGATGTGCTTGGTGTTGAGCATGACTTCGACCGCGGCGACACGTTTGCCGTCGACGGATTTGACCAGGCGTTGTGAAATCACGGCACGCAGCGCGATCGACAGGTCGGCCTGCAGGCTTTCCCGCGCTTCGCGCGGAAAGAAACCGATGATGCGGTTCAGCGCGTTGTAGCTGTTGTTGGCATGCAGCGTCGACATGCAGAGGTGTCCGGTCTGCGCGAAAAGCAGGGAGCTCTGCAGCGTCTCGCGGTCGCGGATCTCGCCGACCATCAGCAGGTCCGGCGCCTCGCGCATTGCGCTGATCAGGGCGTTTTCGTAGGTGTGGGTGTCGACCCGGACCTCGCGCTGGTTGACGATCGATTTCTTGTGCTTGAAGATGAATTCGATCGGGTCCTCGATGGTCAGGATGTGGCCGGTCTTGATGGTGTTGCGGTAGTCGATCATCGACGCCATCGTCGTCGACTTGCCGGAGCCGGTGGAGCCGACGATCAGGATCAGCCCGAGCTTTTCCATGATCACTTCCTTCAGCACATCCGGCAGTCCCAGAGATTCGAAAGCCGGTACGTCGGGCTTGACGAAGCGGATGACCATCGCCACAGTGTTCTTCTGGCGGAAAATGTTGACGCGGAAGTTCCCGAGTTCGCCGCCGCTCTGGGCGAAGTTCATCTCGTGTTTGGTTTCGAACTCCTGCACCTGCACCGGAGTCATCAGCTCGTAGCAGATCTTCTTGACCTGCTCGGGATCCAGGGCCTGGTTGTTGATCGGCAGTACCGTGCCGTTGATCTTGATCTGGATCGGTGCGCCGGCGGTGAAGAACATGTCCGACGCCTGCTTGTCGGCCATCAGCTTGAACAGCGGTGTGACGAACATGGTGCCTATCCCCCGTTATTGCCTGATATTGCCCGTTATGCCTGGTGCGGGCGGCCGCGCTGCACGGCAACCGGACCATTCTGCCCAGTTTCGCCGGCCTTGCAAAGCAGGCCGGCGGACCGTGCTCAGTCGTCGCTGCGCAGCAGGTCGTTGATGCTGGTCTTGGCGCGTGTCTTCGCGTCGACGCGCTTGACGATCACCGCGCAGTACAGATTGCACTTGCCGTCGGGCGAGGGCAGCGAGCCGGAGACCACCACCGAACCGGCGGGCACCCGGCCGTAGAGGATCTGGCCGCTGGCGCGATCGTAAATCTTCGTGCTTTGGCCGATGAACACACCCATCGACACCACCGAGCCTTCCTCGACCACCACGCCTTCGACGATTTCCGAGCGCGCGCCGATGAAGCAGTTGTCCTCGATGATGGTCGGATTGGCCTGCAGCGGCTCCAGCACGCCGCCGATGCCGACGCCGCCGGAAAGGTGCACGTTCTTGCCGATCTGGGCGCAGGAGCCGACCGTGGCCCAGGTGTCGACCATCGTGCCCTCGTCGACATAGGCGCCGATGTTGACGTAGGAGGGCATCAGGATCACGTTTTTCGCGATGTACGAGCCGCGGCGCGCGACCGCGGGCGGCACCACGCGGAAGCCGCCGGCGCGGAAGGCCGCCTCGTCGTAGTTTGCGAATTTCGGCGGAACCTTGTCGAAATAGCGGCTGGTGCCGTCCTGCATCACGGCGTTGTCCTGCAGGCGGAAGGACAGCAGCACCGCCTTTTTCGCCCATTCGTTGGTCTGCCACCGGCCATTTTTCTTTTCCGCGACACGCAGGGTGCCGGCGTCGAGCATGGCGATGGTTTCATCCACCGCGGCGCGCACGTCGGCGGGTGCCTTGGCGGGGGACAGGTCGGCGCGGTTTTCCCAGGCCTGTTCAACGGTGTTTTGCAGTTTTTGCATGCTGATTTTCCTCGGAGGATTACAGTGAAGCGGCGAAGCGGCGCATGCGGTGGGCCGCTTCGGTGCATTCAGCGACCGAAGCGACCAGCGCGATGCGCACGTGCCTGACGCCGGGATTGCTGCCGCGGGCTTCCCGTGCGAGGTAGCTGCCGGGCAGCACGCTGACACCTTCGGCGGCATGCAGCCGGCGGGTGAACTCGACGTCGTCGATCGGCGTCCGCAGCCACAGATAGAACGCGGCATCGGGCCATTCGGCGGGCAGCGCCGGTTTCAGGATGTCGATCACCGCCCGGAATTTTTCGAGGTAGAGCCTGCGGTTTTCGGCAACATGGGTTTCATCCTGCCAGGCGGCGATGCTGGCGGCCTGCACCGGCGGGCTCATCGCGCCACCGTGGTAGGTGCGGTAGAGATAGTATTTTTTGAGGATTGCCGCGTCGCCGGCGACGAAGCCGGAGCGCATGCCGGGCACGTTGGAGCGTTTCGAGAGACTGGAGAACACCACCAGGTTGCGGAAGTCCCTGCGGCCCAGTTTCACCGCGGCTTCCAGCGCGCCGAGCGGCGGTTTCGCCTCGTCGAAATAGATTTCCGAATAACACTCATCGGAGGCAATCACGCAGCCGTGGCGGTCGGCCTGTTCAAACAGCAGCTTCCAGTCGGCGAGACCGAGAACCTTGCCGGTCGGATTGCCGGGCGAGCAGACGATCATCAGCTGGGTGCGGCGCCAGATATCGTCGGGCAGCTGGGCCGGATCAAAGGCGCAGTCCGCGGCCGGCAGGTTGTTGATGAACTGCGGCTCGGCACCGGCAAGCAGCGCCGCGCCCTCGTAGATCTGGTAGAACGGGTTGGGGCAGACCACCACCGGTTTGCCGCGGCCGGTATCGACGACGGCCTGCACGAAGGAAAACAGCGCTTCGCGGCTGCCGTTGACCGGCAGCACCTGGGTGGCCGGATCCGGCGCGGCGATGCCGTAGCGCCGGCCCAGCCATTGGGCGATGGCCTGGCGCAGGGCATCAGTGCCGAGGGTGGCCGGGTAAACCGACAGTCCGTCGAGGTTCGCGACCAGCGCGTCGCGAATGAAGGCCGGCGTCGGATGTTTGGGTTCTCCGATATGGAGGGCGACCGGTTTGACGCCCGCCGGAAGCTCATGCCCTGCAAGCAATGCGCTGAGGCGCTGGAACGGATAACTCTGCAGCAGTTCGAGGCGTGAGTTCACGTCGGCGGTTGGCTTTCGGGGCTGCGGCTGCCGTCAGCGGACGGGAACGCCGGGCTCCAGCAGCGGCATTTCCGGCATGCGGGCCGGCTTGAAGCCGCGTTTGGCATGCTGCACGGTCACTGTCGTGAAAATGCCGCCGCGCACGTAAAAGCGGGCAGTCAGGCGCATGAAGCGGGGCCGGGTCGCGCGAGCCAGGTCGTCGAGGATGCGGTTGGTCACGGCTTCGTGGAAGGCGCCTTCGTTGCGGAATGACCAGACATAGAGTTTGAGGCTTTTCAGTTCCACGCACAGCCGGTCCGGCACGTAATCGAGGATCAGCGTCGCGAAGTCGGGCTGGCCGGTTTTCGGGCACAGGCACGTAAACTCCGGTATTTCCATGTGAATCCGGAAGTCGCGCGCGGGTGCCGGGTTGGCGAAGGTTTCCAGTTGTCGCGAAGGCTGCGTCGGCATGAGCGGGCGGTATCTGTCTGGCGAGTCAATCAGTTAAAATGCGCGCTGAATTCTACCCGTTTGGCCTTGCCTTACAACTTTTTCTTGGCAGAACAGCACCTTGCGCCTCAAGCAAATCAACCTCGCCGGTTTCAAATCCTTCGTTGACCCGACGCATATTCCCGTACCGGGGCAGCTGGTGGGTGTGGTCGGACCCAACGGTTGCGGCAAATCCAACATCATCGATGCCGTGCGCTGGGTTCTCGGCGAGACATCGGCCAAACACCTGCGCGGTGCAACCATGCAGGATGTGCTGTTCAACGGTTCTGGCGACCGCAAGCCGGTGAACAGGGCCAGTGTCGAACTGGTCTTTGACAACAGCCTGGGCAAGGCCGCCGGACAGTGGTCGAGTTATGCCGAGATTTCAGTCAAGCGCATGCTCGAACGCGATGGCGA
>JALHND010000117.1 GCA_022843705.1 Burkholderiales bacterium
AGGTCCGCCGCCCGCGCCCGCAGGGCCTTGTCCTCCCTCAGCTGCGACTTGAGGATTTTGTGCGTCGGCGTGTGCGGCAACTCGTCGACAAAGGCAACAAAGCGCGGCACCTTCTGCGGCGCCAGCCGCGCGCGGCACCAGTCGGCAATCTCCTGTGCGGTCACAGTCGCGCCCGGTTTCAGCGCACAGACGACGAAAATCTCGTCTTCACCCAGTTCGGAAGGCACCGCGATGGTGCCGGCCTCGGCCACCGCCGGATGTTCGCCGACCACGCGGTCGAGTTCGGCGGCGGCGATGTTCTCGCCGCGGCGGCGGATGATGTCGCGCTTACGCGAAATGAAATAGTAATAACCGTCGCTGTCACGTTTGACCAGGTCGCCGGTCTTGAACCAGCCGTCGTGGAAGGTGTTGGCGGTCTGCTCCGGGTCGCGGAAATAACCCTGCATGATGATGGGCGTTTTCACCCACAACTCGCCGGGCTCGTTGTCGGGAACGTCGCGTCCCTCGTCATCGACCACCCGGCATTGCGCCCAGGGCCGCGCCGGATCGGGATGACGACCGACCGGCCCCATGCTGCCGAGTTTCTGCGGCCCTTCGAAGGGATTGCAGGTCACGCCGGGAATCTCGGTCATGCCGTAACCGCCGATGCGGTGCGGAATTCTGAAATCGTTTTTGAAGGTCTCGTCCATGCTGGCGCGCACGCCATAGACCTTGGTGATCTTGTGGTCGGGGCGGAACTCGCTGCGCGGCCGCGCGCGCAGGATGCTGCCGACGGCCTCGATGATGTTGACCTCGGTGGCACCGGTATCGACCGCGGTCTGCCAGAAGGTCGAGGCCGAGAACCTGGGCACGATGATCATGCAGGCACCGGCGGCGAGCGTGCCGGCGACCGAGTAGAACATCGCGTTGATGTGGAACATCGGCAGCACGATCATCACCCGGTCGTCGTCCTGCAGGTAGACACGCTGGACGAAAGCCTCACCGCCGGTGACGAAGCTCCTCTGGCTGTGCATCGCGCCCTTGGGAAAGCCGGTGGTGCCCGAGGTGTAGACGATCAGGCAGGTGGCATCGCCGCTGATGTCCTGCGGCAAATCCGCAGCCGGCGCGGTTTTCAGCAGATCGCCAAGCGCCGGTGCATCGGCGTCAGCGGCATCAAGCATCACGAACCAGGCCGGTGCCTCCAGGCCGGCAGCGGCCTGGCGCGCGACGCCGATGGTGTCGGCAGTCGCCGCCACCGCGCTGACTCCGGCATGGTGCAGCACGTATTTCGCCTCTTCGACGCCAAACTCGGGATTGACCGGCACCATGATCGCGCCCAGCCGCGCCAGCGCAAACAGCATCAGGACATGGCCGTCGCAGTTGCGCGCCATCACCGCCATGCGCTCACCGCGGCCGATGCCGCGCGAGGCCAGCACGCGGGCGGCGGCGTCGACGTCCCGGCTGAATTCCCCCCAGGACCAGCTGCGGTCGCGGAACACGATGAACGGCCGCGCCGGATCGCGGCCGGCGCGGCTCGCCAGCGCGCCGTTCAGCGTGTAGTCGTGTTCGGGATAGAGTCGCAGGACTTCAAGCGGTTTTTTCATGATGGCCGTCAGCGTTGGTCTGCGCGAATTCTGTCATACAATCAGCGCTCGATTTTTGCCCGAGTCCACATAAAGACCATGAGCTTCTTCGCCCCGCCAGAACGTTTCACCGCCGAGGTTTTCGCCGAGCTACCGAAAAAATTCCGCCGCACGAAGGTGTCGGCCGAGCGCCTCGCCGCCGGCCGTCCCGCGCCGCAGGGCGGCTGCTTCCTTGAGGGCCCGTCCTTCGACCGCAAGGGCAACCTCTACGTCACCGACATTCCCTTCGGCCGCATTTTCCGCATCTCGCCGAAAGGCCAGTGGGACCTGATCGTCGAGTACGACGGCGAACCCAACGGCCTGAAGATTCACAAGGACGGCCGCATCTTCGTCACCGACCACAAGCACGGGCTGATGCTGCTCGACGCGAAACGCGGCCGCATAGAAACCCTGATCAACCGCTACAACCTTGAAACCTTCAAGGGCTTGAACGACCTGGTGTTCGCATCGAACGGCGACCTCTACTTCACCGACCAGGGCCAGAGCGGGCTGCAGAACCCGAGCGGCGCGGTCTACCGGCTGCGCGCCAGCGGCAAACTCGAACGCATCGCCGACAACATCCCCAGCCCCAACGGCCTGGTGCTCAACGCGGCTGAGAACACGCTGTTCGTCGCAGTGACCCGCGCCAACGCGGTATGGCGGCTGCCGCTGCTGCCCGACGGCACGGTGTCGCGCATGGGCGTGTTCATCCAGATGTCCGGCGGACGCGGCCCCGACGGCATGGCGATTGACGAGGATGACGGCCTGGCCGTCGCGCACCCCGACATGGGCGCGGTATGGATTTTTAATCACCGCGGCGAACCACTCTACCGCATCGACTCGCCGGGTTCTGACGTGGTGACCAACTGCGCCTACGGCGTGAAGGATCCGCACACCTTGTACATCGTCGATTCCGAAGGCGGTGCGATCCTCAGCGCGGAACTGCCGACGCCGGGGCGGAAGATGTACTCACAGGCCTGAAATACCACCGCCATCGCAGGCAAGTCAATTTCAGATTTTGTAGCCCGGAGGAAGGCCGTAGGCCGGAGTCCGGGGCCTAAGGCATGTCGCGATGCACTCTCATGCGCAATCGCCCCCCGGATTCCGCTTCGCTGCATCCGGGCTACGGATACTGCGGAGTGCGGCTAACGCACCAACAGATCCACAAACTCGTTGACCGCCATCGCTTCGAGCTTCTTCTGGTCCATGCAGGCCGCCGTGATCGCCGCCTTCTGTTTCGCGGCAAAGGCCATCGCGGTGTTGGCGTTGAACTTCTTCATCACCGCCGGTATGCCTTCCTTGCGGCGCTTGCGGTGGCCCAGCGGGTAGTTCACTTCCGACAGCGGGGTCTTGCTGCCGTCCTTGAAGAACACCTGGATCGAATTGGCGTTGGTGCGTTTGGCGGGATCGTGGTACTCGCGCTCGTAACGCTCGTATTCGGTCAGGCGGATTTTCGCGCGCAGCTTGTCGATGCGCGGATCGGCAGCAATCTCGTCCTCGTAATGTTTGGCGGTCATGTCACCGAAAATCAGGCCGACGGCCATCATGTACTGCATGCAGTGGTCGCGGTCGGCAAAGTTGGCGAGCGGGCCGGTCTTGTCGAGGATCACCATCGTCGAGTTGTGTGCGCGCGCCTCGATGTGGCTGATGTCGTCGAGCCGGTCCTTGACCAGCGGATGCAGCTTGATCGCGGCCTCGACGCCGGTCTGGCCGTGGAAGGCGGTCGGGTACGGAATCTTGAACAGCGTGTTCTCGATGACATAACTGCCCAGCGGGCGCTGGAATTTGAAAGGCTTGCCCTTGAACAACACGTCGTAGAAACCCCACTTCGGCGCGGTCAGCGCCGAGGGATATCCCATCTCGCCCTTCTTCGCCAGCAGTGACAACCACACCGCGCGCGCCGAGGCATCACCAGCGGCCCAGGACTTGCGCGCGCCGGTATTGGGCTTGCGGCGATAGGCCGCCAGCGCATGGCCGTCGAGCCAGGCATTGGACAATGCGTTGACGATCTCTTCCTGCGTGCAGCCGATCAGCGAAGAGATGGCCGCGGTGCTGGCGATCTTGACCAGGATGGTGTGGTCGAGGCCGGCGGCGGTGAAGCCGTTCTCCAGCGCGAGTCCGCCCTGCACTTCGTAGGCCTTGATGATCGCGGTCAGCACCTCGCGCATGGCCAGCGGTTTTTTCCCGGCGGCCACGCGGGTGCGCGACAGCCAGTCTGCGGTCATCAGGATGGCGCCGATGTTGTCGGAGGGATGAATCACCGTGCGGCCGTAGAAGGCATCGTTGAAATCCAGCCAGCGGATCAGCGTGCCGGCGTTGAAAGCCGCGGTCACCGGATCGAGCACGTAGCTGGTGCCGGGCACGCGCGCGCCATTGGGCACGAGGGTGCCGGGAACGATGGGCCCCAGCAGTTTCGTGCAGTCCGGATAGGCCAGCGCTTCAAAGGCACAGGCCAGGCTGTCGATCAGCGTCAGCCGCGCGGTTTCATAAGCGAGCTTGCTCGTTGGCTGGTAACCGTAAGCGTACTTCGCCAGATCGACGATGACCTTGTCGGGTTGCGGGCGTTTGTTGTCGACAGCAGCCATTTCTTATAACTCCTTGATTTTAAAGTACTTTTATTCAGCCTTGATGCCGGCAGTCTTGACCACCCTGCCCCACTTCGCCGCTTCGGACTTGAGGTACTGCGCGAATTCCGCCGGCGTGTCACCGACCGGTTCGAGCCCGGCCTTGGTCATGCGGTCCTGGATCACCGGCTCCTGCAGCGTGGCAACGATCTCCTTGTGCAGGCGCTGGATCACGGCGCGCGGCGTGCCCGCCGGCGCCACCAGGCCGTTCCAGTTGTTCGCCTCGTAACCCTTCACGCCCGCTTCGGCAATGGTCGGCATTTCCGGGAACAGCGGCGAACGTTTGGCCTTGCCCACGCCGAGGCCGCGCAGCTTGCCGGCACGGATGTGCGGCTGCGCGGTGGTCAGGTTGGCCATCATCATGTTGAGGCGGCCGGCAACAAGATCAGCCACCGCCGGTGCGCCGCCCTTGTACGGCACATGCAGTGCCTCGACAGCAGCCATGCTGGTGAACAGCGCCATCGCGAGGTGGCCCGCGCCGCCGACACCGCTGGAACCGTAATTGTATTTGCCGGGATTTGCCTTCAGCAGGGCGACCAGCTCCTTGACCGAGTTCGCGGGCATCGAAGGATGCACCACCAGCAGGTTGCTCGAAGCGGCAATGTTGGTGATCGCGACAAAGTCGCGTTCCAGCACGTACGGCACCTTGGCGTAGAGCGAGGGATTGACCGCCAGCGGCGGCGTGGCCATCAGCAGCACATGGCCGTCCGGGGTCGCGCCTTTGACAATCTCGGTGCCGATGATGGTGCCGGCGCCTGTGCGGTTGTCGATCACCACCTGCTGGCCGAGGCGCTCGGACAGGCGGGCGCCGGTGATGCGGGCCACGGTATCGGTGGAGCCTCCGGCCGAATACGGAACGACGAGGCGGACGGGGCGCTGCGGGTACTCGGCAGACTGGGCGGCGGACTGCGCGGGAACCGCGGCCAGCGCGGCGAACAGGGCGGTGACAAGGCTGCTGGGGATGGCTTTCATGGTCTTCCTTGCTGGGGGATGGTTGTCCTCCGGAAACGCTGCATTATTGTTCTGGTTTTTTCTGGAACAAGGTCCGTCATTCACCGGCGGCACCCTTGCCATGGGGGATGCGCGGCATTTCAAAACGGTCGGTGACACGGGTGTAGCCGCCCTTGCCGGCCAGTCGCCCGATCGGATTGATGCGGCCGACATCGACATGGAAACGCTCGTTGACGATGCCGTCGTGGTAATGGAAATGGACCACCTCGCCAAACACCACGTGATAGGGCTTGCGGCCGAGGTCGACGATCTGCATCAGCCGGCACTCCATCGCCACCGGCGCCTCGGCGATGCGCGGCGGGCGCACCTTCGTCGACGGTACCGCGGTCAGACCTGCCTTCTCGATTTCGTTGACGCCTGGCGGATAATCGACGGCGCAGACATTCATCTGCTCGCGGATCGAGTCGCTGACGATGTGCACGACAAATTCCGGCAGTTCGCGGATGTTGCGCACGGTGTCCTTGGCGCCCTCGGCCTTCTCGCCCACCGAAAACATCAGCATTGCCGGATCGGAACCCACTGCATTGAAAAAGCTGAAAGGCGCGGCATTCGGGCCGTCGCGGCCCAGCGTGGTCACCAGCGCAATCGGCCGCGGTGTCACCGTGCCCACCATCAGCTTGTACTGGTCCTGCCAGGAAATTTTTGATGCATCGAATTCAGTCATGTTGCGGGGGAGCGCCGGGACGAAGGGATGTTTTGATTCTAGCAGGGCTTTTCCGGCACCCAGGCCGCGGTTCCGCATCATGCGCGGCAATCCCCCGGCGGCATCCGAAAAAAACGCCTCCGGCTGGAGGCATTGTGGCGGGTGCCGGCGCGGTTCAGCGCAGGCGGATGTTGCCGTCAGTGATGATTTTTCTGTACTTGGCGATCTCCCTCTGCACGAGGTCGGTCAGCTCGGCCGGCGTGCTGCCCACGGCATCCAGTCCCTCGCGCGCGTAGAACCCGCTGACCTCCCTGGCTTCCAGCGCCTTCCTGACTTCGCTGTTGACTCTCGTGATCGCCTCTTTCGGTGATCCTTTCGGCATGAACATCGCATACCAGTTGTCCGATGTGAATCCGGGATAAAGCGAATTCATCGTCGGCAGATCCGGCAAGGCCGAGGCCGGTTTTGCCGTGGTGACCGCCAGCGCACGCAGGCGATTCGCCTTGATATGCGGCATGGAGGACGGTGCCGTCGCAAAAAGCATGTCGATTTCGCCGGTGGCCACGCCGAGGGTGGCCGGCCCGCCACCCTTGTAGAGGACTGTCACGCCCTTGGCCTTGGCAAACTGCTTGAACATCTCGGCCGAAAGATGGCTGGTGCTGCCGGGTGTGTTGCCACCCATGTTCAGGCCCTCCGGGGTACGCAAGGACAGTTGCACCAGGTCCCTGACGTTTTTGACCGGCACGCTCGGATGCACGACCAGCACCAGGGGTGCCGAAGACACCCAGACCACGGGATCCAGGTCCGTCAGCGGATCAAACTTCATGCGTTCCTTCTGCAGGGTGACGTTCACCGCTATGGTGGCGGTGGTAAACAGCACGGTGTGGCCATCAGGCGGCGATTCAACCGTGATCTGGGCGCCGATCAGGCCGCCTGCCCCCGTGCGATTGTCGATCAACACCTGCTGCCCGATGCTCTGGCGCATTTTTTCTCCGAGCAGCCTGCCCTGGATATCGGTCCCGCCTCCGGTGCTGAAGGGAACGATCAGCCGTATCGGTTTTTCGGGATAGGCCGCCTGGCTCCAGATGGGAAAGAAAGCTGCCAATCCCAGACCGAGTCGCAGGGCAGACCGGGTAAGCCGTTCAAGCATGACAATCTCCTCGTATGCAAGTATTTGATTTATAACATTTTTATAAAATCCACTTGGTGGAACCCACATTGTGGCACAGGGCAAGCAGGAATGTCATACTTATTTGACGACTTGACCTTGGTTGGTTTTATGCTTGGGCGCGGGCGCCCGCGCATGGCGCATCCGCAGCGGGCCGGGCCGGCGCGCTAGAACACGAATCCGGTGCGCCGGATCAGTGCGGCATAACGTGCAATGTCGCGCCGCAGGGCGGTGTCGAGTGCCGCCGGATCATCCTCGCCGGGCGACAGCGCCCGTTGGTGAAAAAATGAAACCGCGGCTTCACCGCGCAAGGCGATTCGGGCCTGGTGCCGCAACTCCGCGACCACATCATCGGGCGTCCGCGCCGGCACAAAAAGCCCGTACCACTGTTCGGCAACAAACTCCGCCTGCGGACCGGTGATGACCGGCAGCCCTTTCAGGGCGGGATGACGGCTCGCGGTGCCCGCCGCGAGCGGACGCAGGCGGCCCTCCGGAAAAAGCGGAACCACCAGTGGTGCCGGAGCGAACAGCAGGTCCACGCGGCCGTCCGCCAGAGACTGCAGGGCCTCGAGCCCGCCGCGAAACAGCGTGGCACGCGCGGCAACCGCCGGCGGCATCAGCAGGGCGATCGCCAGATGCTCCAGGCTGCCCGCCGGCGCCGCTGCCTCAAGGCGGTGCCTGGAGTCACGCGCGAGGACCAGCAGCCTGCCCACCGAATCCGCCGGCACCGCCGGATGCACGACCAGCACCATCGGTGTCGAGGAAACCTGGATCACGGGGCGCAGGCTGCGCAGGGGGTCAAAATCACGGTGCATCGGCGGTTGCGCCGCGCGTACGGCGAGCGATGCCGACGCCAGCAGCAGCGTGCGGCCGTCAGCCGGCGATCCGGCGACCAGGACTTCGCCGGACTGGCTCCCGAAACCGCTGCGGTGATCGACGACAAACAGCCGGCCGCCGGCCTCCTGCATTGCGCCGGCCAGCAGCCCCGCCTGCAGCGATGCAGCACCTCCGGGGGTCGATGGCACAAGCACCCGCACCGGCATCCCGCCGGCCGCGGATGCCGCCGCAAAACCGGATGCGCCCCAGAAAAACAGGCAAAAAAACGCCCGCACGAGGCGGGCGTTCATCGATCCGGTCATGCGACCCGGAGCATCATTCTCCAACAACGTTCGCGGCCTTGATGACCTTGGCGTACTTCTCGACTTCACGCTTGAAGTAGGCGGCCAGTTCTTCCGGGGTGCTGCCCACCGGCTCTCCGCCTTCCTTGCGGATGAATCCGTCGACGTCCGGCGACTTCAGCGCCTTGATGATCTCGGCATTGAGCCTGGCGACGATATCCTTCGAGGTGCCTTTAGGGAAGAACATGGCGTACCAGTTGTCGGCCTCGAAGTCCGGATGGATCGAGTTCATCGTCGGCAGATCCGGGAAAGCCGAGGACCGCTTTGCCGTGGTCACCGCCAGCGGCCGGACCTTGCCCGATTTGATGAAGGGCTGGGCCGCCAGCGCGGTGGCAAACGTGAAATCGGTTTCGCCGCTGATCTGCGCCACGATCGCCGGACCGCCGCCTTTATACGGAACAGGGGTCACCTTGGTGCCGGCGAAGAGGTTGAGCATCTCGACCGACAGGTGGCTGGTGGTGCCCGAACCGTTGTGCGCAGCGTTCATCCGGCCGGACTTCTTGGCCAGGGCGATCAGTTCCTTGACGTTCTTGGCCGGCACGCTGGGATGCACGACCAGCACCAGGGGCACCGAGGAAATCCAGCTGACCGGCACCAGGTCGGTGATCGGGTTGAAGTTGAGGCGCTTGCTGAGCAGCGTGACGTTGACCGCCAGCGAGGCCGTCGTGAACAGGATGGTGTAGCCGTCAGGCGCCGACTTGGCGACCAGTTCGCCGCCGATCAGGCCGGCCCCGCCCGCGCGGTTGTCCACCAGGAAGTTCTGACCCATGCTCTGCTGGAACTTCTGCCCGAGCAGGCGGCCCTGGATGTCGGTGCCGCCGCCGGCGCCGAAGGGCACGATGATGCGCACGGCCTTGGCTGGCCATTGCTGCGCCTGGGCCGGCACGCCCCAGGCAAATGCCGCGGCGGCAAATACCGCGCCTGCCAGTCTGATTTTCTGTTTCATGAACTTCCTCCTGTTATGAACTGCGGGTTGCTGCTGTCGAAACCTCGGCTGCCGGGATCAACCCCGGTAGATCGGCTCCGGCTGAGTGAA
>JALHND010000118.1 GCA_022843705.1 Burkholderiales bacterium
TTGATGGAATTGCGTGCGCCGGGGGCCGGGGTTGTGAAGGATCTGGCTACTCACACTGTGGGTACGGTGGCGGCCCCGGGTACCATCCTGATGACTCTGGTGCCGGCCGGTGAGCCGCTGGTGGCGGAGGTGTGGGTAAACAATGACGACGTCGGTTTTGTGCGTAAAGGACAGCCCGTCAAGCTCAAGCTGGCGACGTTCCAGTTCCAGAAATACGGCATGCTCGAAGGCAATGTCAGGCAGATCAGTGCCGACGCCAGCGAGAACCAGGGCAGCGGACCTGCGCCTGGCGTTGAGATCGGGAGGAACCGGTCGGCTCTGCCGCTGGCTTACAAGGCGATCGTCGAAATGGGGGCGCAGGAACTGGTCAATGGGCAGGCGATATACTCATTGGTGCCCGGCATGCAGGTGGCTGCGGAGATCCATCTGGGTACCCGTACGGTTCTGGAGTATCTGTTTTCCCCGGTAAGCAAGGCTTTCCATGAGGCTGGACGGGAGCGTTGAGCACCACGACCGGCTTGTTTCTTGGGTTCCGGACAAGGTGTGTCATGATTTGATGCCATTCCGTATCTGAGGTCCGCCATGTCCTACCTGGTACTCGGTCTTCTGCTTTTTCTCGGCGTCCATTCCGTGCGCATCGTCGCCGACAACTGGCGCACACGCACGATCAACCGCATCGGTCCCTATCCCTGGAAAGGGTTGTACACCCTGCTGTCGCTGGCGGGCTTCGCGCTGCTGGTCTGGGGGTACGGCGAGGCGCGGCAGGTGCCGGTGATTCTCTACGATCCGCCGCTGTTCACTCGGCATCTCGCAGCCCTGCTGGTGCTGCTGGCTTTTGTGCTGGTGGCCGCGGCCTATGTGCCGGGCAACCACATCAAGGCGGCGCTCGGGCATCCGATGTATGCCGGCATCAAGCTGTGGGCCTTTGCGCACCTGCTGTCGAACGGGCGCCTGGCTGACGTCATCCTGTTCGGCGCGTTCCTGGCCTGGTCGATCATCGGGTTCATTGCTGCGCGGCGGCGTGACCGCAGGGCCGGCACGGTTTATCCGGCGGGCGTGGCTGCGCTTTCGGCGCTGACGGTGATTGCGGGATTTGTGCTGTGGGCGATATTCGCGTTCTGGGCGCACCGCTGGCTGATCGGGGTGGGGCCGTTCGGTTGAAACGGCGTGTCCGGTCGGCGTTAGTAATTTACCGATAAAATATCAATAAAAACAAATACTTATGTAATTACGCCGGGTGGGGCGCCAGTTTCCGGCTTCAGGATTCGAGCAGTTTCAGCCGCTGCACCTTGCCCGAAGGCCCCTTCGGCAGTTCATCCACGAACTTGATGATCTTCGGCGTTTTGTATTTGCCAAGTTCCTGCGCCGAGAACGCCGCCAGTGTTTCGGCCGTGCATTCGGCGCCGGGTTTGAGGATCACGCAGGCCATGATTTCCTGGCCGTAGTTGGGATCGGGAATGCCGACTGCCGCGGCTTCGAGCACGGCGGGGTGTTTGAGCAGGGCTTCGTCGATTTCGCGTGGGGCGATATTTTCGCCGCCCTTGATGATCAGTTCCTTGATGCGGCCGGTGACAAAGACAAAGCCGTCTTCGTCCATGTAGCCGAGGTCGCCGGTGTGCATCCAGCCGTCCGGCTCCAGCGTCTTCGCGGTGTTCTCCGGGTCCTTGTAGTAGCCGGTCATCACGTTGTCGCCGCGCACCATCAGTTCGCCGGGCGTGCCGCGCGGTTGCTCCTTGCCGGTGGCCGGGTCGATGACCTTGGCTTCGTTGCCCCAAGCGGTGCCGGGGCTGCCGATCTTGCGTTTTTTCGGATCGTACGGATTGGTGAAGCATGGTGCGTTGGTTTCGGTCATGCCGAAGGTTTCGATGATGCCGATGCCGAATTTTTCCTCGAAGGCGCGATGCAGTTCCGGCGGCAGCGGGGCCGAGGCCGAGCGGCAGAATTTCACCTTCGAGACATCAAGGCCTTTTTCCCGTGGTGTCGGCGCATTCATCAGGTAGGCGATGATCGTCGGCACGACATTGATCCAGGTGCACTGGTACCTGGCGACCATTTCCCAGTAGCCGCTGACGCTGAAGCGGTGCGGCATTACCACGCTGCCGCCGTGGACCAGCGGCGCGACGGTGGTCACGATCTGGCCGTTGATGTGGTACAGCGGCATCGCGCAGAGCACGCGGTCCTGCGCGGAGAGTTCATGCGCGGCGCTGGTGTATTCGCCGCCGGCGCAGACGCTGCGGTTGGACAGCACGCAGCCTTTCGGCTTGCCGGTGGTGCCGGAGGTGTACATCAGCAGCGCGTCGTCGGTTTCGGTGACTTCGGGCAGGGCGGCTTCTGGCAGTGCCGCGGAATCGAAGATTTGCGTTGCATCGGGGTTGATGGCGATGACGGTGATGTCGCGCGGGATGCCGGCAAGTGCCGTTTTCAGGCGCTCTGCGAATTCTTCGCTGGTGAACACGACGCGGGTGTCGGAGTGTTCCAGCACATAGGCGAGCTGCGAGGGCTGGGCCAGCAGGTTCAGCGGTGCGACCATGAAGCCGCCGTACATCACGCCGATCAGCAGGCGGGCGGTCTGGTAGCCGTTGTGCAGCATCAGCGCGACCTTGTCGCCCTTGCGCAAACCCTTGCCGAGCAGGAAACGGGTGAGGTCGCGCGAGTCGCTCTGCAGTTGCGCGTAAGTCATGCTGGCGCCGGTTTCCGGCGCGATCAGCCAGGTGGCGCCGGGTTGCTGCGCGGCGCGGGTGTCAACGATGTGGCGGATGGTTCGCAAGGTTTGAGCAATTCAAATTCAAAAACCAGCCACAGAGGGCACAGAGGACACAGAGAAAAACAACAGCAATAACACCAGGTCTTGGGGTGCGGTTTTTTGCAGTTCTCTGTGTCCTCTGTGCCCTCTGTGGCTAAAGGGTTTTGCAGTCAGGTGCCGTATTTTTTTCGATAATCGCCGAAGATGTCGTCCACCGAAGGCTCGCACGGCGGGATCGTGCGCACGATGCGGGTGGTGTTCATGAAGTGCCGGTAGTTGAGGTTTTCGGAGAAGCTGTTGCCGCCCCAGGTGCCGCAGCCCATGGTCAGCGAGAAGGGCAGGCCGTTGTCGAAGTTGCCGCCGTTGGCGATGGCGTGGGCCTGGTTGACGATCACGCGGCAGACCGTCATTTCGAGCCCGAGCCTCCGCACATGGTCGTTGTTCTTCGTGTGTATGCCGCAGGAGTGGCCGTTGCCCTGGTAGGCGTAGATCGATTTCAGGATGTCGAAGGCGTGGTCGAAGTCACGTGCCTTGTAGATCGCCATCACCGGCGAGAGTTTTTCGCCGGAGAAGGGCGCGGACTTGCCGAAGCCGGATTCCTCGACCATCAGGCATTTCGAGGCGGTTGCCTCGGGGCGGGTCAGTCCCGCGACTTCGCAGATGCGTTTCACGGACTGCGCGGTGACCGCGGGCGAGAGTTTTCCGCCCGGGAACATCGCGGCCTGCAGGGTGTTTTTTTCCTCGGCGCCGAGCAGCACGCCGCCGGCCTTCGTCAGCGCCGCGAGCATGCGGTCATACACGGCGGCGTGGATGATCACGCTGTTTTCGGATGAGCAGCTGGTGGCGTTGTCGAAAATCTTCGAGCGCATGATCTTCTGCGCGGCGTCGTCGAGATCGGCGGAGTCGTCAACGATCACCGCGACGTTGCCGGCGCCGACACCCAGTGCCGGCGTGCCGCTGGAGTAACCCGCGCGGACGTTGGCCTGCGAGCCGGTGACGACAACGAGGTCGCACTGTTTCATCAGTTCCTGGGAGAGTTCCTTGGTCACCGGATGCGGCAGCGTCTGCACCAGGTCTGCGGGGGCGCCGATGCGCGCGAACTCGGCATGGATGAATTCGAGCAGTTTCGCCGCGGTCGAGTAGCCCTTGGGCGAGGGCGACAGGATCACCGCGTTGCCGCATTTCAGCGCGTTGATGATGTTGTTGGCGGGTGTGGCGCCGGGATTGGTTGAGGGCACGACGGCGGCGACGACGCCGACCGGGCGCGCGATTTCGGTGATTCCGAGCTCCGGCAGTTCCCGCAGCACGCCGGTGGAAATCGCGCCCTGCAGGTCGCGCATCAGGCCCAGCGTCTTGCGGTGGTTCTTGTTGACCTTGTCTTCCACGGTGCCGAGGCCGGTGTCGCGCACGGCAATCTCCGCGAGTTCGCGGTTGCGCGACGGTTCCATGATGGCCCAGCCTGCGGCGGTGGCCAGTTCGTCGAGCTGCGCCTGTGTATATCGGGTGACGGCGGCCTGGGCCTTGCGTGCGCGGGTGATCAGTGCGGCGACGGCCTCAGCGGCAGGCGAGGCGGCGGGTGTGGCGGCGGCGGACATGCGGGTTCTCCGGGCTATTGCGGTTTGTGCTGCTGGCGCAGGTAGCGGAACAGCGGATAGATCAGGGTGATTATAGCGACGCACATGATCACGCTCGCGACCGGACGGGTGAACAGCACCGTCCAGTCGTTCTCGAAGCTGATCATCGTGGTCATGAAATTGGTTTCGGCGAGCGGGCCGAGGATCACGCCCAGCACCATCGGCGTCACCGGGAAGCGGAAGCGTTCGAACAGGTAACCGATGATGCCGAAGATCACCATCAGCCAGACGTCGGTCAGGCTGTTGCGCGCGGCGAAGGCGCCGAGCAGGCAGCAGATCACGACATAGGCGGACACGATGACTTCGGGCAGGTCGAGCACCTTGACCATGTACTTGGTCGCGAAATAGCCGATCACGCACATCACCACGATGCCGACGAACACCGAGGCGAACATGGCGTAGATGATGTGGCTGGAGGTCTGGAACACCTGCGGCCCGGGCTGCAGGCCGTGCAGCAGGAAGGCGCCGAGGATGATCGCGGTGGCACCGCTGCCGGGAATGCCCATGGTCACCAGCGGGATGATGGCGCCGCCTACGGAGGCGGTGGCGGCGACCTGCGGCGCGACGATGCCCTCGGGGATGCCGGTGCCCATCTTGTGGCCGCGTTTGCCGTACTGCGCCTCGATGCCGTAGGAGAGGAAGGAAGCCACGGTGGCGCCGGCGCCGGGCACGATGCCGATGAAGATGCCGGCGAGCCCGCCGCGGATGAACGTGGCTTTCATCGCCAGCGCCTCCTTCAGCCGCGGCAGGCGGGTGCGGATGTCGCCGGCCTTGTCGAGCTGCGGCGAGCGGAAACCCTGTTCCATGCGCATGAACACTTCGCCGAGGCCGTAGGCGCCGACCATCACCACCAGGTAATCGATGCCGTCGGCGAGGATCGGCACGTCGAAGGTGAAGCGATGGGCACCGTAGGTGTCGTCGACGCCGACGGTGGCGAGCAGGATGCCGGCGAACAGGCTGATCAGCGCGTTGGCGAGTGATCCGCCGCCCAGTGACACGACGCTGGCCAGCCCGAAAAAAATGATCGCGAAATATTCCGGCGATGAAAAGGTCAGCGCGATTTTCGCGACCGGCTGCGACAGCGCCACCATCGTGGTCGCCGCCACCATGCCGCCGAAGAATGCCGCGAGCAGGGTCCAGCCCAGGGCCTGCGCCGCCTCGCCCCTGCGCGCCATCGGGTAACCGTCCCACAGCAGCGGCACGTCGATGGGTTCGCCGGGCACGCGGAACAGGATGGAGGTCCAGGCGCCGGCATAGGTGCCGGAGACATACATTGCCGTCAGCAGGATGATCGCCGGCGTCACCGACATGCTGTAGGTGAAGGGCAGCGCCAGCACCACGCCCATCACCAGTGTCAGCCCCGGCAGCACCGCGACCAGCAGGCCGAGCACGATGCCGAGCACCAGGAACAGCAGGTTCACCGGCTGCATGACCTGCACGAAACCCTGCGCCAGCAGTACGAGGGTGTTGTCCATTCAGCGGATGCCCATGATGCCCATCAGCAGGATGCTGAATTGCGCGAAGGGGCCGCTGCCCAGCGGCAGCGAGATGTAGACCAGTTTCATGAACACGAACATCAGCAGCAGCGGACCGCCGATGCTCATCATGAGGATGACTTTTGTCTTCCGGTAGCCGCCGATCAGCAGGAATGCGGCGAGATAGGCGGCCGTTGTCAGCACGAATCCGGTGCTGCCGACGAGGGCCACGTAGGCGAGGGTGGCCGCCATGCCGGCGAGCAGGCGCCAGGGATGGCTGGCCGGCGGTTCCGCCGCTTCCGCGCCGGAATCCGCATCGGCTTCGCGGGTGATGTCCTCCAGCACGCTGCCGATTTCGGCATCGGGGTTTTTCGCGAACAGGATGCGCAGGATCTCGCCGGCGCAGACAATGAGCAGCAGCGCGAGTATCAGCTTGGGCCAGAAATCGGGCCCCAGCGTGCCCGCGCGGCGGTGGAATTCGAACTGTGTCGCCACGTAGAACAGGTAGAGCCCCGCGCAGCTGACCAGCAGATAGGGTGCAAGCCGGCGCAGCGGAATGCGGTGGATGGGAAACATGTGTTGGGTCGCCTGACGTGACGCGGGGCGCAGCGTTTCCGCCGCGCCCCGGCGTTCCGGTCTACTTCTTCGGTGCGTATTTGCGCATGGCGTCGAGTTCACCCTTCATGAAGGCGGCGGCGCCTGCGGCCGGCACGAAGCTGGCGGCATCGGCGAACTGCTCCTTCAGCCAGGCCTTGTAGTCGTCGGTCGCGGCGACCTTGGCGAGGGCATCCGATACCGCCTTCACCCGTGCCGGGTCGGTGCCGGCTTTCATGATGATGGCGCGGAACTGGTTGATGATGATGTCGTGGCCGAGTTCCTTGCCGGTGGGCACGTCCTTGAAGTCCGGGAAACGCTTGTCGGCGAAGATCACCACCGGCCGCATCTGCTTGCTGTCGAGGAAACTCTTGACGTCGCCGAGCTGCTCATAGACCAGGTCGGCGTGGCCGCCGAGCACCGAGGTGTAGCGCTCCGCCGGTTTCGGGAACGGCACCGACTGCATTTTCAGGCCCTTGCCGTTGAAATAGAGCACATGCAGGTCGTCGGCGCTGCCGAAACCGGTGACGCCGACCTTGAGCGGGCGTTTTTTGGCTTCGGCCTCGACGTCTTTCCAGGTTTTCAGCGGGCTGTTCTCCGCCACCATGAAGGCCGAGGGCTGCTGGATCATGATCGCCGCAGGGGTGAAGTCGGCGAGTTTCCACTTGGTGGCGGGCTCCATCTGCAGCGCCAGCGTGTCGGCGATGAACACCGAAATCGAGTAACCGTCACTGGCGGAAGTCAGCATCTTGGTGAGGCCGGTCTGGCCGGTGGCACCGGCGACGTTGATCACCGGCAGCGACACGCCGAGCGCTTTTTCGAGGCCGGGCCCGATCTTCCGCGCCAGTTGGTCGGCGCCGCCGCCCGGTCCCCAGGGCACCACGAACTCGATGGGGCGTGACGGATATTTTTCCTGGGCGGTTGCCGGCACGGCGATGGTGAGTGCGCCGGCCGCGGTGATGCAGGCCGCGAGCAGGGTCCTTGGTATCAATGCGGTTGTCATGCGATCTCTCCTTTGGTGTTGTGGCTGCTTCGCGCGCTGTCTTTTTTGTCTGCGATCGTGCAATCCGTCGCTTCACGCGCAACGACAAGGGTAGATGAAAGCGCCGCGGCAATGCAAACGCTTTCATTCGGGGCCGGATCGCCCCCCCGGCCTGCTGCGAAGAGCCGCGGAATACGCAATGAAAACAATGCACTGTGAAACGCCCGCGAGGAACGCAAGGAATGTCCCGGATGACAGCGGCATTGCTGAATCGACCCTGCGGCTGCACGCCGCCGTCATTGCTGTGCCGGCCGGACAAATGTTGTTAGACTCCGGGTTCCCGAAAAACGACAACACCAGTTTATGAAATGGCAGATCAGAAATATTTCAAATTCCCGGGGAAAATCGTTTTCGTCGGTTTCGGTTCGGTCGCGCAGGGCGTTTTGCCGCTTCTGCTGCGCCACATCGACATTCCGAAAGAGCGCATCTCCATCATCACGGGGCATGACCGTGGCCGCGCCGAAGCTGAAGCCTTCGGCATTCGCTACGAAATAAATCCGCTCACGCGCGAGAACTACCGCGCGATTCTCGGCCCCAGGCTGGAACGGGGCGATTTCCTGATCAATCTGTCCGTCGACGTGGCGAGTTCCGCGCTGATCGGGTTTTGCTGCGAAAAAGGCGTGCTCTACACGGACTCGTGCATCGAGCCCTGGGCCGGCGGTTACACCGATCCCTCGGTGTCGGCATCGCGCCGTTCGAACTACGGCCAGCGCGAGGAAGTGCTCGAGCTGAGGAAGAAATATCCGGCCGGGCCGACGGTGATCCCGACACACGGCGCGAATCCCGGGCTCATTTCGCACTGGGTGAAGCAGGCACTGGTCAATCTGGCGCGCGACATTCTCGGCCGCACGGAGATTCCCAGCTCGCGGACGGAATGGGCGGCGCTGGCCATGGAACTGGGCATCAAGTCCATCCATTGCTCCGAACGCGACACCCAGTATGCAACGCCGCGCAAGCGTCCGGGCGAGTTCGTCAACACCTGGTCGGTCGATGGTTTCATCGGCGAAGGTTCACAACCCTGCGAACTGGGCTGGGGCACCCATGAAAAGCATTTTCCGCCGGAAGGGCGGCATCACGATTACGGCTGCAAGGCGGCGATTTACCTGAATCGCCCGGGAGCCTCGGTCAAGGTGCGCACCTGGACGCCGAATGAAGGCGCCTTTCACGGTTTCCTGATCACCCATGGCGAGGCGATTTCGATCTCCGATTACCTGACCGTTCGCGAGGGTGACAAGGTGATCTACCGCCCGACCTGCCATTACGCCTACCATCCCTGCGACGATACCGTGCTGTCGGTGCATGAGCTTGCCGGCCGCAACTGGATCGGGCAGGAGCAGAGGCGCCTGTACCGCGACGAGATCACCGAAGGTGTGGACGAGCTTGGCGCCTTGCTGCTGGGGCACAAGAAGGGTGCTTACTGGTACGGCTCGCAGTTGTCGATTCACGAGGCCCGCCGGCTGGCGCCCCACAACAATGCCACCAGCCTGCAGGTGGCGGCGGGTGTTCTCGGCGGCGTGGTGTGGGCGATGGAGAATCCGCAGGCGGGGATCATCGATCCGGATGACATGGATTACCGGCGGGTGCTCGAGATCGCGAATCCCTATCTCGGCAAGGTGGTCGGTGCCTATTCGGACTGGACGCCGCTGCAGGGGCGCAACCATCCTTTCGAGGAGGATCTGGATGCGTCGGACCCGTGGCAGTTCAAGAATATCCGCGTAACCTGAGGGTGGCGGCGTCCAGCCGCCCTTGACGGTCCATGGCG
>JALHND010000119.1 GCA_022843705.1 Burkholderiales bacterium
GATCATCACTGAGCTCCGCCGGGCGCAGCGGCGTCTGCGGTGCGACCCAAAGAGCCGCGGCATGGATCAGCATTGACAGCAGCAGTGCGGCCGCGATCCGTTGCGCTCCACCGTTGTTTCCGCGGGACGACCGGTCGATCGGGTCACTCATCAAGCGTTTTGCAGGCAGGTTTGCCCCAAGGCTGGAAACAGGGGCCGGTTGCGTCATGGCCCCGCAGTATAAGACGCCGGACCGCTTTTCAGGCGTTGATTGTTTTCGCGGGACCGGACGGGCTTGCGCGGCGATCGCGAACTCCGGCGCGACGCACCGGGAACCAAACAGCACTGAACCAGTCCATTGCATGCAATTCGGCAGCGTGGACGATCCGCGCATGATTTTTCGGCATGCAGCGCATGTCGTTCGGCAATGGATGACTGAACCATGATCGTGGCATCGACATTCAGGTGGCTGGTGTGGGGCGTTTTCGCTGTGCTGGCGCTGTTGTGGACGGCGGGCAGCTATGTCTCTGCAGCCGTCGCGCGCTGGGGCGCGCAGGCCTTTGCTGACGGCAGGCTTGACGGCGCCGGGCGCGTGCTGGCGCAGCCGTGGCCGCTGCCCGAAGCAATGGCGCCATGGTTTGATCCCGCGATGATGCAGGCGCTGCAGCAGATGGCGCTGGCCTCGCTTGATGCCCTGCGCGATGCACTGCCCTTCATGGGCACGGCGATGGGCTGGCTGGTGCCGCTGATCTGGGTAGCCTGGGGATTCGGCCTGCTGCTGATGGTCGCGCTG
Organism: Burkholderiales bacterium; assembly: GCA_022843705.1. Taxonomy (GTDB): domain Bacteria; phylum Pseudomonadota; class Gammaproteobacteria; order Burkholderiales; family SG8-41. The sequence continues at coordinate 773 of JALHND010000119.1, forward strand.
GCGGGTGGTGCGCACTGGCTGCTTGCGAAAAACGCCGCGCGCTGAGTTCGCGCGGCGTTCGTCGCTGAAGCTTGTGGTTGCGTCCCGGAAATTTAATTAGTTTATGGTTTTCAAGTTTTGCAGTCAGGGCGTCGCCAGCCACTGCAGAGCCGATCCTGTGCCCAGTATGGTTGCCAGACACAGCACCCAGCCCGCACTGACCACGGGCACTCTCAGCCGGTGCATGCGCGGCCGCAGCAGCAGGCGCGACATTGCGTAAATGAAGCCGATCGCCATCGCCGGTGCCAGCCACACGCCGAACATCATCTGCGCCAGCAGCGCGCGCCGGACTTCGAGATCGACCGCCGCATCCTGCGCCACGCTGAGCAGGCCCGCCAGCGCCACCAGCGGCATGCCGGAGAGGATGCCGCTGGCGCCATCCTTCCAGCGGAAACGCGGCGGCAGCACGATCAGCAGCCACAACGCGAGCGCGAAGAGCAGGATTTTCAAACCGGTCAGCGCCGGCTTGGTGGCTGCATCAGTCCCGGTGACGGCGGTGGATGCGAACAGCCACCACAGGCCGGTCAGCACGGCCCCGCACAGCACGGCCCCCAGCAGATAGGCCGGCTGCAGCCGCGGGGGTACGCCGTTGCGGACCGCTCGGCGTGTCACCAGCGCCAGCCACAACATCGCCACAACCGCGGCCAGTGCCCAGGCCAGCGCCGTTGCCGTCGCGGGTGCGGCCAACAGCACGAACAGCGCGAGGTAGCCGGCGCCCAACAGGCCGTTGATCAGCGGCATCCACAGCATGGTGGTGGTGATCGCGCCGACGGTGTCCCGGCGCGACAGGATGAAGGCGAGTCCGTTCAGCGCCGGGAAGGTCAGCATCAGTCCGGCCGCGGCGGGAAAACGTCCGGCCAGCGCCACGATCAGCGCGAATACCGCGGTGCCTGCGGCGACGCGCAGGGCGATGTTTGCTGCGGCAGGAATGATGGCCGGTACCCGGTGCTGCTTGCGGATCTGCGGCCTGCTCAGCCGCCGAAAGTAAAACTGCTGCCGACGTTGGAGTAAACCACCCGGTCGGGCATGTTCTGGCGCAGCATGTCGATGAAACGTTCACCCGTGCAGTGCATCGGTACGATCACGTCCGGATTGAGCGCCTGTAACTCCCGCAATGTGTGCTGCAGGTAATCCACATGCGAGGGACCGAGGTGGAAGCCGCCCATCACCGCGTGCACCTTGTCGACGTTGGCGGCTTTCATCGCGCTCCGCACCGTGTTGATGATGCCGGTGTGGCCGCAGGATGAAATCACCACCAGGCCCTTGCCCTTGACGATGTAGCAGGTGGCGTGTTCGTCGGGATGGGTGTCCTTGACCAGCTTGCCCTCGCGCTCGGCCTCGGTGAAATGGTCGTCCACCACCAGCGAGCCGCCGGTGACCGTCTCGAAGGAATCGCGCTCGATGTAGCCCGAGGTGAAGGCGCCGTCGAGCGCCTGCGGTTTCGGGCAGCACACCGGCATAACCTTCTGCGCCTCCAGCGCCGCGCGGTCGAGGGTGCACCACTCCAGCGTTTCGCCGCCTTCCTTGACCCACTTGGTGCGGAACACCGTCTCGCCGCCGACGTAGAGCGCGATGTCGTCGCGCATCTGCCCGCGGTGCTGCCTGACGAAACCCTGCAGCCCGCCGAAATGGTCGAGGTGGCCGTGGGACAGGATCAGGCCGTTGATCTTTTTCGGATCGATGTTCAGCAGGTCAAAATTGCGGTTGATGATCTCCGGCGTGTAACCGAAGTCGAGCACGTACTGCGCCTTGGCGCCGTCCTTCTCCGAGGTCAGGTGCAGCGACAGGCCCCACTCGCAGGCGAAGGTGCTCTCCGGCCGTCCGGTGATGCGGCCGATGTGTTCGATCTTCACATGCGGATGCGCCATCCGCGGCAGGAAACGTTCGTAGCGGGAATCGACGAGCACACGCACCGAGAGCGCATCGACGACGGGGGCGGTGAAGGGGGTTGCGGCCATGTTCTGGTTCTCCTCCGGACGGTTGCAGGCTGCCGGGCTTGTGCCCGTTTCAGGCAGAGCCTAGCACTGCCGGGCGGGCCGTGCGCAGGGCGGGGTGTTCAGTCCAGCGGCCAGGGCATGTCGACGGCGGACTGCAGCAGTCCTGCCGGGTACTGCAGCACGAAGAAATGCCCGAAGACGCTCATCACCGCGACCGCGGCCAGCGCGCCGGCGACGGCCAGGTGCCAGCGCACGCCGGCCTTCAGTCCGAGGAAGGCCGTGATGTAAATGAATATGCCCGGGATGAATCCGACGAGGCCGATGGCCGCCAGCAGCGCCAGTATCCAGCCCTGGAAATGCAGGTCGCCGCGGGCGGGCCGCTGGTCGCCGCTCCAGTCGCGCTCGCTGTCGAAAAACACCGGATCGGGCCGCTGGCGGCGGAACAGCAGCGCAGCGGCGACCAGCAGGGACAGGGTGACCAGCGTCACCGCCAGCGGAAACACCTTGCCCAGGAATTCGAGCTGCCAGGTGTCGTAAACCGTGTAGAGGCAGATCGCGATCAGCAGGCCGAGGAAAACGGCCTGCGGGCCCTTGTCCACCGGCGCATGCGGTCCCGTCGGCGTCAGCGGATCGCGCTGCACCTTCATGCGGATCGCCAGGTACACCGACACCGCGATCAGCGCCAGGATCAGCAGCACGCCGCCGCGCTGCAGGAAGGACGCGCCGTAGACCTGGATCGACTGGTAGACCGAGGCATCGAGGCGCATCGACAGCACGAAGCCGATCAGGAAGGCGGGCCGCGACCAGCCGAAACGTTTCATGTACATCCCGAACACGCCGAGCACGAACAGCGCGATCAGGTCCTCCCAGGCGCGCGTGGCCTGGAAGGCCGCGAAGTAGATGATGACGATCATGAACGGCGCCACCAGCATGAAAGGCACCAGCGTCAGGCGCGCGATCGGCCGCGCGAGGAACAGGCAGATGCCGGCGCCGAGGACATTGGCGATCGCGAGCGACCAGATGATGATGAAGGTGAGGTCGAGATGGCGCTCCATCATGCCGATGCCCGGCTCCACCCCGATCAGCACCAGCGCGCCGAGGAACAGCGCCATGCTGCCGGAACCCGGGATGCCGAACATCAGCGTCGGCACCAGCGCGCCGCCGTTGTCCGCATTGTTGGAGGCCTCCGGGCCGATCACGCCGCGGATGTCGCCCTTGCCGAACTGCGAGCGGTCCTTCGCCGACTGCATCGCATGGGCGTAGGCCACCCAGTTGGTGACCGAACCGCCGAGGCCCGGCAGCGCGCCGATGAACACGCCGAGCGCGGAACAGCGCAGCACCAGCCACTTGTGGCGCAGCGTCTCGCGGAATCCCTGCAGCGTGCCGGCGCCGAGTTCCGGAATCGACGAAATGCTGGTCCGTTTGCGCATCACCTCCACGATCTCGGGGATCGCAAACATCGCAAGGCCGACGATCACCAGCGGCAGGCCGTCGCTGAGATACAGCGTGCCGAAGGTCAGGCGCTCCTCCGCGGTGGCGGGCGCGGCGCCGATGCTGCCGAACAGGAGGCCCATGCCGCACATGATCAGGCCCTTGATCGCGCTGCTGCCGGTCAGCATGCCGACCATCGTCAGCGCCAGCACCACCAGCATCAGCTGCTCGCCGAAACCCACCGCCAGGATCAGCGGCCGCGCGAACTGGATCGCCAGCGTCAGCATCAGCGCGCCGAAGAGACCGCCGAGCAGCGAGGCCGAGAAGGCCGCCCCCAGAGCGCGCGCGGCCTCACCGCGCCGGGCCAGCGGATGGCCGTCCATGATGGTCGCCTGCGCGCTCGAGGTGCCGGGGATGCCCACCAGCACCGCGGGAAAGGTGTCCGAGGTGTTGGTGACCGCCAGCAGGCCGATCATCATCGGCAGCACCAGCGTCGGATCGCCGCCGTAGACGAAGGGCAGCAGCAGCGACAGCGCGGCGATGCCGCCGAGGCCCGGCAGGATGCCGACCACCAGGCCGAGCAGCACGCCGCCCAGCAGGAAGAGCAGGTGCTGCACGCTGGCGAGCGCGTACAGCGCCTGCAGGAGGTCGGCTTGCATTTAGGTGATGGTGGTAATGCCGGTGCCGGTGTTACTCGATCGAGACGTTGTGCTCGGACTTGTAGTAGTTCTTGAGCCAGGCCCAGGACTCGGGCTTGAAGGAGGTCGCATCCTTGATGATCGGCAGTGCGGCATCACCGATGAACTGCGGGTAACCCTCGATGATCTGGCCGGCGTGTTTTTCGAAGTCCGGATCCTTCAGGATGTTGGCGATCGCCGTGCGCCAGGCTGCGACGACCGGCTTCGGTGTGCCCGCGGGCAGGAATATGCCCTTGTTGAGCATGGTCATCATCTTGTTCACCGACTGCCAGGCGTCATAACCGGGCCCCGAGGGTTTCCTGCCGTGCATCAGTTCATAGGCTTCGCCGAAGTGCGGCAGGTCGGGCACGTTCGGATCGCGCACCAGCGTGCCCTTGGTGTCGGTGATGCCCAGCGAATACAGCGGCACCGCCTTGCCGGCCTTCACCAGCTTGGAGGCGGCCCCGAGGTAACCGGGCATCGAGTCGTAGTTGATGTTCAGCTCGTTGCGCTCGAAGGCGAGGCGCACCGGCCCGCGGTTCATGCCCCAGACATATTTCGGCTTGAGGCCGAGCAGTTCGAAGGTCAGCACCGAACGCGCCTCGCCGCCGGCCGCGCTCTGCCCGCCGAAGACCAGTCCCTTGCCCTTGAGGCGGGCGACATCCTTCGCGCCGCCGAGGCCCAGCGCGGGCGAGGCGTAGACAACCACACCCTGCGGCGAGAGCAGCACCGGCAGCCACTTGTCCAACTCGAACTTGACCCGCGAGCGCTCGAACACGAAGCTGCCGACGGTGGTCGCCGAAATCACGATGGCATGGGTGCCGTCCGCAACCGCGCGTTCCTGGAAACGGTTGGCGCCGGGGATCGAGCGCGATCCGGGCACGTTGAGCACGATGATGGTCGGTTTGCCCGGCAGGTGTTTTTCAAGGAAAGGCTGCAGCGCGCGGATGTAGACGTCGGAACCGCCGCCCGGCGCGAAGGGCACCGTCACCAAAATGCGTTTGCCCGAAAAATCGACCTTCTGTGCCGTGGCCTCGGCGGCCGGCAGCAGTGCCGCGCAGGCGGCGACGCCCAGCCAGGCAAAATGCTTCAAAGAAAAATGCAGATTCATGGACTTCTCCTCGCTTCGTTGTGAATGAGCCGGATTCGCTGCAATCCTCCGGCGCTGTCGCGACGATCTTCGTCGTCTGCGCAAGCTTTCATGGGCGGCAACGCGTGTTGCCTGCCGCATTACGGTGGAACCGGCCGTCACTCTAGCCCGGGCGGCCAATATGGTCAATTAAGCAAGACGTCGGCAATTACTGTACTGAATAGCGAAAGAGGCCATGTCAGAACGACGCGCAAAAAAATAAATGCGCAAGCCCGCAGCGGTTTGAAGGATTGCGCAATTGCGGATGAAATCGCAGCAAACGCAGTACACAGATCTCGCGTGCAAAACCCGGCATCAACAATGCATCACCGCGCGCCGTACAAAGATGCCGCAGCACTGAACGGCGCTGCGTGATCCGCAGGCCGCACATGATGATCTCCGGGCTTGTTATTCTGTGGCCTGCAGTTGTGCCGGGCCGTTCAGCCGGCACTCTCGCAAAATAATAAAAATATAAATAAAATCAAATACTTATAAACAACCGTGTATCGGGCCGGCGCGGTCGTCCACCAGGCCCGGAGGAGAGCAGACCATGAGCACCCGCATCGCCGTCACCGCACTGGCGCTGGCCGCCACGCTCGCCAGCGCCACTGCGCCGGCACAGAATTTTCCCAACCGTCCGATGCGCCTGATCGTGCCGCTTGCCGCCGGCGGCGGCATGGACAGCGTCACGCGCAATGTCGCGAACAGTTTCAGCGAAGCGCTGGGCCAGAATGCCGTGGTCGACAACCGTCCCGGCGCCGGCAGTCTGCTGGCGATGGAGATTCTTGCCGATGCCGCGCCCGACGGCCATACGCTGATGATGATCAGCGCCACCACCGTGATCTATCCGCTGCTCTACAAGTCACGCCTTGATCCGGTGCGCGATTTCCTGCCGGTGTCCCAGGCCACCGCACAGGGTTACGCGCTGGTGGTGCATCCCGCGCTGCCGGTCAAAGACGTCGCCGGATTCATCAAACATGCGAAGGCCAATCCCGGGAAACTGACCTATGCCTCCTCCGGCATCGGCAGCCCGATCCACATGACCACCGAGCTGATGCAGATCGCCACCGGCACCCAGCTGATGCACATTCCCTACAAGGGCATGGGCGCCGCCTATGCCGATCTTGTCGGTGGACGCATCAGTTTCTCCTTCGCCACCATCATCTCCTCGCAGCAGCATGTGAAGGCGGGGCGGCTGCGCGTGCTGGCGGTGTCGATGGGCAAACGCGCACCTGCGATGCCCGAGACCCCGACCATGGCCGAGGCCGGCGTGCCCGGCGTGGTGGTGGTCAACTGGTACGGCCTGATCGCGCCGAAGGCGACGCCGAAAAATGTCATCGAGCGCATCGCCGCCGAAACCGCGCGCGCGGTGAAAGCGCCGGCGATGGAAAAACACCTGCTGGCCGACGGCTCGGAAGGCGTGGGTTCGACGCCGGCGGAATTCACCGCGCACATCCGCGCTGAGAGCGAGCAGTGGCGCAAGGTGATCAGGCAGGGCGGCATCAAGGCGCAATGAACAGGTGTAACAAGTGCGGCGGACTGACCGCAACGTGGAAATGGTTTGCGGCATTCGGGAGTGGCTTGCCGGATTTGCATCCGCAGCGGTCACAGAACCGCACAGGTCGGCTATGATGTCCCGGCAGCACCCATAAAAAATCCATCAATGCACTAGGAGGAGCAATATGTCGAGAACCCTTTTGCGCGCGGCCATCGCTGGTATCGCCGCGCTGTCCGCAGTGGCCGCAGGCCCTGTCGCAGCACAGCAGTTCCCCAACAAGATCCTGCGCGTCGTCAATCCCAACGCGCCCGGCGGCAACAGCGACGTGCTGTTCCGTCTGCTGGCGCCGAAGATGGGCGAGGTGCTCGGCCAGCAGCTGGTCATCGACTACCGGCCCGGTGCCGGCGGCAACATCGGTGCGGAGATGGTCGCGCGCGCCGCGCCCGACGGCTACACCACGCTGATCGCCGCCGCGAGTTTCCTGATCAATCCCTCGCTGCTGAAGAATCTGCCCTTCGACGCCGAGAAGGATTTCACGCCGCTCGGCATCATTGTCGACATCCCGGCCGGGCTTGCCGTGCACCCCTCGCTGCCGGTGAAAACCGTGCAGGATCTCGTCGCGCTGGCCAAAAAACGTCCGGGCGACCTCAACTACTCCAGCTCCGGCCAGGGCGCGCTGGGCCACCTCTCGGGCGCGCTGCTCGATGCCACGGCCGGCATCAAGACCGTGCACATTCCCTACAAGGGCGCCGGTCCCTCGATCGTCGACCTCGTCGCCGGCCAGGTGCAGTTCTCCTTTGTCAGCATCCCCGCGATCACCGGCCACCTGCAGAGCGGGCGGCTGCGCATGATCGCGCAGTGCGGCGAAAAACGTTTTGTGTCCTTCCCCGACGTGCCGACGATGGTTGAATCGGGCGTCAAGGACTTCGTGATCACCAGCCCCTTCAGCTACCTCGGGCCCGCGGGCATCCCGCAGCCGATCGCCACCCGCCTCAATGAAGCATTGCGCGCCGCGCTCAATGATCCGAAAAACAACAAGATGCTGATCGAACGCGGCGCACTGCCCGTCGGCAACACGCCGGCGGAACATGCGGCGCAGATCAAGTCCGAAATCGCCAAGTGGAAGAAGGTGGCGGCTGCGGCGGGCTTGAAGCCGCAGTAAGGCAACAATCGGTCTTCAAAGCGGCCGTTCACCCTGCGACAGGCTCGGGGTGAACGGCCGTTTTTTTGAGTGCTTCAGCCGGCACACAAGCCGGCCGTGGCTGCTTCCGCATCCGGCTTCATTCAAGCCCGCTGTCCTGGACGCCTCGCAGGAAGCCGGTTTCACGGGCCATGGCACTGGGTTAGAGTGTTGACGTAATCCACCCCGCGGTGACGCCCTGCCGTCCGCGGTCAACTGACCCGAGGACCATGCGCCATGAAAGAAATTTCGATTGCCCGATCCTGCACCGTGCTGTGCCTGCTGGCCCCGGTCGCGATGCCCGCGATGGCGCAAACCGCGTACCCCGAACGCCCGGTCCGGCTGATCGTGCCCTTTGCCGCCGGCAGTGCGACCGACTCCTCGGCGCGGATCTTCGGCATGCAGATGGCCAGCCAGCTGGGGCAGCAGATGATCATCGA
>JALHND010000120.1 GCA_022843705.1 Burkholderiales bacterium
CCCTACCTGCCCGGTGTCGCAAGGCTCGACCGCTGCTGGACCGAGGCCCATGCCGCAGCCACCGAAGACCCGCTGGATCCGGCCGCCATCACACAGCTGGCCGAAGGGAATTTTTTCCGTCTGGGCCTGCAGGTGCATGCCGCGACGCGCTGGACCTGGTGCGCGGCAGCGCCGGCCTGGACCATCTGGTCACGCAACCGCGGCGACGCACCGGATGAACATGAAATCGAGTGGCGCGCCGAGGGCGCCCTGCTGACACGGCCCCGCGATGTCGTGACCTGGCGTGAGCTTGGCCAGGCCGGATGCGCATTCCTCGATGCCTGTGCCGCGGGCGGCACGGTGGCCGATGCCGCAGAGGCGGCGCTCGACATCGACGGCAAGGCCGACCTGTCGCGACTGATCGCCGTCCTGCTCGACGCCGGCGCATTCAGCCGGATCCGCCGCTAAAACCCATTCAACCCGCCCAAGGAACGGAGAAAACGACATGAATCCCGCAAGCACCATGACCGACAGGTCCGCCACCGGAATCACCGGCCTGTGGAACCGCATCACAGATCAGCTGGAATCCCGGATCAGCCACAACCTCATCGCGCTGGCGTCACGCATTGCCGTTGCCGCGATTTTCTTTTATTCGGCGCGCACCAAGGTCGACGGCCTGCTGACCCTCAAGGACACGACCTTCCTGCTGTTCGAGGAGGAATACAAGGTGCCGCTGCTGCCCCCGGAATTCGCAGCCTACATGGCGACCTATGCCGAACACCTGTTCCCGATCCTGCTGGTGCTGGGACTGTTCACGCGATTGTCCGCACTTGCGCTGCTCGGCATGACCGCGGTGATCCAGGTTTTCGTTTACCCCGACGCCTGGCCCACCCACCTGACCTGGGCGGTGCCGATGTTCTACCTGATCGGCCGAGGCGGCGGCGCCTGGACACTGGACCGGCAGCTCGGGATCAAATGACCGTCAATCCATGCAATCATTCATTGACGATGTCCAGCACCGGTTTGCCGACCATGCTGCGCGACTCGTAAGCCGCATGCGCTTTCTCGACATTGTCCAGCGTGTAACGCGCGGCAATGTCGATCTTCAGCGTGCCGTCGAGCAGCGCGCCGAAAATGTCACCGGCGCGGCGGCGGATTTCCGCGGCATCGCGCAGGTGGTCGGCCAGCCGCGGCCGGGTCAGCAGCAGCGAACCGGCTTCGCCGAGTTCAAGCGGATCGAGATCCGTCACCGAGCCGGAGACATTGCCGTAGTTGACGACCAGGCCGCGGGTGCGCGTCGCGCGGAAGCTGTCGCGGAGCGTTGCCCTGCCGATGGAATCGAAAACCACGTCGACGCCCTCACCGCCGGTGGCCGCACGCACGGCTTCGGCGAAACGGCCATCGTCGTAGAGGAACACCTGCTCCGCGCCGCGGCCCCGCGCGATGGCCGCCTTGTCCGCGGAACTGGTGGTCGCCAGCACGCGCGCGCCGGCGCGCCGGGCGATCTGGATCAGGATCTGTCCGATGCCGCCCGAGGCCGCGTGAACCAGGCAGCTTTTGCCCGGACCGAGTTGTCCGACATCGTGCGCCAGGTAATGCGCGGTGTAACCCTGGAATACCGACACGGCCGCGAGATCCAGCGGCAGCGCATCCGGCACTTTCACCGCCTGCCATGCCGGGACTACGGCGTATTCGGCATAACTCCCCCAGACGATGCACCAGGCGACGCGGTCACCCGCCGCATGCGTGGTCACACCCCCGCCCACGGCAACCACCACACCGGCGCCCTCCATGCCCAGCGTGCAGGGCAGGCGCACCGGATAGGTCCGCGATTTGGCGTACTTGCCCTGGCGGGTGTGGATGTCCATGAAATTGATGCCGGCGTGATGGACACGCACCAGCACGGTTCCGGGCGCTGCCTCCGGCACCGGCGCATCGATGCGCTGCAGGACTTCGGGGCCGCCGTACTGGTGGATCTGGATGCTTTTCATGATCGGGATTATTTTGGGGAGGACGGAATTATCGCGCATCCGCTCTGTATATCCTGGCGCCCCGTAAGGACTGATAGAGTGCGCCGACTGATCGAAAACCCGGACTGCTGCGGAATCTTCCGCCGCAACAGCGGTCTGACCGGGCACAGGAGAACACCATGAAACGACGCGGATTTTTGCAGGGACTGTCATTGTCGATCCTTGGATCCTCACTGCTGGCCACGGCGCAGGCCGTACAGGCCGCGACGATGAAGGATATCGAGGCCATGCAGAAAAACTGGCGCGCGCTGCTGGCGGCGAACTTCAAGGCACCGTCGCCCTCCGAGCCGCTGAAGCTGCCCAACGACCAGTGGCGCAAGCGGCTCGATGTCGCGCAGTACAAGGTACTGAGAGAGGAAGGCACCGAACGCGCCGGCACCAGCCCGTTGAATGCGGAAAAGCGCGCCGGAATCTATGCCTGCGCCGGCTGCGACCTGCCGCTGTTCACCTCGGAAATGAAATACGAATCCGGCACCGGCTGGCCGAGTTTCTTCACGACCATCCCCGGCGTGTTCGGCACCAAGAAGGATTTTCTGCTGTTCATGCCGCGCGTCGAATACCACTGCATCCGCTGCGGCGGCCACCACGGCCACGTGTTCGAGGACGGCCCGCTGCCGACGCGTCAGCGCTGGTGCAACAACGGCGTGGCGCTGAAATTCATTCCGAAGCAGGCCTGAAGCAAATCTTGGGTGCAGTTCGGAAGCATTGCCCCCTTATGGCCTGAATTCGCTCAACTCCGCCCAACGACACCTGCGGTTTTGCTCAATTCATTGCCGACCTCCCGCAAAACATCGCGGGCGGCGGCGATTACCGGATCATTCACCACACTCTTGCGGAAAAATACCGCCATTGGCGGGCCGTTCAGTTCTATATTGACCGGCAAAATGCGATGCGTTCCCAAACGCTGCCCGCGCAGAGCTTCAGCTCGCATGGCGACCGTGATCAATCTCGATTGCGATACCACGGCAAGATTCGCATGAAACGGGCGGGACTCAACCACCGGCTCCGGCAATTCGAAGCCGGCCCTCAAGAACGCATCCTGCAGTAACTGCCGGGAACGGCCGTCCGTTATTGACAAAGCCCAGTCTTCCCGAATTAGCTCGGTCAGGGCCACCCTCCGTCGACGCGCAAGCGGATGATCTGCACCGACGACCAGACAAAGTTCGCCACTGTATATCGGCCAGAAATCGAAATCTGACATTTTGAAGGCCATGGATTTCCGATGCGGCATCCTTCCGCCCACGCAATCCAGTTTTCCTTCGGCAAGATCGTTCAGCAGCACATGCATCGACCCCTCCTGGAGGCTGAACCGCCAATCCGGGTGATTCAACCTCAGCCGGCCGACGGCCGGAGCAAAAAGATGTGTCAGGATATGAAGGCTTGCACCAAAGCGCAGCCTCGGCTGGGAAAAATCGGATTGAGCGAGATCCGAACCGGCAGCGCGCAACTCACCCAATGCGCCCCGAATACGACGCAGCAGCACCCCGAATCGTGAATTGGGCACGAGCCCTCGTCGTGTCCGGCTGAATAACGGCCCGCCAAAAGCCTCTTCAACATTTTTCAGCATCTGGCTCACGGCCGGCTCGGACAAATGCAGCAGTTTGGCGGTTTTTCTGACCGTACCGGTATCGCTCAACAGTTCCAACATGCGCAGATGCCGCAAGCGCAAATTCCCGAAAGCGGGCCGCAACTCTTCCATCACCCTGACCTCTGATTTATTTATCAAATGATAAGAAAGTATAAGTTTTTCATTAACCACATTACATGACAGAATCAATCGAGCAGCATGGACATGCCGCCACAATAACGTCCAAACATACCTACAGCAGCAAGATCGGCATCAGCCACCTATCAGGCTGGCAAATACGCACCATAGAGACATGCCCTGGCATTTCGGCCACTAGCGGACAAAACGGAGAAGAACATGAAAAACGCTTTTGAATGCAAAAAACTCGCGATCGCCCTGGGAATCCCGGCTCTCATTTTTTGCAGCAATGCCGGCGCGCAATGGAAACCTGAACGACCCGTTGAGCTGATCACCTCGGTTTCCCCCGGGGGAAACACGGACATAACCGCGCGCACGATACAGAAAATATGGCAGGATCGGAAAATGGTCCCCACCCCCATCCTCGTGCTCAACAAACCTGGTGGCGGTGGCGCAATTGCCGCCGCTTACTTGGCACAGCACACGCGGGACCCGCATCACCTGCTGATGATCACCCCGGGCTTGCTGACCAATCACATACTTGGCGCGGGGAAAGCACATCACAACGACTTTACGCCGGTAACGATACTTCTTAACGAGTCAATATTCATCAGCGTACGATCAGATTCGCCCATCAAGACAGGCAGGGATCTTATTAGCCGCCTCGCCAAAACGCCGGATGCCTTGAGTGCGGGGATAGCCTCGGCACTCGGCAACCAGATCCACATGGGAATCGCACTCCCAATGAAGGCTGCCGGCGTCGACATAAGGCGAATGAAGATTGTCACATTCAAATCATCCGGGGAATCGATCACAGCGCTACTGGGCGGCCACATAGACATAACCGCCTCCACAGCGGCCGCGCTGCTACCGCACGTGAATGCCGGCCGATTGCGAATCATTGGAATGAGCGCATCGCAGCGCCTGCCGGGACCGCTCTCGGAGGTTCCCACATGGAAGGAGCAGGGCGCGAATGCCACTTTTGAGACCTGGCGAGGCATGCTCGGCCCCAAAGACATTTCCGAGGAACAACTCAAATTCTGGGAAAACGCCTTTCTTCAGATGAGCCGGAGCGCGGAATGGAAAGACGACGTGGAGAAGAACTACCGCGTTGACAGCCACATGAGCCCGTCGGCCACGCGGAATTACCTGGACAGACAGTATGTTGAACTGGAGGAAACGCTGACCACCCTGGGGCTCTCGAAAAGAGCAAGGGAATCCGCCGGTAAATAAGCCCCCCCATTCTTCAAAATTCGTAAATGCGGCGAGCAGTGAAAGGAAATCCGTGATTGAAACGCATGATGTCCTGGCAGATCTATTTGATCAGGCCAAACTGACATCACCCACACGCGATTACGTTTCATTTTCCGGACCCGTTCCGCAGCCTCCCACAAGATTTCTGCTGGGCCAAGCCGGCGCTGCAGTCATCTCGGCGGCGGGCGCTGCCGCCGCCCACCTATGGTTCTTGCGAAGCGGCATCCGGCAACATGTCAACGTGAACATGCTGAGCGCAATTGCAGCGCTGCGCAGTGATTATTACTGCCGGGTAAACGGAAAAAAACTCCCTGACCATAAAAATCAGATTCACGGATTTTATTCAACCAGGGATGACCGGTGGATACAGATCCATTGCACCCAACCACACCATCGCGACGGCATTATCAGGTTTTTCAACGGCCTCGATAATCGAGAGGCAATCGAGCGGTTCATCGCGAAATCATGGAACGCATTCGATCTTGAGGACGCCTTGACCGGGGCGCAGCTTTGCGCCGGCGTTGTCCGCAGGCGTGAAGAATGGATGCAGCATGAACATGCCAAAGCCGTTGCAAAACTGCCGCTTTTCGAGATCATCCGGATCGGCGACAGCCCTCCCGAACCGTTACCCGAGGCAGACCGCCCCTTGTCGGGAATCCGCGTACTCGACCTGACGCACGTGATTGCCGGCCCCGTTGGCGGCCGCACCCTGGCCGAACACGGCGCGGATGTACTCCGCCTGAACGCTCCGCACCGGCACCTGCACAAGCAACAGCTTGTTGATTTCGGTCACGGCAAACGTTCTGCATATATCGACTTGCATGATGCCGGTGGAATCAGCCAGCTAAAGGCACTGATTAAACATGCCGATGTATTCCTGCAAGGCTACCGCCCTCGCGCAATTGCAGCACGGGGATTTTCTCCTGAAACATTGGCGACCAATCGTCCGGGAATTATTTGCGTTGATCTGAGCGCTTATGGCCATCAGGGTCCATGGCGGAACAAGCGCGGATTTGACAGTCTCGTTCAATCCGTCAGTGGCATGGTTAACATGGAGACCGTCGACTCGAACAGTCTTAAACCGCGGCATCTGCCCCTGCCGGCGCTGGATTACTGCACCGGCTACCTCATAGGCTTCGCCACAATGGCCGCCCTCGCCAGACGTGCAACCGAGGGCGGTAGCTTCCTGGTAAAGCTGTCCTTATGCCAAACCGGCCACTGGATATACAACCTTGGCCTGAGCGGGGAAAAAATCACCCGCGGGAACTGCCGCCTGCCGGAGTACGAAGATTTGCAAGACGCGTTGATTGACGATCAAGGGCCATTCGGCCTGGTCCGGCATCTGGCTCCGATAGTCAAACTGTCCGAAACCCCCGCACGCTGGACGCATCCCAGCACACCTTATGGAACACATGCGCCTGAGTGGATAACTTAGCCATGGATTGATTGGCGCAGCGGAAGAGTTAATATTTCGGCGATTGCGCTACACTGCAGCGCAGGAACCCGACACGACATGCACGCGACCCCGTACCGTTTGCGACTGGCCGACGGCGGCGACATCCAGGAGATCGCCGTGATGTCGCGCTGCCTGATCGAGGTCGGCCTGCGCGGCTGGACCTGGCATCCGACCCGGGTCGCGCGCGCGCTGCGCGCCCGCGAAACCTGCGTGCTGGTCGCGGACATCGGCGGCTGCGCCGCAGGTTTTGCGATCACCGAGTTCGGCGACACCCGCGCCCACCTGTCATTGTTTGCGGTCAAACCGGCACACCAGCGCCGCGGCATCGGCCTGGCCATGATCGAATGGCTGCTTGAATCCGCGCTCACTGCAGGCATTGACCATTTCACCGTCGAGATGCGCGCCAACAATTTTGCGGCACGCAGTTTTTACGAAGCACTCGGTTTCCGGCAGCAGCAGTACATCGCCGGTTATTACCAGAACATCGAGCCGGCCATCCGCATGCGCCGCGACCTGAATCGCCTTGCCACCCTATCATAAAAAATTATTTATAATCAAGTACTTACATGATATCCGGCATCAAGGCACTGACTTTCGACACTTTCGGCACCGTTGTCGACTGGCGCAGCAGCATCATCAACGATCTCTCGGCATGGGGAAAAACGCGCGGACTCGCCGTCGACTGGACCGCCTTCACCGACGAATGGAAAACCGCCTACAAGCCGGGCATGGACCGCGTGCGCAAGGGCGAATGGCCGTGGACCACCATCGACGGCATCTACCGCCGGGCGCTGGACGGGATGGCGCCGCGGTACGGCCTTGACAAACTGGACGAGTCCTCGCTGCAGCATGTCAACCGCGTCTGGCACCGCCTGCTGCCCTGGCCGGATTCGGTTGCCGGCCTGCAGCGGCTGAAGAAAAAATTCCTGATCTCTACCCTGTCCAACGGCGATGTCGACATGCTCGCCAACATGGCCAAACTGGGCGGCCTGCCCTGGGACGTGATCCTCTGCGGCCAGGTCTTCCGCCATTTCAAACCCGATCCCGAAATCTACCTCGGCGCGATCGAGATGCTCGGCTGCAAGCCGCATGAAGTGATGATGGTTGCCGCGCACAACGACGACCTGCGGCACGCGCGCAGCCACGGCATGCGCACCGGCTTCGTGCTGCGCCCCACCGAATACGGCCCGCAGCAGCAGACCAACCTCAAGGCGGCCGAAGACTGGGACGTCATCGCGAAGGATTTCGGCGAACTGGCGACCGCCCTCGGCGCCTAGGCCGCCGCGGCATGGCGCGCCAGCGCCCAGCCCACATGTTCGCGCACCAGCGCCGAGGGATGCCCGGCGCGTGAATGCAGCGCGGCCAGCACTTCCGGCGTGGTCCGCGCGTTGCCCAGCCCCACCGCGATGTTGCGCAGCCAGCGCTCATGGCCGATGCGGTGGATCGCGCTGCCGGCGAGCCGGGATGCAAACGCCGCCTCGTCCCAGGCGAACAACTCGGCCAGCGCGACATCGTCCAGCCCGTTGCGCACCGCAAAATCATCCTCGCCCGTGACCTGCGCAAAGCGGTTCCACGGACAGACCAGCTGGCAGTCGTCGCAACCATAGACGCGGTTGCCGATCAGCGGCCGCAATTCCTCGGGAATGCTGCCCTTCAGTTCGATGGTCAGGTAGGAAATGCAGCGCCGCGCATCGAGCCGGTACGGCGCGACGATGGCCTGCGTCGGGCAGATGTCGATGCAGCGGACGCAACTGCCGCAGTGCTCCGTCTGCGGCGCGTCCACCGGCAGCGGCAGGTCGGTGTAGATCTCGCCCAGGAAAAATGCCGAGCCGCCCTCGCGGTTGAGCAGCAGCGTGTGTTTGCCGCGCCAGCCCAGCCCGGCCTTTTCGGCCAGTGCCACCTCCATCACCGGCGCGCTGTCGGTGAACACGCGGTAGCGGTATTCGCCGACCGCCGCCCCGATGCGCGAGGCCAGTTTCTGCAGCTTGCCGCGCAGCACCTTGTGATAATCGCGCCCGGTTGCATAGCGGGACACGAAGGCGCGCGCATCGTCGTGGATCACCGCCCAGCTGTCGCGCGCCGACGGCGGTGTGTAATCCAGCCGCGCCGCGATCACCCGCAGCGTGCCCGGCACCAGTTCGGCCGGACGGCTGCGTTTGACGCCGTGGCGTGCCATATAATCCATGTCGCCATGCCAGCCGCAGGCAAGCCACTCGGCCAGCCGCGGCTCCGCATGCGACAGGTCGCAATCGGCCACCGCGACCTGCTGGAACCCGAGTTCGGCGCCCCAGCGGCGGATGTCATCGCGCAGTGCCTTGTAGTCGATTGCGGGATTCAATTCAGATCCGATTCAAAACCAAGCCACAGAGGACACAGAGTTCACAGAGAAAAACAACTGCGCAGGCCTGGCCTGTAACCGCAGGCGCTCCGGCGTGATGGGCTCGCTTTTGAAGTCCTCTGTGTTCTCTGTGCCCTCTGTGGCTAAAGCCTTTGACTTTGATTTTCTCTCCACGTCCATGACCAAGGTTAACCGCTTTCTTGCCACCGAAGACGACACGCTGGCCCTGGGCCGGGCGCTGGCGCCGCGGCTTGAGCCGGGCATGGTGCTGCATCTGCGCGGCGACCTCGGCGCCGG
>JALHND010000121.1 GCA_022843705.1 Burkholderiales bacterium
CGAACTTCAGTGGCAGCAACCGGGGGTTGCACTTTGGTCCGGGTAACTGCCCCGTTCCGGAATTGCCGAAGCTGTTTTCATTTACGGCAGCCGCCGTCCGGGCTTTAGCCCTCCGCCGGTCTCTGCGCCAGCCAGACGGTGTGCCCCCCGCAGTCCGGATCCTCGATCCGGTGCATCAGCACCCGGAAACCTTCCTCCGCGAGCAGGTTTTCGTACTCCGCGCTGTCGAGGCTGGCGTGATAGAGGGCGTGGCCGTAAATCTCGCCCATCGCCACACCCGCCCGCGGTCCCGCGGTGAACAGCAGCAGAGCGCCCGGTGCGGCATGGCGCGCGAACACCGGGAACATCGCGCGCTGTTCTTCCGGGTCGAGGTGGAAAAAGCTGTCCCAGGCAATGATTGCGTCGAAGCGACGGCCAAGATCGAGGCCGCGCATGTCGGCCACGATCCAGTCGCCGTCCGGGTAACGTTCGCGGCAGATCGCGATCATTGCCGCTGCCGCATCGACACCGGTGACGCGGCAGCCGGCGTCGATGAAGAATTTCGCGATCGGCTCGGCGCTGCCGCAGCCGAGGTCAAGGATGTCACGCGGTCCGCCCAGCCGCGACAGCAGGGCATCGAGGTAATGCCGCTCCATCAGGGCCTTGCTGCGGTCGCGGTCGAACTGCCGCGCGACCGCTTCGTAGACGGCCCGGATGCCGGACATCAGGCTTTGTGGGCCGGACGCTCGGGTTTCTTGTAGCGGCCGACCGGCACCAGCTCGGCGACGGTGCCGCCGGGGGCGCGGAACTTGACCGGGATCACGCCGGGATCGCTGATGATCTGGCAGCCGTAGCTTTTGATTTTTTCCGTCGCTGCCGCCATGTCTTCCACCTCGATCGCGAAATGGTGGATGCAGGGGCCTTCGCCGGCGGCCTTGGACTCGGCCGACTGCGTGCCTTCGTCGTACTTGATCAGCGTGAAATCGATCTCGCCGTCGGTCAGGTGGCGCGACAGGTGGTCGCGGGTCTTGCGGGTTTCGGCTTCCCAGAAGCCGAAGACGTCTTCGTAGAACTTGGTGGTTTTGTCGAGATCCTCGACCTTCAGGGCGAGATGGACGATGCGGTTCATGGCGTTTTCCTTTTCGGGCTCCGCAGGGCTTGCGGTCTGGCAGTGTTTTACGCCTGTGGCTGACGCTTCCGCAAGCGGGGTGTTACACTGCGGGCGTCATATTATTTGACCCCCGCAGTTTTCCCGCCCCGATCCCAGCCTGCTCGAGCAGCTGTGCCTTTCAGGCCAGCGCTGAGATCGTCAGCCCGACAACCTTGTTGTCGGCAGTGGCCTTGGCAACCAGACCGGTGGCTTTGGCGTCCTCAATGAATTCGGCCAGGTATTTCGCGGCATTGGGCCGTCCCTTGGGCACGCCTGCAGCCTGCAGCACGGCAGTGAAATTGCCTTCGACGATGGTCGAGCCCGGGAACCTGGCCTGGTCGGTGATCAGGCGCGGTTTCAATCCTGCCAGCGCATCGAATTTTTCATCGACGAAACGCTTGAAGCAGAGGTCACCGCCCTTGTCCCTGATGAGTTCAGCGTTCTTGATGGTGCGCGTGAGATAGAGTTCGTAGGCCGCTTTTTCCGGGACGATGATGCGTACGCCCTTGCGGTCCACGTCATTCGCGTGTTTCAGCGGCGAGCCCGGGGGCACCAGGTAGGTCGACTCGATCTCGACATAGGCGGCGGTGAAGTCGATCTCGTTGGCGCGCTGCGGTTCCGCGCCGAGGAAGCCGACGTCCCAGACATTGCTGCCGGCGGCGCCGGCCAGCGCGCCGGGATTGGGGTGCGGCACGAATTCGACCGGCAGGCCAAGGCGGCGCGCCAGTTCCTGGCCCAGGTCATGGGCGACGCCCAGCGGCTTGCCGGTCGCGGCATCGGTGCGGGTGAGCAGGAAGTTGCTCATGTTGAGGCCCACGCGCAGCGTGCCGGTGGGCGCGAACTCGGAGCGGAGGGCGGCGGTGACTTCGGTCATGATGTGGTCCTGTGTTCGTTGCGGTTTCGGAACGCAGGATTAAACACGGAACTGCGGCGGGTGTCACTTCGCAACACCCGCCGCGTCAGATCGCTGACGATGAGTCACCCGGCCTCCGGTCAGGCGGCAGGCCCCGTCCCGTCGCTGGCCGCCAGCCCGGCGCGCAACTGCCTGGCCGCGGCAACCATGTTGCGCAGCGCGGGCTCGACTTCGGTCCACGACCGGGTCTTGAGCCCGCAGTCGGGATTGATCCACAGTTGCGGGAGCGGGATTACGCCGCAGGCCCGCCGCATCAGGCGCAGGATGTCTTCCGTCTGCGGTACCCGCGGCGAGTGGATGTCATAGACCCCGGGCCCGATGCCGTTCGGGTAGCGGAACTCCCCGAAACCGTCGAGCAGCTCCATGTTCGAGCGTGACGTTTCGATGGTGATCACGTCGGCGTCCATCGCCGCGATTGCGGGCAGGATGTCATTGAACTCGGCGTAACACATATGGGTGTGTATCTGTGTTTCGTCGGCGGCGACCGCGGACGCGATCCGGAATGCGCGCACGGCCCAGTCCAGGTAGCCGTTCCAGTCGCGGCGCTTGAGCGGCAACCCCTCCCGCAGCGCCGGTTCATCGATCTGGATCACCCGGATGCCGGCCTTCTCGAGGTCGGCGACTTCCTCGCGCACCGCCAGCGCGATCTGCAGCGCGGTGTCCGCCCGCGGCTGGTCATCACGGACGAAGGACCACTGCAGGATCGTGACCGGTCCGGTCAGCATGCCCTTCACCGGCTTTTCAGTCAGCGATTGGGCAAAACGCGAGATGTCGACCGTCATCGGTTCCGGCCGCGCGACGTCGCCGTAGATGACCGGTGGCTTGACGCAGCGCGAGCCGTAACTCTGCACCCAGCCGTTCTGCGTGAAGCAGAAACCCCACAGCTGCTCGCCGAAAAATTCGACCATGTCGTTGCGCTCGGCTTCGCCGTGCACCAGCACGTCGATGCCCAGCGCCTCCTGCCGCGCGATGACTTCGCGGATTTCGGCACGCATGGCGTCCAGGTACTGCAGCTCGCCGATTTCCCCGCGTTTCCATGCGGCGCGGGTGGCGCGGATCTGCGGGGTCTGCGGAAACGAGCCGATGGTGGTGGTCGGCAGCGGCGGCAGGCCGAGCTGCGCCTGCTGCAGCACGCTGCGCTGCGGGTGCGAGTTTGCGCGCCGCTCGTCCGCCGGGCTGAGGCGTCCGAGCCGTGCGCGGACTTCCTCGTTGACGATGCGCCGGCTGGTGCGCCTTGATGCCAGTACCGCGTCAGCGGCTTCGAGTTCCGCGAGCACGCTCTTGGTGCCGCCGTCGAGGGCTTTGCCCAGCACCCGCAGTTCCTCGAGTTTTTCGTCGGCGAAGGCCAGCCATGGCCGCACTTCCGGATCCAGGCCCTGTTCGCCGGACAACGAGACCGGCACGTGCTGCAGAGAGCAGGACGATGCCAGCCACAGCCGGTTGCCGATGGCCTCATGCAGCGGCTGCAGCAGGGCCAGCGCGCGGCGCAGGTCGGTGCGCCAGATGTTGCGGCCGTCGACGATGCCGGCTGACAGCACGCGGTCCGCCGGCAAGCGCGATTGCCATGCCGCCAGTTGCCCCGGGGCGCGCACCAGGTCGATGTGGATGCCACGCACCGGCAGGCGCAGGACACGGTCGGCGTGTTCGTCGGCGGCGTCGAAACAGGTCGCCAGCAGCAGGGCCGGCGCGTCGGCGGCGAGTATCGGGTAGGCGCGGTCGAAGGCGTCGAGCCATGCGGGTTCCAGTTCCAGGCACAGCGCGGGTTCGTCGATCTGCACCCATTCGATGCCCATGCCGCGCAGCCGGCCGAGGATGCGCGCGTAGGCGCGGGCCAGCGGCTCCACCAGCACCAGGCGGTCGGCACCGCCGCCGGCCTTGGCCAGGCGCAGGAAGGTGACCGGACCGATCAGCACCGGCTTTACCGGATGTCCGGCCGCGAGGGCTTCGGCGATGTGTTCGAAGTACCAGTCGGGGCCGCCGTCGAACCGGGTCTGCGCCGACAGTTCGGGGACCAGGTAGTGGTAGTTGGTGTCGAACCACTTGGTCATTTCCAGCGCCGGCTGGCCGGCATTGCCGCGCGCCAGTTCGAAATACTGGCGCAGCGTCAGCCGTTGCGGGTCGAAGCCGAAACGCAGCGGCGGACAGCCCAGCAGCACCAGCGTGTCGAGCATCGGGTCGTAGAACGAAAAGTCCCCAGCGGTGACCAGCGACAGCCCCGCTTCGCGCTGCCTGCGCCAGTGTGCCGCGCGCAGCTCCGATCCGGTGCGGAGCAGGTTCGCGTCGCCGGTTTCGCCGCGCCAGCAGGCCTCGAGTGCAAACTTGAGTTCCCGCCGCGCGCCGATGCGGGGGTATCCGGGGATATGGGTGGTGATCATGGGGGGGGGCTGCCTCGGTGGGTGAAGGAGGCGTGGAGTATTCGGCGGGCGCGGCGTAGAATCAAACGACAAATTTTCAGAATAACTTGAATACTATTCATATCGGCATGCCCGATGCTTGAACTGCGCCACCTGCGTTCGCTGGCCGCGATCGCCGAAACCGGAAAACTGGTGCAGGCCGCCGGCCGCGTGCACCTGACCCAGAGCGCGTTGTCGCACCAGATGCGCGCGCTGGAGGCGCATTACGGCATATTGCTGTTCCAGCGTACCGGCGCCGGCCTGCGCTTCACGCCGGCGGGACAGCGCCTGTTGCAGCTTGCGCGCGTGACGCTGGAGGCGGTGGCCGGTGCCGAGCGCGATCTGGCGCGCCTCCAGGGAGACACCCGGGGTGACCTGCGCATCGCGCTGGAATGCCATACCTGCTTCGACTGGCTGATGCCGGTGATGGACGAGTTCCGCGGGCGCTGGCCCGAGGTCGAAGTCGATCTGCTGGCCGGTTTTCACAGCGATCCGCTCGAGTTGCTGAAGGGCGGCCGGGCAGAACTGGTGATCGGGTCGCAGAAGCCGCGCGGGCGTGATTATGTGGCGCTGCCGCTGTTCCGTTTCGAAATCCTGGCCGTGTTGCCGCTCGAGCACCGCCTGCGCGGGAAGCGGCGCATCGAGGCGGCCGACCTGAAGGGGGAGACGCTGATCACCTATCCGGTGCCGGAGGAGCGCATCGACCTGATCCGCCAGGTACTGAAGCCGGCGGGCATCCGCCTGGCGCGCCGCACTTCGGAGCTGACGGTGGCGATCCTGCAACTGGTGGCCAGCCGCCGCGGCATCGCGGCCCTGCCGAACTGGGGCGTGCGCAACTACGTCGACCTCGACTATGTCATCGCGAGGCGAATCGGCGCCAGGGGACTGTGGAGCGACCTGCATGCCGTTGTGCCGCGCGCGCTTGCCGGCCGGCCCTATGTCGGCGAGTTCGTCGACATCATCCGCAGCAAATGCGCCGCCGGTCTGCCCGGCATCGAGTTGCTGTAGGGGAAGCTTCGCGATGGTGCCGCGCTACATCGCCCACCTCGACATGGACGCGTTCTACGCGTCGGTCGAGCTGCTGCGTTATCCGCAGCTCAAGGGACGCCCGGTGGTCGTCGGCGGGCGTCGCCGTTCCGCGCAGGAGTCGGCGGATGACGGGACTTTCGCCACGCTGCGCGGCTACACCGGCCGCGGCGTGGTGACGACCTCGACCTACGAGGCGCGCGCGCTGGGCGTGTTTTCGGCGATGGGGCTGATGAAGGCGGCGAAGCTCGCGCCCGATGCCATCCTGCTGCCGGCGGATTTCGACGCCTATCGCAAATATTCGGGGTTGTTCAAGGCGGCGGTGCGCGAGATTGCGCCGCAGGTCGAGGACCGCGGCATCGACGAAATCTACATCGACCTCAGCGAGGGGGTTGCCGCCAGTGCCGCGGAAGGTGCCCCCGATCCCTGGGCGCGCGCGCGTGCACTGGCGCTCGACATCCAGCGCGCGGTGCGCGAGGCCACCGGCCTGTCCTGCTCCATCGGCATCACGCCCAACAAGCTGCTGTCGAAAATTGCCTCCGAGCTCAACAAGCCGGGCGGCATCAGCGTGATCCGCCCGGACGATGTGCGCGGCGTGGTCTGGCCTATGGCAGTACGCAAGATCAATGGCATCGGCCCCAAGGCCAATGCGAAACTGGAGAAGCTGGGGGTGCGCACCATCGGCGAACTGGCGCAGAAGGATGCCGGCTGGTTAGTGGAACAGTTCGGCCGAAGTTATGGCGCGTGGATGTATCGCGTGGCACGCGGCGAGGACGATCGGCCGGTGGTGACCTGGAGCGAGCCGAAATCGATCAGCCGCGAAACCACTTTCGAGGACGACCTGCATCCGGTGCGCGACCGGCCGCGGCTGTCGAAAATCTTCACCGACCTCTGCCTGCGCGTCGCCGGCGATCTCGAGCGCAAGGGTTATGCCGGAAAAACCATCGGCATCAAGATCCGCTACGATAATTTTCACACCGTCACGCGCGACCTGACGATCGACCGGCCGACGCAGGATGCGAAGACCATCCGCCGCGCCGCAGGCGAATGCCTGAAGCGCGTGCCACTCGACCGGCGGATCCGGCTGCTGGGGGTGCGGGTGGGAACGCTGTCGCGGCCGGGGCTGGCCCAGGAAGTGAGTGACAGGTCGCTGTTTGACTGACCAGGGTTGGCGCGCACATCGCACAGCGCTGGATTGCCAACGGCGAGGTGGCAAGTTATCCGGAAAATATGCCCTAAAGTCTTCCGCGCGGCATTCCCGGGCGTTTTCCCGTCGCCACCGCCGGTTTCGATTCGCCGGTGCCTATCGCGTGGATCAGTTTTTCCAGGTCATTGCGCAGGTCGGCCGGCATTGCCAGCCGGTAGAGGCGTTGCAGGCGCGCATTGCGGTCCGGCAGATCGAGCATGCCGGTCAGATAGAGCAGCAGATCATCGGGGGTGTAGCGGTTTCCGGCACTGGTGCGCCAGAAATCACGCGGCATGTCCGGGTAACCGCGGCTGCCCGGGAACAGTGCGCGCAGGACCAGGCCGATGCAGCTCATGCACTTGCCCTGCGGGCTGTCGTCGAGGCAATAGGGAATGCCGGCCCTGGTCCATGCATTGACCCGGGCCGGCAGTGTCTTGCGCAGCCGTGCCATCGCGGCGTTGTCCGGGAAGGGGCGCAGGCCGTAGAGGTGCCAGACGTCGTAGCTGTTGTTGCCGACCTCGAGGGTCTCGCCGCTGATGAACGGCGAGACGACGACGCCCAGCTCCGGGAAGGACCAGGCGATGCGCTGGTCTTCGAGTTCGATGCCGACCTGCACTTCGACGCTGTTATCCGGCATGCGCAGCAGGAAATAATGCACGTAGCCCGCCTGCCCCGGCGCAACACCGGCAACACTGTGCAGCGGCGCGGTGCCACGACTTGCCGGCACCACGGTCTTGTTCACCGGAACTGCCGAGCGCAGCAGTACCTCCGCGGGTGGAGGCACCCTGGCAGCCGCGTGGCCGGAGAGCAGCAGCGCGACGGCAGTACCCAGCAGGTGGAGGATCAGTGGCCTGTGCATGGTGATTGGCATTATTCCCGGGTTCAGCCGCCCGTTGCGGATGTCAATTAGATGGACGGTCTCCATGCCTGCCGGTGACCTGTACTTTAGAATGTCCGGACCAAGGAGGGTTCCATCGATGGTCAAAATAGAATTCCACGATCCGTCTGGCACGCTGGAGGTCACCCAGCCGTTCGCGCCGCGTATCGACACCCTGGCGGGGAAACGCATCGGCTTCGTCAGCAACGAGCAGTGGCAGGCCTTCCGCATGCTGCCCTTGCTGCGTGATCTGCTGAAGGCGGATTTCCCGACGGCGGAACTGCTGCCGATCGACGCCTATCCGCAGGGCAACGTGCTGATTCCGACCGAGGAGACCGCCGCGCTGGTGAAAAAAAGCGGTGTTGACGCGGTCATCGTCGGCAACGCGGCCTGAGGCTCCTGCGCCACCGCTTGCGGCCGTGCTGCCGCGAGGATCGAAACACTGGGCATTCCCACCGTCACGCTGACGCGGACGGATTTTGTCGGGGTCATGAAAAACGCCGTCTCCGGGCTGGGCCTTGCGCCCGATGCGGCAATGGTGACTTTCCCGATCGACATGTTCCTGCCGGGCAGCGACCTGTCCGCCATCACCGCGCGCAAGAAGGAGTTCTACAACGGGCTGACCAGATGGCAGTCTGATTTCACGCAGGGGGCCGGCGCTTCGAAGATGCTGACGGTCGAGGGCGCGACCTATGAAGACGCGCTGCAGAAAGCCAACAACCTGCTGCTGACCAATCTCTGGGGTGACGGCCTGCCGGTGTGGCCGGCGACGCGGGAGCGCGTCGACTGGATGTTGCGCGGCTCGGCGCTGCCGCGCGACCAGGTGCTGGGCAAGTTTCCGCCACGCGGCGGCGTGACCACGGTCGAGACCTGCGCCATCGCGCTGGCGATGGCCGGCGGCCGGCCGGAATACCTGCCGGTGCTGATTGCCGCGGTTGAAGCCTGTCTCGCGCCGGAGTCGCTGTTCGACCAGTTGCAGGCGACGTCCGGCGGGCCGTTCCCGGTGGTCATCGTCAACGGCCCGATTGCGAAGGACATCCGCCTCAACTCCGGTTTCGGCTGCCTCGGCCCCGATCCGCAGCGGCCGGCCGGCGCCAGCATCGGCCGCGCGCTGCGCCTGATGCAGCAGAACGTCGGCGGTGCGCTGCCCGGCATCGGCACGATGGCGATCTATGGCGCGATGCGTTACACCAATGCCGTGTTTGCCGAGGACGAGGCGAGCCTGCCCGAAGGCTGGCAGCCGCATGCGACGCGACGCCACGGTTTCGCGCCGGGCAGCAATTCGGTGTCGGTGTTCTTTGCCAGCGGCGTCACCAACATCCGCCGCCGCGGCGCAAAAAAGGAAACGCCGGAAGAGGATGTGACCCAGGGCCTGCATCGCATGGCGGACTTCATGCGCACGCCGAACTTCGCCGCGCTGGCCGGCTGGGAGAAAGGCACGCCCGGCGCGATGCTGATCTCGCCGGTGGTCGCCGGCATGATGGCGAAGCTCGGCTGGACGCCGCCGA
>JALHND010000122.1 GCA_022843705.1 Burkholderiales bacterium
CCGTGCAATTGCGATCGCTGCATGTCATGCACGAATTCCGCGCTGAGTTGCATCTCGTCGAAGGGCAGCTGGGCGAGGTTGCCCAGCGATGAAGCGCCGGTGGCAAAACCCGCGATGCCCAGCCGCAGTCCGAGGCGCTTGAGACGGCCGAAGGCATCCTTCACCTGCGCCAGGTCGCCGGCGATGGCCGACTCATGCACGCCAATGACCACACGGCCCGGCGGCACACCCCAGGTGCGCAGCGCACGGTCGACAAACTCCGGAAAATCGGGCTGCAGCAGGCCGCTGGCCGAGACCTTGAGTCCCAGCTTGCATTGCAGCCCGGCCTTTGCAAACTCGGCGCTCTGGCGCAGCGCGTTGTTGAACACCCACCAGGTCACCTCGCGCACCAGGCCCGCGCGCTCCGCGGTGCCGAGCGCCTCGGCCTCCGAAACCTCCCCCAGTTCGGCATCAATCCAGCGCAGGCTGCACTCGAGTCCGCCGATGCGGCCCGACTGGGCATCGAGCTGCGGCTCGAAGGCCAACCCGAGCGTGTTCTCTTCCAGCGCGTGGCGCAGCCGCGTCTCGTAACGCAGCTGGCGCTCCTCGCTCTCGCCATGTGCGGGGTCATAAACCGCGGTGCGTGCGGCCGAACCGCGCGCAACCCTTGCCGCGAGCTTGGCATTGCGCACCAGTGACTGGGGATCGCCGCCGTGATCCGGATAAACGGCGATGCCGATCACCACATCGGTATCGAAAGTGCGGTCACCGATCGGAATCGGCGCCTCCAGCGCACCCAGCACCTTGTTGGCGGCCAGTATGGCCACGCCCTCGCCGGCGATCCTCGGCAGCAGGCAGGCAAACTGGTCGCGGCTGACCCGCCCCAGCTGGTCCTGCTTGCGCAGCACGCCCTCGCGCATGCGCCGGGTCACGCGCAGCATGAAGGCCTCACCCTTCTGCAGCCCGAGCTGGCGGTCGATCTGCTCGACCTTGCCGACCTGCAACAGCAGCAAACCGAGCTGCTTGCCGTCCTGGCGATGGTTTTCGATCGTCGTGCGGAAAATCTCCATGAACGCCGCGTACTCGGGCGTCGGCAGCGTGCGCACGACGCCACCCTCCTCCTGCCCGCGCGCCGCGAGGGATGCCAGCAGCGCCAGCTGCAGGAAATTGAAGCGCTGCAGCGCCAGCAGGGTTTCGGTGCATTGCGCGGAGTCGCCGGCATACAGCCGCAACACGCCGCGGGTCATCGCGTCCTGGAATCGCTGGCAGTCCCGCCGCATGCGTTCGAGGGGCTCACCTTCGGCATCGAGCGCCCATTCGCCGAGCGCGGCGTACACCGTCGCCGCATCCGCATTCCCGGACACCGCCTGCGTCTCAAAAGCAGCCGCCAGTGTGCCGGCCACCGGCACGAACAGGTCCGGAGCCCGGTCCCGCACGTCCAGAAATGCCGCCGCCACCCGGCCCAATGCTTCCGGGCCGGCATTGAATTCCTCGGCGAGGCGTGCCGTCAGCGCGCCCAGGCTGACCGCCGCTTCGGCTGCGCCGTCTGCAGCAGTCTCAGAGGAAGAATTCGGAGGGGTCGATGGGGACACTGCCCTGCTCCAGCGTGCGTTTGATCCGGTAGGGGACGCCGGGCGCGGCTTTGGGCTCCTGCGCGAGGTCAAGTATCAGCTGCGGACGCTTGGCGATGCCCTGCGCATCAAGCACCACCATCACCTTGGGCAACAGCCGTCTGACCAGATTCTGCGCGATGACGATGCCGATTTCCCCGGAATTCAGTTCCACCAGGGCGCCGACGGGGAAAATGCCGATGCACTGCACGAACTGCTCGACCAGCGGCCCGTCGAACTGCACGTTGCGGGTGTTGTAGAGGTGATTGAGCGCATTCGAGGGCGAGTAGACCTCCGCATAGGACCGCGGATGGGTCATCGCGTCGAAACAGTCGACCAGGCCGGCAATCGAGCCGAACAGGCCGATCTGGTCGCCTTTCAGGCCCTTGGGATAACCGCTGCCGTCGTAGCGCTCATGGTGAAGTGCCGCCAGTTCCGGCAGTTCCGCCGGCAGGCCCGGGGTATCCCTCAGGATCGCCACCGAATGCGCGATGTGGCTGCGGCAGACCATCAGTTCGGGCTTGGACAAGGCGCCCTTTTTCTCGACAACCTCCTCCGGCACCGCGGTCATGCCGACATCCTGCAACAATCCCAGCATGCCGAGCAGGTCGAGCTGCTCGCGCGGCAGTTGCAGGAAACGGCCGAAGGTCAGCATGTAAATCGACACGCCAAACGCCCGATCCAGCGTATGTCCGCCCTTCTCCTTGAGCTTGGCGAGCAGCATCATCGCATCCGGATTGCGCACGACGCTGTCCGTCATGCTGGTCACGGCCTCCTGCACGCGCGGCGCGTCCAGCGCCTTGCCGGCCTCGACCTGGCCCATGATGTCCTTCAGTACGACCTCGGTCTGACGCTGTGCGGTGCGCGCAACCGGCAGTTCCTCGTCGACCGTGGACTGCTCGCGGTAGACCACCTTGTGCTTGATCGATGTCAGCACGCTGGGACCCAGCGGTTCGGCCACCCGCGGCCGGGCGGAGGGTTCGCCGGTGCGGCTGGTCAGCAACGCACTGCGATCAGGCAGATCGGCGCCCTTGTCGAGGTCGATCGTGACCTTCTTGCAGTATTTTTTGAGCGCCTCGAGCTGTTTCTCGTTGTTGAGGACGAAGCCCTGGTACATGAACGGCGTTTCCGTCCACGGCCGGTCGAGTTCGGAGACGAATACGCCGAACTCGAGTTGTTCTACAGGGACTTCTTTTTTCATGTTCTTGGAATCAGTCCGCAGCGGCCAGACCCCTCCGGCACGCCCTGATGGATTCTCCATCCGGGCGGCAGCAGGTGCAAGAGCGCCGCTACCGGTTCAAAATTCGAATACGTGGTTGTTCTGCAGCAGCCGCGGCGGGATCTTGACCGGCAGTTCCTCGATCTCCTGCATCGTCAGTTCGATCTCGCTGGGCTTGAGATGGGTGATGTAGACATCCACCTGCCGCTGCAGCTTGGCCAGTTCCTCGCCGAGCATCGACGGACAGAGATGCCGCGCCAGCTCCGCCAGCCTGCGATCCTTGTCCGAAAATGCCGTTTCGATGATCAGGTACTTCAGGTTCTCCGTCCGGTTGACGATCTCCCACAGGCCGTCGTTGGGTCCGGTATCACCGCTGAACGCCAGGCTGCCCTTCCCGCTGTCGAGCAGGTAACCGACCGCCGGCACGGTATGGATCGCCGGCAAGGCCGTGATCTTCCGTCCGCCGAGGTCGATCACGCTGCCGACCTCGATCTCCCGGTACTGCATGAACGGGGCCTCCGGTGTCGGGATCACGGTAAAGTCAGGCCAGATATCCCAGTTGAACAGATTCTTCTTGAGAATTTCGATCGTCGGTGCGGTGGCATAGACCGTAACCGGCTTCGGCCGCAACGCCCCCACGGAATCCAGGAAAAACGCGATCGAATCGACGTGATCGAGATGAGAATGGGTCACGAAGATATGGTCGATCAGCGACAATTCGGGCAAAGACAACTCGCCGACGCCGGTGCCGGCATCGATCAGGATGTCGTGATCGACCAGAAAGGACGTCGTGCGGTGTTGTTGCCCGCCGATGCTGCCGGAACAGCCAAGTATGCGCAGGCGCATGGGGCGCGCCTATTGCCGTACCGCCGCTGCCGGAGATGATCCGGGGCATGCGGCGCGGCTGGGAAGGACGTTCGCGGACTTCATCCTGTTCTTTCGGTCGGGACGGGGAAAACCGGAACGGCCGATTTTACTCCAAAGCGCCCCGTGTGCCGGGCCATCGCAGGGTCCCTAGCGTTCAGGCCATTCCATCAGCACGCGGCTCTTCACCGGACGGCCATCCTTGCGGGCGGGCACGAAGCGGATTGCCCGCAGCCGCTCGCCGACGGCGGCCACCGGGTGCCCGGGGTCCGCCGCCGCAACATCCACCACACGGCCCTGCTGGTCTATGCCGACCCAGACGCGGACATGGGCGACAGCCGCAACCTGCCGCAGCTCCGGGGCTTCGGGATACCGATCCAGTTCACGCGCCAGATAAAAACGGGTATCGGCTCCGGCAGTATCGGAACCGGGCTCAGCCGCTGCCGGCAACATCAGCGAACGGCGATCATTCCCGGAGCGGAGCGTTTCCGGTGACGCCGGCATTGTTGCCGCAACGGGCTCCTCCGCAAAAACCGCGCCCGCCATCACCGCAGTTGGAACGTCAAGGCGAGCCTGCAGCGGTGTTTGCGGGGCGGTAGCGCCGCCCCAGCTGCCGGCCAGAAGGACGACATGTGCCGCCACTGACAGGCCCAGGGCCAGCCGGAACCTGCGGTCCGGAACCTTGCACGGGATCATTCCGCCCCCTGCCGTTCCGCCTGCCAGCCGTCTAGCGCAAGGCCGTGAGCGCCTGCTCCAGCTTGTCGGCCGGCAGATAACCGCCGACCTGCTGGCCGTTGGCGAGGAATATCGCCGGCGTGCCGCGCACGCCGAAACGCTGGGCCAGGCGCTGATTGTCCTCCAGCGGCGTCGCGCAGGTTTTGACGGCGTTCGCCGGCAGCGAAGCCTTGTTCATCAGATCATCCCAGGCCTTGCCGCGATCCCTGGCACACCAGACTGCCTTCGATTTTTCTGCGGAGTCCGGCGACAGGATCGGCAACAGGAAGGTGTACACCGTGATGTCGGTCATCTTGTTCAGTTCCTTCTGCAGCTCCTTGCAGTAGCCGCAGTTCGGATCCTCGAAGGTGTAGACCACCCGCTTGCCGTTGCCTTTCACCCGCTTGATGGCGTTGCCCTGCGCACCGACCAAGGCGCCGGAGGCGATCTGGTCGCGGCGTTCACGGGTCAGGTTGCGCTCCTGCGTGCTGCGCAGGTCAAACAGGTTTCCGCTCATCAGGTAGGTCAGTTTTTCATCGGTATAGATCACCTGGCCATCGAACACGACTTCATACAGGCCGGGAAAAGGCATCCGGGTGATGCTTTCGACCTTCATCGTCGGAAAGCGGGCTTCGAAAGCCTTGCGCACATTGCCCTCGTTGGCCTGCGCCGGAATTGCCATCAGCAGCACTGCGCAGACAACGGAGGCCAGTCGTTTGAACATGTCGTATTCCCTGGGCGGATTGCCCGTGATTGGTAGGTATGCGGCCTGCGTGAAACTCAGGCCGCTGCGTGACGGATCAGCAGGGTTTTCAGGAATGGCAGCCGATCCACTGCCGCCATGCCGGAATTGCGCGCTCCGGATATCCAGACCGGTCTTGCAGCAAAAAGTTTCTGCAGCCCGTCGGTGCCAAGCTCCATCGTGATGATGTCCTCGCGCCGGGCCCGTTCATAACGCCGCAGCAGCGGCCGGTCGCCACAGTCCTGTCCGGGCGCCCGGGCCGACAGTACCCTGACCAGCTCGCGCACATCCCGGAAACCCAGATTAACGCCCTGACCGGCCAGCGGGTGCACATTGTGCGCAGCGTCGCCCGCCAATGCGACCCGCGGCGCCACCAGTTTCGGCACATGGGCAAGCCGCAGCGGAAAACCGGCAGCGGGCGTGATCAGCCGCAACATGCCCAGCACACCGGCGCTGGCTTCCGTGACATTCCCGGCCAGCGCCTCGGCAGGCAAGGCCAGCAGCGCCTGCGCATGTTCCGCGGCGGTTGACCATACCATCGACACGCGCCGGCCCGGCAAGGGCAGCAGCGCCAGCACGCCATCGTCGCGAAACCACTGGTACGCCGCAGCGCGATGATTTTCCGCGGTTTCGAAATTGGCGACCACCCCCGTTTGCCGGTAATCGGTGACCCGGGCCTCCAGGCCTGCAGCCTGCCGCACCCAGGAATCACCGCCGTCGGTGCCGACCACCAGCCGCGCCTGCAGCAGACGGCCGCCGGCAAGTTCCAGCCTGGCGCAATCCGCATCAACCTGCAGGCTGATCGCAGACTCATTAAACGAAGGCAGCGCCTGGCCGGTTTCGGCGATCGCCTGGCGCAGGGCCTGCTGCAAGGCCCCGCTTTCGACAATGAACGCCAGTTCACGCAGGCCGGCATCATAGGCACTGAAAGACAGCCTGCCCGCGGGCCTGTCCCCGGCAATGATCATTGACTCCACACGCTGCACGCGCTGCGAGTCGAGCCGCCGCCAGACGCCGAGGGACTCGAGGAAGGCCGCGTTGCCGGGGCTGATGGCGTAAACCCGGGTGTCCCAGTCCGCGCCTGCCGATACCGATACCGGTTGTGGCGCCTGCGCATCGACCAGCGCGACGGCCAGCCCCGACCGTTGCAGGGCAAGTGCGAGACAGGCGCCCACCAGGCCGCCGCCAACAATTACTACATCATGATGAACAACAGGCATCGGGCGTAAAATCGGTTATCGGAACAGCTTCCATGTGCAGCATTCTAGGCGGCCCGGGCTGCAGCCTCCACAATCCTCGCCGGAGGTATTCAAGCGCACATGTAACCCACGGATTCTGCAGAAAAATCAATGAAATGGCCGGCAGCGCCGGCTTGACAAGGGCCATTCCCTCTATTTAGACTGCGCCCCCTTCCGTGGCGAGTTAGCTCAGTGGTTAGAGCAGTGGAATCATAATCCATTGGTCCGGGGTTCAAATCCCTGACTCGCCACCACTTCTTTTCTGTTTGTGCGGTCCCGCGTTTGCCGGACAACCCCTGCCGTGTTATCGTAAGCCGATGCGTAAGTTAATGCTTTTATTGGCTTTTTTGCTGCTCTCCGGGCAGGCTTGGGCACAACGTGCGCTGCCGGCTGAAGCCAAGAGAGCCACCACCGGCGAGCAGAAAATGCTGCCACTGGTACAACTGGGCAACGAAACACGCCGGCTCGCGCCCGGTGGCGTCATCATCGACCGCAACAACCGTGCGATCACCCATGGCCAGTTGCCCCCCGGCTCCGAAGTGTTGTACCTGCTGGACCGGAACGGCGAACTGCTGCGCCTGGTGATCCTGACGCCGGAGGAACAGGCCCGGATCGACAGCGCGAAGAAGTAAACCGTGGGCAAGGTGTACATCAAAACCTTCGGTTGCCAGATGAACGAGTACGACTCGGCCAGGATGGCCGACGTGCTGCAGGCCGGCGCCGGCCTGACCCCCACCGACGATCCGGCGGACGCCGACGTCATCCTGTTCAACACCTGCTCGGTGCGCGAAAAAGCCCAGGAAAAAGTGTTCCATGACCTGGGGCGCGTCAGGCCGTACAAACAACGCAAGCCAGGCCTGATCATCGGCGTCGGCGGCTGCGTCGCCAGCCAGGAAGGTGCGGCCATCGTCAGGCGCGCGCCCTATGTCGATGTCGTGTTCGGCCCGCAGACGCTGCACCGGCTGCCGCAGCTGATTGCCGCCAGGCGCAGCAGCGGCCAGGCCCAGGTCGACATCAGCTTTCCCGAAATCGAAAAATTCGATCACCTGCCGCCGGCACGGGTCGAAGGCGTCACCGCCTTTGTCTCGATCATGGAGGGCTGCAGCAAGTACTGTTCGTTCTGCGTCGTGCCCTACACCCGCGGCGAGGAAGTGTCGCGCCCTCTCGATGACGTGCTGACCGAGGTCGCCGAACTGGCGCTGCAGGGCGTCAGGGAAATCACCCTGCTCGGCCAGAACGTCAATGCCTGGCGCGCCCCGCTGGAAGGCGAGGCCGACGGCGCGGACTTCGCGCTGATGCTCGATTACGTCGCGGACATTCCGGGCATCGAACGCATCCGCTACACGACTTCGCATCCGAAGGAGTTCACGCCGCGGCTGATCGAAGCCCATGCCCGGATTCCCAAGCTGGTCAGCCATGTCCATCTTCCCGTTCAGTCGGGCTCAGACCGCGTGCTCGCCGCGATGAAGCGCGGCTACACCGCGCTGGAATACAAGTCGATCATCCGCCGCCTGCGCGCGGCGCGGCCTGGCATCTGCATTTCCTCCGACTTCATCGTCGGTTTTCCCGGTGAAACGGAACGGGATTTCGAACAGACCATGCGGTTGGTCGAGGACACCGGTTTCGACGACAGCTTCAGCTTCGTCTACAGCCCGCGCCCCGGCACGCCGGCAGCGGAACTTGCGGACGACACGCCGCAGGCAATCAAGATGGAGCGGCTGCAGCGCCTGCAGGCGCTGATCGCGCAGCAGGCCCGGAAAATCAGCGAAACCATGGTCGGCACCCGTCAGCGCGTGCTGGTCGACGGCCCCGCCCGCCGCAACGCCGCCGAACTGGCCGGGCGCACCGACAACAACCGGGTGGTGAATTTCCCGGGGCCGCGCGAGCGCATCGGCGGCTTTGCCGACGTGCTGATCACCGAAGCCCGCTCCCATACCCTGCGCGGCGAATTGCAGGCCGCAACCGGAACCGCCGCTTGAAACCCCTCGAGATCAGCTTCACCCCGGTCGACAACCAGCGCCTCGCCAACCTTTGCGGCGTGCTCGACGAAAACCTGCGCCAGGTCGAAACCGCGCTGGACGTTGGCATTACCCGCCGCGGCGAGCATTTCGCATTGACCGGCAGCCTCGAGCGCGCCCGCATCGCGGCCAAGGTGCTGCAGGATTTTTATGACAAGGCACAGGATCCGCTGTCGCTCGACGCGGTGCAGCTTGCGCTGATCGAGGCCGGCCACCAGGGCCCGGCACATGCCGCGATCCCGGCGCCGGCGCTGATCACCCGCAGGCAGGATCTACACGGCCGTACGCCGCGGCAGAACGAGTACCTGCTCAACATCCAGAAACACGACATTACCTTCAGCGTCGGCCCCGCCGGCACCGGCAAGACCTACCTCGCGGTGGCCTGCGCGGTGGACGCGCTGGAGCGCGACGCGGTGCAGCGCATCATCCTCGTACGTCCGGCAGTCGAAGCCGGCGAACGCCTCGGCTTCCTGCCCGGCGACATGGCGCAGAAGGTCGATCCCTACCTGCGCCCGCTCTACGACGCGCTTTATGACCTGATGGGTTACGACAAGGTGGCAAAGATGTTCGAGCGCCAGGCGATCGAGATCGC
>JALHND010000123.1 GCA_022843705.1 Burkholderiales bacterium
GCGCGCCTTCGATGCCGGCATCAGAGGAGGTGACGGCGCCGCGCTGCATCGCGATATTGCCGGCGATCAGCACGCCGGTGCCGATCGAGCGCCAGAGGGCGACGCCGGCCAGCGACATGGCGACCAGCACGATCAGCGCGATGAACAGGACAACACCATTTTGTTTGCGGATGGATTTCATGGGCGGATGCTCCGTGGCTGTCGGGCCATCAGGGACGGATCTGCGAACCCCACAGCATGTTGCGCAGGGGGATCACGGTTTCGTAGACGCGGTAACGGTAATGCCGCCAGTTGTTGGCGGGATCGGCTGGGCTGCTGCCGCTGGCACTGCCGTCGAGATTGGCAATGACGAACTGGCCGCCGGTCCAGGAGGGCACCGTGGTGGTGACCGGAGTGCGCTCGAACTGGCCGGAACGCACCAGCATGCCCACGCGCACGGCCAGCACATTGGCCCAGGCAATGGTTGTTGCCGGGTCGGTGGTTGTCCATTCGCCGGTTTCGACGCGCCCGTTGTTGTTGGCGTCGATGCCGTACTCCGCTTGCAGCGTGACCACGTTGTCGGCGACTTCAACCGGATCATTGGCGCCGTTGCCGTCGGTGTCCTGGTAAAGCAGGTCATTGGTGACCTGCAGCCGGCCGTTCTGCACGGTCCAGATGTTGCGGCGCGGGCTGTTGCCGAGGTTGAACAGGTAACCCGCGCTGAAGGTCACCGGCGGCGCCGGGTTGTTGTGGCGGGCGATGCGCGATTCGGTGGAGGTGCTGCCGTCGGGCAGGTAGACGGTGTAGTTGTAGCTGCCCTGGTTGTTGCGGATGGTCAGCGCGTCGGCATCGGTGACGTCGGTGATTTCGATGGTGATGCAGTCCAGTGTCGGCGTGGTCCTGCCCACCAGCAGGACGTCGCGCGGGGAGATGCCGGCGCGGCCGCGGGTTTTTTTCGAGGTGTCGGTGGATTCGGTGAACACATGCGCTGCCGGGAAGGTGCCGCCGCTGCCGCGCAGCACGATCACCGTGTCGGAGGCGGTACCGGCGCCCTGCACGATCTGGACCGGTGTCAGGCGGTAGGTGAAGGCCGCCACCGGGCGTCCGCTGTCGTAGGCGTTGACGGTGCAGCCCATGACCGGGGTGATGCCGGTGTCGTAGGCGGCGGAGGAGAAGCCGTAACCCGCCTCGCGGACGTCGCGCTCGAGGGTGGTCAGGCCGATGATGCCGGTGACCTGCACGTCACTGCCGGCGGAGGCCGTGCGTTTGCGTTCTTCGGAAGTGGCCAGCATCTGGAAAATGACCACGATGCCGATCATGCCGATCAGCACGCCGACCATGATCTCGACCAGGCTCAGGCCGGCCTGCCTGCGGCGGGCCGGAGAAGTCTGCTTCTGCGGTTCAGAATACATAGGAAATCACCTGGTGCCTGCGTCGGGTCGTGTCCTGCGGCGTCTGCCAGCAGACGGTGACCGTGACGCGGTTGAGATCGGCTGTGGAGACCACGATCTGCTGCATCCCGGCGGTGGCGCCGAGCAGGCCGGTGGCGGAATCGGTGACGGCGCTGACCCACTGTGTCACCGCCGTGTTGGTGTTGTCGGCCTGGCCGCCGGTGAAGTTGCAGTCGCTGCCGCCGGTGTTCAACTGGAAGTTGTTCAGCGAGGTGATGATGCTGGCATCCGAGGTACGGTCGACGCTCATCCAGATTCTGGAAATGATGTCGCTGGCATAGGCTGCGGCATCGGCCCGGTTCTTGGCGTCGGCGCTGGCCGAAAATGCCGCAGCCTGCATGCCGACCATCGCCAGGATGCCGACGGAAAATATCAGGATGCCGATCAGGGCTTCGAGCAGCATGACGCCCATCTGCAGGCGCCGGGAGTTGGGGAACTGTTTCATGGGATGTTCCTTCAGCAGGCCCTGGTGTCCTTGGTGTCCGTGACCTTGGGGTCGCAGACGCGGATCTGTCCCCCGGGCGCCACATTGATGTTGAGGCAACGCATGGGGCCGCCGTCGGCCGCGCAGGCGCCGGCTGCCGGGTAGGTGAACTGAAAGGACACCGGTTGGCCAATGGTCATTGCGCCGAAGCCGTTGAAAGTGACCCGGCCGTCATAGGTCGCGTCGGCGCTGGAGGAGGCGAGCGTGACGCTGGCTTCCTCGCGTCCTGATCCTTCCGCGCCGAGTTTGCCTTCGATGAAATTGAAGGAATTGGTGCTCGGCACCCACTCCCGGACTATCCAGTTGGCGCCTGCGGTCGAGGGGGTGACAATATTGACCTGCGCTTCGACGGGGAGGTCATCGGTAAGCACCAACTCGACCCGGGCATTGCGTTTGACGGCTTCGGCGCGCGCCAGATTGAGGCCGGTGGCGATGCCTTCCGAGGCTGCACGTATCCGGGCATTGGCGATGAATTTCGAATACTCCGGGATGCCGAGCGAGATCAGCAGCGCAAGTACCGCCAGCCCGACGATGAGTTCGACGAGGCTGTAGCCGGATTGTGTGCGGAGGTTCAGCATCCACCGGCCTTGTTGGTGACCCAGCAGCTCGATCCCGCGCCGTTCCAGCCTGTGGCGACCGTGGTTGTGGTGCGGGTGTTGGCCTGGTTGATGGTGTAGACAAAGCCGTTGGTGCCTTGCGCCGCGATACCGGTGGCCGTCACGGTGAAGGTCGTTGCTGTCAGGTTGGAGCAGGCATAGGTGAAATAACGGCCGGTGGGCAGCGGGGCTATGGTGCCGGCAGCACAGGCGCCGACATAGCTGCGGTTGTCCTGGAAATACTGTTCCATTTTCACCCGATGCTCCGACAGCGTGGCAAAGGCCTCGGTCAGCTTGCTGCGGGTGACGTAATCGCCGTATTGGGGCACGGCAATCGCCGCGATGATGCCGATGATGGCCAACACGATCAGCAATTCAACCAGGGTGAATCCTCGCAGGGCTTTTTTCATGGCAATTCCTTTTCGGACGGTTGGAAGGTTAGGCGCGATTGTATGCCGCCGCCACCGCTTGCCGATGAGTGGTTATCCGATCGGCATAAACGGCTTGTGGCGTGAAATAACACACGTTCGGGGGAAGGGCTGCGGCGCGGAGCCGTGGTCCCCGGACCCGGGAATTAGACAAAGTCCAATCTTTACCTTAGAATAATTCCCAATGAAAGCAATGTCTTATACACGGGAAGAATTGGTCGAACTGCTGCGCAAGCATGGCATTGCGCCGACGCACCAGCGCCTGGAAATCGCCCATGTCCTGTTCAGCCGCTGCGAACACCTCGCAGCTGACCAGATACTGGCCCTGGCCAACGAACGTTTTGCGGAAACATCCAAGGCGACGGTCTACAACACCCTGAACCTGTTCCGCGACCGCGGGCTGATCCGTGAAGTGATCGTGGATCCGAAGCGGGTGTTTTACGATCCCAATACCGAACCGCACCATCATCTCTACAACGTCGACTCCGGCGAGCTGACAGACATCGCGGCCGAGGATCTGCAGATCAGCGGCATGCCTGTTCTGCCGCCGGGCATGGTGACCGAAGGCGTCGACGTCATCGTCAGGATCCGCGCGCTCTGACCGGGTGTTTGCTGTAAAATGCGCCCTCCCCCGGGCTGACGTAGCTCAGTTGGTAGAGCAACTGATTCGTAATCAGTAGGTCGGAGGTTCGACTCCTCTCGTCAGCACCACCCCCCCGAGTTTCCGTGACGCCCCTGCAGGACCACCACAGTACTTTGCGCCGCCCCCCGCGGGAACCGGCGCAATGCGGCTGCGTTTTCCGGTATTACAGAACCCCGGAAATGCCGCCGTCCAGGTTGATGCTGGTGCCGGTGACGTAGCTGGCGGCATCCGACGCGAGGAAGGTGATGACATTGGCGACTTCCTGCGCCTCTCCCGCGCGTTTCAGCGGGATGTCCTTGCCCAGCTTGCCGTAATACTCGTCTGCACTGATGCCGTCCTTGGTGTAGCGGCGTTCATGCTGCCCGGACTTGATCTTGCCGATGCAGATGGTGTTGACGAGGATGTTGTCCGCGGCGAATTCCTTGGACAGCGCCTTGGTGATGGCGAGGCCGGCGGCGCGCGAAACCGACGTCGGATAGGACTCGGCAGCGGGCTGTTTTGCGCCTGAAATCGTGATGTTGATGATGCGTCCGCCGCCGCGCTTTTTCATGTGCGGAATCGCCAGCCGGGAGCAGCGCACGGCACCGAACACCTTCAGTTCCAGGTCGGCGGCCCATTCGTCATCGGTCAATTCCAGGAATTTGCCGCGTTTCGAGGTGCCGGCGTTGTTGACCAGGATGTCGATACCTCCGAAACGCTTGACCACTTCGTTGATGAAGCGCTCGACATCCGCCGCCTTGCCCATGTCCGCCGACACGGCCAGCACTTCGCCGCCGGCCTTGGTGATTTCCGCGGCCACGGCATCCAGCAGCGGTTGCCCCCTGGCGCAGATCGCCACTTTTGCCCCCTCGCGCGCCAGTGTCAGCGCGGTGGCCTTGCCGATGCCTTCAGTGCCGCCGGTGACGATGGCGACCTTGCCCTTGAGTCCGAATTCCATGCCGTTTGTCCTCCACAATTGCGGGAAAAGAGCCGCATTGTATCGTCATTCGCGAAGCCGCCCTTTTGCGCCGCCGGCATTAGTCGTAGGATATCCGCACGGTGCCCGTGACACAGGTTGCGGGGCCGCTCCGGCGGAGGCATTCATGCGCACAATTCACAATGTCATCGGCAAACTGCAGAGGATGGCTGCGGCCCTGGTTCTGGCGGGGGGCCTTTTTGCGAACGGGGCGCCGGCCCTGGCTGCAGAGCGCGAGTTGACGCTCGACCAGTTCTCGGTGGTCAAGCTGACGGTCAAGGCGGTTCCGGATGCGCGCAGCGCGCGCACCCTCGGGCCGCAGCGCGAAGGCACCGGTGTGGTCATCGATTCCAGCGGCCTGGTGCTGACCATCGGTTACCTGGTGACCGAGGCGGATACCGTGGAACTGGCAACCGCCGACGGGCGCAAGTTTGCCGCCAATGTGGTCGGTTATGACAATGCCACCGGCCTCGGGCTGGTCAAGTCCCTGCAACCCCTGCCGGTGAGACCGGTGGATTTCGGGCAGTCATCGGGCGCCAGCCTGCGCGACATGGTGCTGATCGTGGGCTTCGACGGCGTGGCGCCGGCGTACATTGTTTCCAAGCGGCCGTTTGTCGGTTACTGGGAATACCTGCTGGATGAGGCCATCTATACTGCTCCCGCAACCGTCAACTGGCAGGGCGCCGCATTGCTGTCGCGCGAGGGCAAGCTGCTCGGCATCGGCTCGCTCGCGGTGGGAGATGCCATTGGCCAGAGCGGCGTGCCCGGCAACATGTTCGTGCCGATCGACACCCTCAAGCCGGTGCTCGGGGATTTCATCGCCAACGGCCGCGCCACGACCAAGCCGCGCCCCTGGCTGGGCATCACCTCGCAGGAGGTGCAGGGCAAGGTCATCGTGACGCGGGTGACGGCCGAAGGGCCGGCAGAGGAGGCCGGACTGCAGGCCGGCGACATCATCCTCGGTCTCAGCGGCCAGCCGCTGAAGGGGCAGGCGGATTTTTATACCCGCTTGTGGAAGTCCGGAGAGGCGGGCGTCGAAGTCACGCTGGATGTGCTGAAAGGCAGCAAGGTCGAGGCGGTGAAGGTCAAATCAATTGCCCGCGAGCGGCATTTCCGGGAAAAGCCGGTCTACTGAGAGGCAGCGATGAGCGCGGAGTGATGAACGATGAGCGAGCGATGGGTCCTGTTCATCGCTCATCATTCATCGTTAAAAGTAGTCCATTCCCAGGCAGCCCGAGGCCAGATCCATCTGTTCAACGAGTTTGCGGCCGACCATGTTGCGCAGCGTTTCGGTGGTGCCGCCGCCGAGGCTGCCGTAGCGGGTGCCGCGGAAGAAGCGTGACACCGGGAACTCGTCGGTGAAGCCGTAGCCGCCGTGCACCTGCACCGCTTCGCTGGTGACGCGGATCGACATTTCGTTGGTGTAGATCTTGGCCATCGCGGCCAGCGTCGGGTCGGGGAATTTGTCGCCTGATACTGCGGCGCGGTAGAGCAGTCCGCGCGCTGCTTCGATCTCGATGTACATGTCTGCGACTTTCCAGCGCATGCCCTGAAAATCACCGATCTTTTTGCCGAAGGCCGAGCGGCTGCGCATGTATTTCACGGCTTCTTCCAGCGCACCTTCGGCCAGGCCGAGGCAGATCGCCGGGTTGAGGCAGCGCTGGGTGTTGAAGGCGGACAGCAGTTTTTTCATGCCGTTGTCGCGGATCACCAGGTTTTCCAGCGGCAATTCGATGTCGTCAAAGAACACGTCGGACAGGTATTCGCCGCCCATCGTGTGGTAACTCGCCTTCGCGGTGAGGCCCTTGATGCCGCCCGGCACCAGCACGCAGCCGATGCCCTCGGCGCCGGGCTTGTTGTTGACCCGGGTGAACACCACGAACATCTCGGCGATGTCGGCGCGCGAGATCAGCGTTTTTGCGCCGCGCAGGATCACGCGATCGCCCTTGATCGTGCAGTTGGTCTTGTAGTTCGGCACGTCGGTTCCGGCATCAGGCTCGGTCATGCAGATCGCGAGCATCGCCTCGCCGGTGGCGACCCGGGGCAGGATGCGGCGCTTGATGTCCTCGGGTGCGAAGGTCGAGATCACCCGCGTCTGGGTGCCGACTTCGCCGAGCGCGCCCATCGCGGTGACGTAGCAGACCTTGCCGATTTCCTCGAGGACAAGAACCGTGTCGAGGATCGACAGTCCGGAGCCGCCGTATTCCTCCGGCACCGCCATGCCCAGCACGCCGATTTCGCCGAGGCGCTTCATGTTCTCGGCCGGCCAGGTGCCGTCGAGATACTTGATCGCACGCGGCGCGAATTCCTCCTGGCAGACCCGGCGCACGGTGTCGACAAAGGCGCGTTGTTCTTCGGAAATCCTGAAATCCATGTTTTACATCCGTGAAGGGTGAGGTGTAAGGGGTGAGGCGAGGCGGGGGTCAATGCCAGTATGGCGGGAAGCCCGGGTTTTTTGATTCGGCATCGAGCAGCCGCAGCATCGCGTGCCATTCCAGCACGCCGTAGGGGCGGCGGGTGCCGGGTTGATACAGGTTTGCAGTGTGCTCAATGACTTCCTGTGCCGGCAGCACGATTTCCTGGCCACCGGCCATCGCGTCGATCTGGGCGCGGCAGGACATCTCGAGCTGGTACATCGTGTTGAAGGCCTGCTGGATCGTGGCGCCGCAGGTCAGCAGGCCGTGGTTGCGCAGGATCAGCGTGTCGTGCGGACCGAGGTCGCGCACCAGCCGCTCGCGTTCGGCAAGGTCGATCGCGGGACCTTCATAATCGTGGTAGCCATGGTGACCGACGAAGCGCATCGAGGTCTGGGTCATCGGCAGCAGCCCGCATTTCATCGAGCTCACCGCCATGCCGGCGCGGGTGTGGGTGTGCATCACGCATTTGAGTTCGGGGCGCGCCCGGTGGATGGCGCCGTGGATCACGTAGCCCGACTTGTTGATGCCGTAATCGGTATCCGGCTTCCACAGGATGTTGCCCTCGAGGTCGATCTTGACCAGGCTCGAGGCGGTGATTTCCCTGTAGAGCAGGCCGTAGAGATTGATCAGCAGGTGTTCGTCATCGCCGGGAATGCGCGCTGTGATGTGGTTATAGATCAGGTCGGTCATGCCGAAGCTGTCGGTCAGCCGGTAGCAGGCGGCGAGATTGACGCGGGTTTCCCATTCCTCGGGGCTGACGTCGTCGCGGATGCAGCGGAACCGGGTCGAATAGTTGGCAGTCATTTTTTTGCGGGGTGCGGTTGTCGTGGACGCCGGGTCGGAATTCACGGCCGGAAATTATATAGGTCGCCCCGGATGTTTGACTGGGGAGGTTCCGTATCCTAGACTTGCGCTCCATCCCCCTGCGAGCGTGGCGAGCCTGTTTCCCCCTCGGCAGCCCAATTCACTTTACGGAACACCATGGATCAGACTGCAGCGACCGCCGCGATTGCCGGCAAGGAACACTGGACCCGCAAGGGCGACGTTAAACTTTTTCTGTGGGAAAAGAAGGCGACCGACGGCAAGGGCGCCAATGGCACGGTGCTGTTCGTGCACGGCTCCTCGATGGCTTCGCAGCCGACCTTCGACCTGCAGGTGCCCGGGCGCTCCGACTCGTCGGTGATGGACTGGTTCGCGCGGCGCGGTTTCAATACCTGGTGCGTGGACATGGAGGGTTACGGCCGCTCCGACAAGAGCCGCGACATCTATTTTGACATCGCCAACGGTGCTGACGATCTTGCCGCAGCCAGTGATT
Source organism: Burkholderiales bacterium (assembly GCA_022843705.1). GTDB lineage: Bacteria > Pseudomonadota > Gammaproteobacteria > Burkholderiales > SG8-41. The sequence continues at coordinate 8,269 of JALHND010000123.1, forward strand.
ACATTACCAAGGCCACCGGCACGAAACAGTTTCTGGTCTACGGCATTTCCTCCGGCGCCCTGCGCGCTGCAATGTTTGCCGAACGTCACCCGGAGCGGGTGAGCCGTCTTGCCCTTGATGCCTTTGTCTGGACCGGCAAGGGCAGCCCGACGCTGGCGGAACGCGCCAAGAAACTCGACCAGTGGAAAGCCCACAAGCGCCGGCCCATCGACCGTGCGTTCATGCATTCGATATTCAACCGCGATCATCCGGGGTGTGCCGAGGAGAGCGTGGTTGAGGCTTTCGCCGATGCCGTGCTGGCACTGGATGATTCGGTGCCCACGGGAACCTACCTCGACATGTGCGCCAACCTGCCGGTGGTCGATCCCGCCAGGATCACTGCGGCGACCATCATCATGCGCGGTCAATGGGATGGCATAGCGAGCGTGGAGGATCTGCTTGATTTCTTCAACCGCCTGCCCAATCCGGACAAGCAGTTTGCCGTGATGGCGGGCATCTCGCACGCCAGTTTCCAGCAGATCAATTACCGCACGGTGTATCACATCCTGCATTCGTTCTTCACTCAGCCGGAGCCGATCTACCGGGGTTGATCCCGGCAGCCGAGGTTTCGACAGCAGCAACCCGCAGTTCATAACAGGAGGAAGTTCATGAAACAGAAAATCAGACTGGCAGGCGC
>JALHND010000124.1 GCA_022843705.1 Burkholderiales bacterium
CGGCGAGGCGGACCATATCCTTGCCGCGCGGCTGCTGCAGCGTTTCACCGCAAAAACACCGTGGATCCACATGGATCTGTCGGCGCATGGCTGCAAGGGCGGCCTCGGTGCGGTGGCCAGCGACTGCACCGGTTTCGGTGTCGCCTGGGGGGCGACATTTCTAAAAAATATTTAATAAAATCAAATACTTATAACAACTCCGGTGTAATGCCGGGCTGAGGCGGTCGGATGCGTGAGCAAAGCCAGTTCCGCTTGCTGGGCCAGCGGCGTTTCGCGCCGTTTTTCGGCGTGCAGTTTCTCGGCGCGCTGAATGACAACGTGTTCAAGCAGGCACTGGTGCTGCTGCTCGCCTACCAGGGCGTCGCCTACACGACGCTGTCGACCGACGTATTGCAGAACCTTGCGCAGGCGCTGTTCGTGCTGCCCTTTTTCCTGTTCTCGGCGACTGCCGGCCAGCTCGCCGACAAGTACGAAAAATCAAAACTGATCCAGATCACCGTTGCGATTGAACTTGCGGTGATGGCCTTGGGTGCCGCCGGATTCATGCTGCACAGCCTGCCGCTGCTGTTTGCGGCGCTGTTCCTCGGCGGGCTGCAGTCGGCGCTGTTCGGTCCGGTCAAGTACGCGATCCTGCCGCAGCAGCTGCAGTCAAGCGAACTGGTCGGCGGCAACGGCCTCGTTGAAACCGGCACTTCGATCGCGATCCTGCTCGGCATGGTGCTCGGCGGCTGGCTGATCGCGCAGGGGGAATGGGGCGTCACCGCGGTGGCGCTGGTGACGATGGGGCTGTCGGCGCTGGGCCTGCTGCTGGCGCGTTTCATCCCGCATTCGCCGGCGCCCGATCCGGGCCTGCGCATCAACTGGAATCCGCTGACCGAGACCCTGCGCAATTTCCGCTTCATGCGGCAGAAACGCACGGTGTTCCTGTCGGTGCTGGGCATTTCCTGGTTCTGGTTCTACGGCTCGATGTTCATCACCCAGTTCCCGAACCTGTCGAAGGACGTTCTCGCCGGCAACACCGAGGTGGTGACGCTGCTGCTGATCGTGTTTTCGGTGGGTATCGGCGCGGGATCGCTGCTCTGCGAAAAACTCTCCGGCCACAAGATCGAGATCGGCCTGGTGCCCTTCGGTTCGATCGGGCTGACCGTGTTCGGCGTCGACCTCTATTTCGCGCTGGCGGCGCACATCGGCCACGGGCCGGTGGGCTGGCGCGAATTCGTCATGGATGCCGGCCACTGGCGCATCCTTGCCGATCTGGCATTGATCGGCGTTTTCGGCGGCTTCTACATCGTGCCGCTTTATGCGCTGATCCAGAGCCGCAGCGACGAGGCGCACCGCTCGCGGACCATCGCCGGCAACAACATCCTCAACGCGCTGTTCATGGTTGCCGCCGCGCTGCTGGCGATCGCGCTGTTTTCCGCCGGGATGACGATCCCGCAGATCCTGCTGGTGACCGCGCTGCTCAATGCGGCGGTGGCGGTCTACATCTACACGCTGGTGCCCGAATTCCTGATGCGCTTCATCGTGTGGCTGCTGATCCACACGGTGTACCGCCTCGACAAGAGCGGACTCGAGCACATTCCCGGGCGCGGCCCGGCGGTGCTGGTGTGCAACCACGTCAGTTTCGTCGACGCGCTGATCATCGCCGCCGCCTGCCGCCGTCCGATCCGCTTCGTGATGGACCACCGCATATTCCGCATCCCGGTGCTGAGCTTCGTCTTCCGCACCAGCGGCTGCATACCGATTGCGCCGGCAAGGGAGGACGCGGCGATGCTCGAGCGCGCCTATGACGAGATCGCGAAGGCGCTGGAGGCGGGCGACCTGGTCGGCATTTTTCCGGAGGGGCGCATCACCGATAACGGCGAACTCCATCCCTTCCGTTCCGGCATCCGTCGCATCGTCGAACGCACCCCGGTGCCGGTGGTGCCGCTGGCGCTGCGCGGGCTGTGGGGCAGTTTTTTCAGCCGCAAGGATGGCGCGGCGATGACCCGACCCTGGCGCGCACGGCCGCTGGCCAGGATTGCGCTGGCGGCTGCAGCGCCGGTGCCGCCGCAGCAGGTCACGCCGGAAGGCCTGCAGGCGCAGGTGCTGGCATTGCGCGGCGACTGGAAGTAGCGTTCAGCCGCGTTTTTTGTCCCAGACGTAACGCGCGAGGCGCTGCCAGCGGTTCTGCGGCTGCTTCAGCGCGTTCGGCGCGCGGCCGGCCTGGTCGCGGGCGTGACTCTGCTTCACCAGTTCGTGCAACTGGCGCATGTTCAGTCCGCCAGGGCCTTTGATCTGTTCGGGATCGGGTTTCTCGCTCATGGTCGCGTCTCGTGCGTATGGTCGGCTGTGCTAAACTTCGTGCTTGATTTTAATGGAGTTTTTACCTCATGTCGGGCAGTACTCTGGGCACCCTGTTCTGTGTCACTTCCTTCGGTGAATCGCACGGACCGGCGATCGGCTGCGTGGTTGACGGCTGCCCGCCGGGACTGGCGCTATCCGAAGCCGACATCCAGTTCGAGCTCGACCGCCGCAAACCCGGCACCTCGCGCCATGTCACGCAACGGCGCGAGGAAGACAAGGTTGAAATTCTCTCCGGCGTGTTCGAAGGCAAAACCACGGGAACACCGATCGGCCTGCTGATCCGCAACACCGACCAGCGCAGCAAGGATTATTCCAAGATCAAGGATCTGTTCCGCCCCGGCCACGCCGACTACACCTACTGGCAGAAATACGGCATCCGCGACTACCGCGGCGGCGGCCGCCAGTCGGCGCGCGAAACCGCGGTGCGTGTGGCGGCGGGGGCGATCGCCAAAAAATGGCTGCATGAAAAATACGGCACGGTGATTCGCGGCTACATGTCGCAGCTCGGTCCGGTCGAGATTCCCTTCGTCACCTGGGACGAGGTCGGCAACAATCCGTTTTTCGCGCCGAACGCAAAAATCGTGGATGAGCTTGAGACGTTCATGGACAAGCTGCGCAAGTCCGGCGATTCGGTGGGCGCGAAGATCACGACGGTGGCCTCGCAGGTGCCGGTGGGTCTGGGCGAACCGGTCTATGACAAGCTCGACGCCGACATCGCCTACAACATGATGAGCATCAACGCGGTGAAGGGCGTCGAAATCGGCGCCGGCTTCGCGGCGATCAGCCAGCGCGGCACCGAACATTCCGACGAGATGACACCGCAGGGTTTTGTATCCAACAACGCCGGCGGCGTGCTCGGCGGCATTTCGACCGGACAGGACATCGTCGTCAACATCGCGGTGAAGCCGACCTCGAGCATCCGCCTCGCGCGCCATACCGTCGATACCGCGGGCAAGGCCGCGATGATCGAAACCCACGGCCGCCACGATCCCTGCGTCGGCATTCGTGCGACGCCGATCTGCGAAGCCATGCTGGCGCTGACGCTGATGGACCATGCGCTGCGTCATCGCGCGCAGAACGCGGATGTGAATACCGGAACGCCGGTGATTGCCGCGCAGGCGTCGCAGGCCGTGATCGAGAAACTGCGGGCGGCGGCCGCGGCGGAAAATCCGGATCCTGACGAAGCTTGAGTAATTTCTAAATAATTGTTTAAAAACAAATACTTATAGATTCCGTGCGCGGCGCGCGCGGCGCCGCCCGTGTCCCGGCCGATCCATCTCAATCTCTCCGCGTTCTACTTTTTCTATTTCGCCTATCTTGGCGCCTTCGCGCCGTTTTTTGCGCTGTACCTGAACTCCGTCGGCATGGGGGCGGTGGAGATCGGCATGCTGATGGCGCTGCCGCAGCTGACACGCATCCTCGCGCCGCATCTCTGGGGCTGGCTGGCGGATCGAAGCGGACAACGGATGCGGGTCGTGCGCTGGTCGGGCGCGATCGGGACGCTGGCCTTTCTCGGGGTTTTTGCCGGAGAGAGTTTCGCGTTGCTGTGTACGGTGTTGTTCGCGATGACTTTTTTCTGGAGCGCGGCGCTGCCGCTGGTTGAAGCGACCACCTTGTCGCAGCTCGGCGACGAAACCGCGCGTTACGGGCGCATCCGTGTCTGGGGCTCGGTGGGTTTCATCGCCGCGGTGGTGGCGGTGGGTTACCTGCTCGATCTGACCAGTCCGCGGGCGTTGCTGTGGGTGATCGCGGCGCTGATGGCCTGCATGCTGCTGCTGTCCTGCGTGGTGGCGGAAGCGCCCGCGGTACCGCATCCCGGGGACGAGCGGCCGGTGTGGCAGGTGGTGCGGCGGCCGGAGGTGATCGCGATCATCCTGGCCTCGGCGCTGGTGGCGATGGCGCACGGGCCGTACTACACCTTCTACACCATCCATCTCGTCGATTACGGCTACAGCAAGTCCTTCGCCGGCTGGCTGTGGGCGCTGGGTGTGGTTTGCGAAATCGGCATCTTTGTCTGGATGTCGCGGCTTTACAGGGCGTTCACGATGCGCCAGATCCTGATTGCCAGCACCCTGCTGGCGGCGCTGCGTTTCGTGGTCATCGGCTGGGGCGCGGACAGCATCGTCCTGCTGCTGGCGGCCCAGACCCTGCACGCGGCGAGTTTCGGCGCCTTCCATGCCGCGGCGATCGGGGTCGTGCACCGGCTGTTCCGCGGCCGCCACCAGGCGCGCGGGCAGGCTATTTACGGCAGCCTGGCCTATGGTTTCGGCGGCACCATCGGTGGCCTGGCCAGCGGTTATGCCTGGAACGGGCTGGGCGCGGGCCTGACTTTCACCCTGGGTGGCGCCTGTGCGCTGGCCGCTGCGGCCGTATTGTGGCGCTGGCTGCGCCCGGACTGAGCCCGGGTGTGACGCAGTCCACGGGGAGCATCTGCCGCCCTGTGACATAATTCAGGGTTTCCGTAGTCACTGAAACCCAACGGCAAAACCCATGGCAGGCAAAACCCTCTACGACAAACTCTGGGACAGCCATCTTGTCCGCAGCGAGGCGGACGGCACGGCGCTGATCTACATCGACCGCCACCTGGTGCACGAAGTCACCAGTCCGCAGGCCTACGAAGGCCTGAAACTCGCCGGCCGCAAGGTCTGGCGCACGGATTCCGTGGTCGCGACCGCGGACCACAACACGCCGACGCGCAACTGGGACAAGGGCCTCGACGGCATCACCGACAAGGTGTCGCGGCTGCAGGTCGAGACCCTCGACAGGAACATCAGGGAATTCAAGGCCAAGGTCTATTTTCCCTTCCTCGACAAGCGCCAGGGCATCGTGCACGTGATCGGGCCGGAGAACGGCGCAACGCTGCCGGGGATGACCGTGGTCTGCGGCGATTCGCATACCAGCACCCACGGCGCATTCGGCGCGCTGGCCTTCGGCATCGGCACCAGCGAAGTCGAGCATGTGCTCGCCACGCAGTGCATGGTGATGAAGAAGTACAAAAACATGAAGGTTGCCGTCGAAGGCGTGCTCGGCCTGGGTGTCACGGCAAAGGACATCGCACTGGCGGTCATCGGCAAGATCGGCACCGCCGGCGGCACCGGTTATGCCATCGAGTTCACCGGCAGCGCGATCCGCAGCCTGTCGATGGAAGGGCGCATGACCCTGTGCAACATGGCGATCGAGGCCGGCGCGCGCACGGGCATGGTCGCGGTCGACGAGAAAACCATCGAGTACTGCAAGGGCCGCATGTTTTCACCGACCGGCGCGCTGTGGGACCGGGCTGCAGCCTACTGGCGCACGCTGGTCAGCGATCCGGACGCGAAGTTCGACGCGGTGGTGACGCTGCGCGCCGACGATATCGTGCCGCAGGTGACCTGGGGCACCTCGCCGGAAATGGTGACGACCGTGGACGGCAAGGTGCCGGACCCGGCGCAGGAAACCAATCCGGTCAGGCGCGAAGGTTATGCCCGCGCGCTGCAGTACATGGATCTGAAGCCGAACACGCCGATCCGCGACATCCGCATCGACAAGGTGTTCATCGGCGCCTGCACCAATTCGCGCATCGAGGACATCCGCGCTGCGGCGCAGGTGGTCAAGGGGCGCAAGGTGGCGGGCAACGTGAAGCTGGCGATGGTGGTGCCGGGTTCGGGGCAGGTGAAGGCGCAGGCCGAGCAGGAAGGGCTGGACAAGATCCTGCTCGAGGCCGGCTTTGAATGGCGCGAGCCCGGCTGCTCGATGTGCCTGGGCATGAACGAGGACCAGCTGAGCCCGGGCGAACGCTGCGCCTCGACCTCGAACCGCAACTTTGAGGGCCGTCAGGGCCCCGGCGGCCGCACCCATCTGGTCAGTCCGGCAATGGCCGCAGCCGCGGCGATTGCCGGGCATTTTGTTGATGTTCGTGAGTTCACTTAAACGAAGGAGACCCGCATGAAACGCGCAATTACCCTGATCGTTGCAATGATGGTGCTGGCGGGCTGCAACACCGTCGCCGGTGTCGGCAAGGATGTCGAAAAGGCCGGCGAGGCAATCCAGAAATCGACCAAGTAGGTGCCTGACAGGCCTGCAAGCGGGCCGGATCGGCAGATAAGCATGGAAAAGTAAGCATGGAAAAATTTGTCCGCAAGGAGGGGCTGGTTGCGCCGCTCGACCGCGCCAATGTCGACACCGACGCGATCATCCCCAAGCAGTTCCTGAAATCGATCAAGCGCACGGGCTTCGGCCCGAACCTGTTCGACGAATGGCGCTACCTTGACCGCGGCGAGCCCGACTCCGACAACACCGGGCGGCCGCTGAATGCGGACTTCGTGCTGAACCGCAAGCGCTTTGAAGGCGCCACGGTGCTGCTGGCGCGGGAAAACTTCGGCTGCGGTTCGTCGCGTGAACATGCGCCCTGGGCGCTGCTGCAGTTCGGCATCCAGACCATCATCGCGCCGAGTTTCGCCGACATCTTCTACAACAACAGCCTGAAGAACGGCCTGCTGCTGATCAAGCTGGATGCGAAGATCGTCGACCAGCTGTTCCGCGAGACCGAAGCCAGCGAAGGGTACCGGCTGGCGATCGACCTCGAGCAGCAGACGGTCACCACGCCTTCGGGCGAAAGTTTCGGCTTCGACATCGATCCGCACCGCAAGCATTGCATGCTCAACGGGCTGGACGACATCGGGCTCACGCTGGGGCACGACGACGAAATCCGTGCCTTCGAGGCGAAACACAAGGCGGCACAGCCCTGGCTGTTTTGATCAATCCGTGAGTGGATGAGCGGCGGGCGGAAGCCGCTTGCCGTTCACCCGCCTACCTCCCATCTTTAACGGTTCACAAATGAAAATCGCAGTCCTCGCCGGTGACGGCATCGGCCCCGAAATCGTAGGCCAGGCAGTGAAGGTGCTGAAGCGCCTCGCCGCCGATGGTCTCAAGCTGGAAATGGAAGAGGCGCCCTTCGGCGGTGCCGGTTTCGACGCGCACGGTGATCCCCTGCCGCAGCCGACGCTGAAACTCGCGAAGGAAGCCGACGCCGTGCTCTGCGGCGCCGTGGGCGGCCCGAAATACGACGCGTTGCCGCGGCCGCAGCGTCCGGAGCAGGGCATCCTGCGCATCCGCAAGGAGCTCGGCCTGTTCGCCAACCTGCGTCCGGCGGTGCTCTATCCGGAACTGGTGCATGCCTCGACGCTGAAGCCCGAGGTGGTCTCCGGCCTCGACCTGATGATCATCCGTGAACTCACCGGCGACATTTATTTCGGCGAGCCGCGCGGCCGCCGCGACAATGCGCGGGGTGAGCGCGAAGGCTACGACACGATGCTCTATTCGGAGCCGGAGATCCGCCGCATCGCCGAGGTCGGTTTCCAGACCGCACTGAAGCGCGGCAAGAAGCTCTGTTCGGTGGACAAGGAAAACGTGCTCGAGACCAGCCGTTTCTGGCGCGAGATCGTCATTGATGTCGCGAAAAAGTACCCGGAAGTGGCGTTGTCGCACATGTACGTCGACAACGCGGCGATGCAGCTGGTGAGGAATCCGAAGCAGTTCGACGTCATCGTCACCGGCAACATTTTCGGCGACATCCTCTCCGACGAGGCCTCGATGCTGACCGGCTCGATCGGCATGCTGCCCTCGGCTTCGCTGAACTCCGGCGGTGGCGGCCTGTACGAACCGATCCACGGCTCGGCGCCGGACATTGCCGGCAGGAACATTGCGAACCCGCTGGCGACCATCCTGTCTACTGCGATGATGCTGCGTTACACCTTCAACCGGGATGAATGGGCGTATCGCATCGAGGCGGCGGTCAAAAGTGTGCTGGCGGCGGGGTACCGCACCCCGGACATCGACGAACCGGGCGCGAAAAAGGTCGGTACCGTCGAAATGGGCGATGCAGTGGTCGCGGCGCTCTGATTGGTTTAGAGTAATACTTTGTTTTTAAAGGTGTTTGCATGAAACAGGTCGGAATCATCGGATGGCGCGGCATGGTCGGCTCCGTGCTCGTTGAACGCATGCTCGCGGAACGCGACTTCGATCTCATCACGCCGACCTTCTTCTCGACTTCGCAGGCCGGTGGCAAGGGGCCGGATATCGGCCGTGCAACGGGCCCGGTCGCCGACGCCAACAGCATCGATGTCCTGGCGAAGATGGATGTGCTGATTTCCTGTCAGGGCGGCGACTATACCAACGCGATTTTCCCGAAGCTGCGTGCCGCCGGCTGGGACGGCTACTGGATCGATGCCGCCTCGGCGCTGCGCATGCAGCCGGACGCCGTGATCATTCTCGACCCGGTCAACCGCGAGGTCATTGATGCCGCGCTGGCGAAGGGCGTGAAGAACTACATCGGCGGCAACTGCACGGTAAGCCTGATGCTGATGGCGCTCGGCGGGCTGTTCAAGGCCGGTCTGGTCGAGTGGTTGACGGCGATGACCTACCAGGCAGCTTCCGGAGCAGGGGCGGCGAACATGCGTGAACTGGTGGCTCAGATGGGCGCCGTGCATGCGGTGGCGAAGCCGCTGCTCGACAACCCGGCCTCCGCCATCCTCGAACTCGACCGTGTCGTCGCCGAGACCCTGCGCAA
>JALHND010000125.1 GCA_022843705.1 Burkholderiales bacterium
GGCGAGGAGTTCATTACCGGGCTTGAATTGACGGATGCGGAACTGGCCTATCTCGTTGCGCACGAGATGGTGCACGTGCTGGCCGAACACACCCGGGAATATGCCACCACCGCGCGCTTTTTCGTCGCCAACGGCCTGCACCGCGAATACTGGGATATCCAGCGTGAACTCGACGAGAGTTTTGTCGTCAACCTGCGCATGTCGCACGAGTACGAACGCCAGGAACTCGACGCCGATTACTACGGTTTTATCCTTGGTGCCCGCGCCGGCTTCGAACCCGGGGCGATGCTGAGCCTGTTGCGCAAGCTGGGCGTTGACGAACCGTCGATGCTGTCACGGCATCCGGGCGAGCGGCGGCGAATGCAGCAGGCGCGGACGATGCTGGAGTCGGCAAGGCGGATTTACGAGCGGGGGAGTGAGCAGCCGGATTGAAGGGGGCGTTGGTTGACCTGCAATCTGCTGCGCTTGCCGGGCGAGAAAATGACGGTCACGGCCGTGAGGCATAGGTCGCATAATTACTGATGTAATAGCGTGTCGAGAGTGCAGCATGTTCAAGGTAAAGGTGACCGCGATCGGCAATTCTATGGGCATCGCGCTGCCCAAGGAAGCGCTGGCCAAACTGCGCGCCGATAAGGGTGACGTGCTGTACCTGATCGAAACACCCGAAGGCCTAATGCTGACGCCCTATCAGCAGGATTTCGAGGCGCAGATGGACGCGGCCGGAAAAGTCATGAAGAAATACCGCAACGCACTGCGGGAACTGGCCAAATAAGCCGGTCCGTCGTGTGACCCGGAAAACCGGCGCTAGGGGCGAACCCCGGTGGGTATCACCTGAGGTCGTCACGGCCTCCACAGTATGCTGATCGCCGAATACGGCGGACTTCCGGACATCCGTGACTAGGAACTGCTCGATTCGGCGCTGGCGCGTCCGTGGCAACAAGTGTATCGAGCTGACTGTTGCCGCGGTGTTTCTCGAGATCAACGGTTATTCCCTCAACGCACCGGAAGAAGAGGTGGTGATCATCTACCAGAAATTGGCGGATGGCAGGTTGACGGAGGAGACGTTGGCGGAGTTGATGAGAGAATTGTTGGTTTCTGGGAGGGTAGCGACGGGCGCAACGGTTTGTTATGTGGTCAATTTCAACCGTCCACCATTCTGATCGCATTTCAAAAGCTTTTCGTGCAGCTTCAAGATGGCGTCGGCGAGTGGGGGTATTTCGTATTCGTTGCCAAGAAGACGAAAGTGTCCTGTATCAACAAAGTAAGCCCTGAAGAAATGGGTCGGTACTTCTGACTTCTGAGATCGGCCGACGAATTGGGGATGAACATATCCGACGAGGCCATTTTCTAGATACTCATCGAGGCGCTCGTCGATATGTTCTATGTCATTCCTAAGATCACGAGATCGCAGTGCACTTGTATCATCGATGCTTAGTGCATGTCGTAATTGAGCGCCTCGCCACTCGTTCTCTTTTCGTGACGGCCACAGAAAACGAGACAAAGCCGCACCATTCACTACGATGTTCTGAAGATTATTCAGAATTTCATCCATTTCCTTTTCGCCACCTTTTTGGCCTGTTTTTCCCATCGAAATGGCGTCAAATATACTGCTGACGCGCTCAATCGAAGCGATTGCAGATCGGGTATTGAAGAGCATGCTGTGAATGTAGAATGCCTCGCCTGGCGGCCAGATGGTCTTCGCTTCAGTGGTCGATGCCATACTTATCACTTAGTGGCACATAACGAGTATTGGTTGATATTTTTACTTGCCCAATTGGGTTGACTTTGTAAATCATCGGCCCAATCAGTTGTTACAGTTGGAATCTTAGCCGCAAGTTTAATTGCCATGATTCCGTCCTGCTAAACTCCGCCCGTGTCCGATCTCGCTTCCGTCTTCTCCGCCACCGGCGCGCTTGCGCAGGTCGTGCCCGGTTTCCGTGCCCGCACAGGGCAACTGGAGATGGCCGAGGCGATAAAAAAAGTCATTAATAATCAAGAAGTTATAGTTGCAGAAGCAGGAACCGGCACGGGCAAGACCTTCGCCTATCTGGTTCCTGCCCTGCTGTCCGGCGGCAAGGTGATCATTTCCACCGGCACCAAGACGCTGCAGGACCAGCTCTTCGGGCGCGACATTCCGGTGGTGCGTGATGCGCTGCGCGTGCCGGTGACGGTGGCGCTGTTGAAGGGGCGGGCGAACTACGTCTGCCACCATCATCTCGAGCGCGCGAAGAACGACGGCCGGCTGCCGACACGCGATGACGTGATGTTTCTCGCGCGTATCGAGAGTTTCGCGCGCATCTCGAATACCGGCGACCGCGCCGACTGCGCCGAGGTGCCGGAGAATGCCGGCGTGTGGCCGTTGGTGACTTCGACCCGGGACAACTGCCTCGGCTCGCAGTGCGAGCATTACGACCAGTGTTTCGTGATGAAGGCGCGCAAGCAGGCGCTGGAATCCGACGTCGTGGTGGTCAACCACCACCTGTTTTTCGCCGACGTGATGCTGCGCGAGGAAAGCGTTGCCGAGCTGCTGCCGGCCTGCAATACGGTGATTTTCGACGAGGCGCACCAGTTGCCGGAAACGGCTAGCCTGTTTTTCGGGCAGTCGGTGTCGACGACCCAGCTGCTCGACCTTGCGCGTGATGCGCGCATCGAGGCGGCGACGGCCGCGAAGGATTTTGCGGCGCTGCCGGCGGCGGCCAATGTGCTGGAGAAGGCGGCGCGCGACCTGCGGCTGGCCTTCGAGGACGGCGGCGCGCGGATGCCGGCGGCGCTGTTGCGCAAGCGCGGGGAAGTCACCGAGGCGCTGGCGACGGCCACCGAACGGCTGACCGAACTGGCGGAGACGCTGCACGGCCAGGCCGCGCGCAGCGAGGGGCTGCAGAAATGTTTCGAACGCGCCGACGAACTGCGCGCCCAGCTGGCCGGCTGGCGCGAGGACAAGGACGCCTCGCTGGTGCGCTGGGTGGAGGTGTTCCACCAGTCGGTGCAGTTCAATGCGACGCCGCTGTCGATCGCGGAGATTTTCAGGAAGCAGGTCGAAGCGCAGGCGCGGGCCTGGGTGTTCACTTCGGCGACGCTGTCGGTCAACGGTGATTTTTCGCATTACGTTGGCGAACTCGGCATCGAGGCTGCGCAGACCGCGAGCTGGCCCAGTCCCTTCGATTTCGCGCAGCAGGGCCTGCTGTATGTGCCGCAGGGGCTGCCGGAGCCGAATACGCCGGATTACACTGCGGCGGTGGTCGAGGCCGTGCTGCCTGCGGTCGGAGCGAGCCGCGGCCGCGCCTTTCTGCTGTTCACCAGCCTGCGCGCGATGCGCGAGGCGCAGGCGCTGCTGGCCGAGGCCTTCAGCAGCCGCGGCTGGAACTATCCGCTGCTGGTGCAGGGCGAGGGTTCGCGCAGCGAGCTGCTGCAACGTTTTCGTGATCTCGGCAATGCAGTGCTGATCGGCAGCCAGTCCTTCTGGGAAGGGGTGGACGTGCGCGGCGAGGCGCTGTCGCTGGTGATGATCGACAAGCTGCCCTTCGCGCCGCCGGATGATCCGGTGCTGGCCGCCCGCATCGAGAAAATCAACGCCGAGGGCCGCAATGCCTTCATGGAGCACCAGCTGCCAAGGGCGGTGATTTCGCTGAAGCAGGGCGCCGGACGGCTGATCCGCGACGAAACCGACCGCGGCGTGCTGATGATCTGTGATCCGCGGCTGATTTCAAAATCCTACGGCAAACGCATCTGGCGCAGCCTGCCGCCGATGACGCGGACACGGGATGTCGCCGATGTGGAGGCGTTTTTTGCGCGGGAACCAGTACCGGTTACGGCCTAGCTTGGTCACCCTGGATAACACATTGTGCCGGCAAGGCACTGGATTCCGGCTTTCGCCGGAATGACGAATTTGGGTTATTGCGGCGGCGGAGGCAGCACTGCCGGTTTTGCCGGATCGCGCAGCAGTTTCGCGCGCACCATCTCGATGTGCCCGCGCAGCGCGTAGACATAGTCCCAGTAGGTCAGCGGCACCTCGGTGCGGTCGACGCCGTCCTCGATTTCCTCCAGCCGTTCCAGCAGTTCCGCGGTGTCGGCGGCATCCGGATTGCGGCGCACTTCCAGTTCGACGGTTTTCAGTTCGCGGTACCAGCGGAACACCTTGCGCTTGACCTTCCAGTCGTAGACCACGGGCATCAGGCGCAGCACCGGGATCAGCACCGCGATCAGCGGCAGCAGCAGCACCAGAAGGCGTTCGATCAGGTTGGCGACCCAGAAGGGCATGTAACGCTGCAGGAATGGCGGTCCGGACTTGAAGTAGCGCTGCGCGTCCTCGCTGACCGGGAAATCGCCGTCGCGGACGGCCGGAAACTCGCCGCCGCGGCGGAACACGCCGGGGCCGCCGTGGATTTTTGTCGCGGCCTGCAGCAGCACCGAGACCAGGGCCGGGTGGAAATCCTCGCGCGCGACGAGGTGGGTGGTCGAGGCGACCATGCGCACGTTCGACGGGGGAATGTCTGCCCCGAGGTCGATCATGCCGCGCGGCAGGATGACCGCCGACAGGTAATGGAATTTTCGCGCCAGTGCTTCCGAGTGCGACAGGCTCATCAGGCGGATGCCCGGGGTTTTCAACAGATGCTGCACCACCGGCGCATCGGGCGCGGCGACGAACAGCGCGGCGTCAAGGCGGCCGGCGATCAGGGCATCCGCCGCATCCCTGCCGGTCAGCGGCGACAGCGGCGTGCCGCGTTTGAGTGCGTTTCCGGCCTCGAGCACGTGGGTGACCAGCACGCGGGTGCCGCTGCCTTCGGGGCCCACGGCAATGCGTTTGCCCGCCAGCTGGCCGAGCAGCGTCAGCGGGTTGTCGTCCCGGTAGAAAATCCACAGCGGCTCGTAATACAGCGCCGCCAGCGACACCAGGCCCTGCGCCTGTTCCGGCGTGGCGACGCCACCCTGCACCAGCGCGACTTCCACGCCGGATTCAGGATCGGCGAGGCGCTGCAGGTTTTCGATGGAGCCCGCCGACGGCCTTACTTCGACGCGGATCCTCTCCTTTGCCAGCAGCTCGCGGTAACGCTCGCCGTACATGTGGTACGCCCCGGCTTCGTTGCCGGTGGAAATGACGAAGCTGCCCGGCGGTGCCGGCCGCACGAAGCGGTAGGTGATCAGGAAGGCGGCGCCGATGATCAGCGCGGCGATCAGGGTGACGATCGACAGCTCGCGGTAGGCGATGGCGCCGCCGGGTCTGCGCAGCCGCTGCAGCAGTTTTTTCTTTTTGCCGGTTTCTTTCATCTCGGGATGTGTGTCAGTCCGTGAGCCAGCGCCACAGCAGCCAGGCCAGTGCGATCCAGAGCAGCACGAATACCGCGGCGGCGATGTAATTCTGCGGTTTCGGCCTGCGCGCGTCCAGCCAGGCCTGCCCCTGCGCGCGGGATTCCGCCATCACCGGCGCCGGCACCAGCTTCAGTGCGATCCAGATGCCGATCGGCAGCAGGATGGCATCATCGACAAAACCCAGGATGGGTATGAAATCCGGAATGAGATCGATCGGGCTGAAAGCGTAAGCCACCACCAGCACCACAAACAGCTTCGCGTACCAGGGAGTCTGCGGATGGCGACAGGCAAACCACAGCGCGATGATGTCGCCTTTCAGCAGCTTCGCCCAGCGCCGCAGCGTCTGCAGCATGGTTTACTTTACGCTGCGCAGCCCGGTGGGCGCTGCCCACAGGTCGTGGGCGTCGGACTTGGTGATTTTGACTTCGACGAGTTCACCGGGCTTGAGCTTCGCGCCCTGGCGGATGATCACGCGGCCGTCGATTTCGGGGGCATCGGCGGAGGAGCGGGCAATTGCGCCGTTTTTGCCGGCTTCATCGACCAGCACCGTCATCGTCCGGCCGACTTTCCGTTTCAGCCGCGCGGCGCTGATCTTCTCCTGCACCGCCATGAAACGTGCGCGGCGCTCTTCCTTGACTTCTTCCGGCACCGGATCGGGCAGGGCATTGGCGGAGGCGCCTTCGACCGGCGAGTAGGCGAAGCAGCCGACGCGGTCCAGCTGCGCCTCTTCGAGAAAGGCCAGCAGGTCCTCGAATTCGCGTTCGGTCTCGCCGGGGAAGCCGACAACGAAAGTGCTGCGGAGGGTCAGTTCGGGGCAGGTCGCGCGCCAGGCCTGGATGCGTTTCAGCGTGCCTTCGGCGTTGGCCGGGCGTTTCATCAACTTGAGGATGCGCGGGCTGGCGTGCTGGAAAGGCACGTCGAGGTAGGGCAGCAGGCCGCCCTCGGCCATCAGCGGAATGACTTCGTCGACGTGCGGATAGGGGTAGACGTAGTGCAGCCGTACCCACACGCCGAGGCCGGCCAGTGCCTGCGCGAGTTCGGTCATGCGGGTCCTGATCGGACGGCCGTTCCAGAAGCCGGTGCGGTACTTGATGTCGACGCCGTAGGCGCTGGTGTCCTGCGAGATCACCAGCAGTTCCTTGACGCCGGCCCTGACCAGGTTCTGCGCCTCGGTCATCACGTCACCGATCGGCCGGCTGACGAGGTCGCCGCGCATCGAGGGAATGATGCAGAAGCTGCAGCGGTGGTTGCAGCCCTCGGAAATTTTCAGATAGGCAGTGCCGCGGCGTCAGGCGGATGCCCTGCGGCGGCACCAGGTCGGTGTAGGGATCGTGCGGCTTGGGCAGGTGGATGTGCACCGCCTCCATCACCGCTTCGGTGGCATGCGGGCCGGTGACCGCGAGCACCTTCGGATGGTGTTCGCGCACGATGTCACCCTTGGCGCCGAGGCAGCCGGTGACGATCACGCGGCCGTTTTCGGCCAGTGCCTCGCCGATGGCATCCAGCGACTCCTCGACCGCGGCATCGATGAAGCCGCAGGTGTTGACGACAACCAGGTCGGCATCCTGGTACGAGGGCGCGACGAGGTAACCCTCGGTGCGCAGCTGCGTCAGGATGTGCTCGGAGTCGACCGTGGCCTTGGGGCAGCCAAGCGAAACGAAACCGACCTTGCGCGGGGGAGTGGGCACGGCGGGAGGCGGGTGCGGGTCAGGGAAACGGAAACGGGCGGAGCAGTGTTACGACTTCGGTTCGTCGTCGCCGTCTTTCTTCGCTTCGCCGCCCGGCGCGCCGGGAAAACCCGGGAAGGGAAAATTGCCCCAGAGATTGCGGGTCTGCGCCGAGAGCTGGGTCTGCATGTCGAGGAAGGTGCGCGCGCTCTGCTCGAGATAGCGGCTCATCAGGCCCTGCATTGCCGGGCCCTGCATCTTGACGAATTCATTCCAGGTTTCGGAATTGAGCATCGGGTTCTGGCCGTATACCTGGCGCGACTGGTCCTGCAGCTTCTGCTGGATCTGCATGAAGGTCTGGATGTTCTTTTCAAGATAGCTGCCCATCATGCCCTGCATCGCGTTGCCGTAGAAACGGATGATCTGCGACAGCGAGTCGCTGGAGAACATCGGTTCTCCCGCCGACTCCTCTTCCAGGATGATCTGCAGCAGGATGCTGCGGGTCAGGTCGTCCTTGGTCTTGGCGTCCTCCACCTTGAACTCGATGTTTTCGAGCACCAGTTTTTTGACATCGGCCAGCGTGATGTAGCTGCTGGTTTCGGTGTCGTAGAGTCGCCGGTTCGGATACTTCTTGATGGTTCTTGCCTGTGCGCTCATCGGAGAATCCTGAAAGGAAGTCAGGTCCAAATTATCGCACAGCAAAATGCTGCAGCGCAATCGAAGATTTTAAAAATATACAATAAAAACAGATACTTACTAATTTGTGCAATGTTGCGAAAAAGATGCTGTGATATTGACCGTGATCAAACGGGCCGGTGCGGGCCCGGGGGATAGTGAAAACGCGGGATCGACCCACAATCCAGGAGGCAACCATGTCCAAGGCACCCGATGCACTCGGCGAAATGAACCGGAAGGCGGCAGAAGCCGCGATGAACCTGACGCGACTCTCGATCGAGCAGGGCGAGCGACTGCTCAAGCTGCAGTTCGATGCGGTGAGCGGCATGCTCAGCGACGGCATGAAGGCGGCGCGCGAACTGTCGGAGGTCCGCGACCCGCAGCAATGGGCTGCGCTGCAGCAGCAGAACGCGCAGGAGATGATTGCGCGCCTGACTGATTACTCGCGCAGCGTCCATGAAGTGGTGGGCAGGACGCAGAAGGAGATCGGCAGCGTTGTGGAAACACGGCTCAAGGCGATGGGAACACAGACCCGGGACCTGGTCGACGGGATCGCGAAAACCGCGCCGCCCGGATCGGAGCCGGCATTCGCGGCGATGAAGCAGACGCTGACCATGGCCAACTCGCTGGCTGAAACCATGGCCAGGACTGCGCAGCAATTCGCCGAGTCTGCAGAGTCGGCGCTCAAGGCCGCGGCGGATGCCGCCGCCAAGGCTGACAAGACCGGTAAACCCGGCAGGACCGGCTGAGCCCGGCACACAAAAAAGCCCGCGGATCGTCGCGGGCTTTTTAAAGGGGGCTGCGTAGCCGCACTTACTGCATGTGCTGGCCGCCGTTGATGGCGATGTTGGCGCCGGTGACGAAGGCGGCTTCCTCGGAGCAGAGGTAGGCAACGAGGCCGGCGACTTCCTCGGGTTTGCCGAGGCGGCCGATGGGGATCTGCGGAATGATCTTGCTGTCGAGCACATCCTTGGGAATGGCCATCACCATCTTGGTGCCGATGTAGCCCGGCGAGATGGTGTTCACGGTGACGCCCTTGCGCGCGTACTCCAGCGCGGCGGCCTTGGTGAAGCCATGCATGCCGGCTTTGGCGGCGGAGTAGTTGGTCTGGCCGAAGGCGCCTTTCTGGCCGTTGACCGAGGATACGTTGATGACGCGCCCCCAGTTGCGTTCCGCCATGCCGTC
>JALHND010000126.1 GCA_022843705.1 Burkholderiales bacterium
AGGAATTCCCGCGGGTCGGTGATGCGCCCGGTCACTGCCGAGGCGGCGACCGTCGCGGGGCTGCCGAGGAAAAGCTGCGCATCCTTCGCACCGAAACGCCCGGCGCCGTTGGCGACCGCGGTGGAAATCGAGTTTTCGCCGGAGTCGATCAGGCCGGTGCGGCCGCTGGCGCAGGGCCCGCAGCCGGCCGGAATCACCATCGCGCCGGCGTCGTGGAAAATATCGAGCAGGCCTTCGCGGGTCATCCGCCGCGTCGAATCCTCGGAGCCGGGCACCACGATCAGGCGCACGCCGTAGGCGAGTTTTTTGCCTTTCAGGATCGAGGCCGCGATTTCGAGGTCTTCGTACATGCCGGAACCGCAGGAGCCGATGTAGGTATGGCTGACCGGCGTGCCGGCGACGCTGGCGAGGTCGGCGGCCTTGTGCGGTCCGCCGGGCAGGGCAACCTGGGGTTTCAGGGTGCTGACGTCGAGTTCGACTTCGGCGTCGTAACGCGCGTCGGCGTCCGGGTAGACCGGTGTGAACGGCCGCTGCGCGCGCTGTTTCGCGTATTCGAGTATTTCCGCCGATGGCGGGAAAAACACGCCGATGGCGCGCATCTCGGTCGGCGTGCTGCACAGCGAAATGCGCGCCGCGAGGCTGAACTGCTCGAGTTCTCCGGCGAATTCCAGCACGCGGTAATCGATGTCGACGCCGAAGGCACCGTCCGGCGCGAGGTGTTTGCCGATCACAAAGCCCAGGTCGCGGGCGAACACGCCGGGCTGCATTTTTCCCTTGATCGTCAGCTTCACCGACTGCGGCACCAGCGTCCAGTTGGTGCCGGTGGCGAGCACGCGGTTGATTTCCGTGCCCATGCGGATCGCCAGCGCGCCGATGCCGCCGGCGTTGGTGCAGTGGCGGTCGTTGTCGAAATAAAGCGTGCCCGGCAGCACCCAGCCGCGTTCGGTGGGGAAGATGTGGCCGTGGCCGCCGCGGCCGGCATCGAAGAAGTGTTTGATGCCCCAGGCCTTCGCCGCTTCGCGGTTGAAGGCGCCGCGCGCAGCGGCGCGGTCATTGACGTAGACGACGTCGTGGTCGGTGACCATCAGCACGCGTTCGGGATCGAAGACGCGGTCGATGCCCAGCGCATCGAGTTCCTCCTTCGCGCCGCGCACCACGCCGTCGTGGATCATCACGAAATCGGGTTTCGGGTAAACGATGTCTCCCGCCTTGACAGCGGATTTGCCGCTGGTCCGGGCGAGAATTTTTTCGGCGGCGGTCATGCCCATGCTGGAGGTCCGTATCGTGGCTGTCGTGGCGTAATCGCCTGCGGTGCTGTCAGGTCGTCTGCTGCAGCTTGTGCAACGAGTATAGCTGGAATGTGTTTTGCTTCCGGCATACTATATTTCAAACCCACCCTGGGAAGGAGATGTTCATGATACGGATTCCGGCGGTTTGCAATGTTGTGGCGGTGATGGCCAGCGCGCTGATGGCGGTGGCGGGTGGCGAGGCATTGGCGCAGTGGAAACCGGAGCGCGGCATCGAGATCATTGCGCCTTCCGGACCCGGCGGCACCACCGACCGCACGGCCCGCGTCGTGGCGAAAATCCTGACCCAGCACAAGCTGGTCGATGTGCCGGTCAATGTCGTCAACAAGCCGGGCGGCAGCGGCACCATTGGTCTCAACTACCTCAATCAGCATCCGGGTGACGGCCATTACATGATCGTCGCCACCACCGGTTCGATCAGCAACCACATCCTCGGCCTGATTCCGTACAACCACACCGCCTTCTCGCCGCTGGCGATGCTGTTCGAGGAGTACCTCGGCGTCAATGTGCGCACCGAGTCCCACATCAAGACCGGCAAGGACCTCGTCGACATCCTGAAAAAGGCGCCTGACGCCGTCAGCTTCGGCATTTCCACCAGCCTCGGCGGCGCCAACCACACCACGCTGATCACCTGCCTGCGCGCCGGCGGCGTCGACATCAGGCGGCTGAAGACGGCGGTGTTCCCCGGCGGTTCGGCGACCACCACCGCGGTGCTCGGCGGCCACGTCGACGTGGTCAACACCGGCCTCGGCAACATGGTGGCGCACCTGCGCAGCGGCAAGCTGCGCACGCTGGCCATTTCCTCGCCGAAACGGATGTGGGGCGACTTTGCGTCGATCCCGACCTGGCGCGAGCAGGGCATCCCGGCGGATTCCTCCAGCTGGCGCGGCCTGATGGGACCCAAGGGCATGACGCCGCAGCAGGTCGCCTACTGGGACAAGGTGCTGACCGCGATGGCCGCCACCGAGGACTGGAAAAAGGAAATGGAGGAGAACTTCTGGGTCAACGGCTACGTCAACGCGCAGGCCGCGAAAAAGCGCCTCGACGCGGAATACGCCGAATACCAGGCCGTGCTGACCGAAGTCGGCCTCGCCAAGGTGAAGTAGGGTTTCCGCCTGCCCCGCGGCGGTGCGCGCCGCGCGGGCGGTGGACAGTGCCGGTGCACGGGCGCACACTGGCCCGGACATGGACTCCGCACCGGCAACCGCCATTCTCCGCCGCATCGGCCTCGGGCTGATGCTGGCCGCGGCCCTGCCGGCGGCGGCCCAGCAGGCCGAAGTCGCGCAGTTCGAGAACCTCGCCACCAGCCCCTACGTCCACTGCGCCTTTTACCGCCAGTATGAAATCGACCCCGGCACCGGCCAGAGGCTGCTGGTCGAGGGCAATTCCCATTCGCTGACCCACTATCAGCGCCAGCACGGGCGCCTGCGTTCGATTGACACCCGGCGCGCCGGCGCGCGCGACGCGCAGCTGATCCGCGGCAAAAAATACCTGCATTTCATCGAGCGCAGCGCAGGGCTCTACGTGGTGACGACCATCTATGCCTGCCTAGAGCGTGATGCACGCAGCGACATGTGCATCAACTACGGCGCGATGAACGCGCGGCATTTCGATTCGCGCGTGCTGCGCGACCCGGATGCGGTGTTCGAGGAACTGCAGGCCCATGCCGAGCCGGGGTTCTGCGACCACAGCTTCCTGCATCTGCAGGAGGCGGCGCGGACGCCGCAACAGCGCTAGGACGGCGTTCAGGCGGCTTGCAAGCGTCCCGCCCGGCAATCCTCGATTTTTTTGCGCAGGTAGTCCGCTGCCCAGTCGATCTCCCCGGCGGTGTTGAAGCGGCCGACGGTGATGCGGATGGAGTTGCCGGCGACGCCGGCGTCCGAGCCCAGGGCCTGCAGCACATGCGAGACGCCGCCGGTGGAACAGGCGGAGGTCGAGGACACTGCGATGTCGCTCAGTGTCGTGACCAGCGAATCGCAGTTGGGGATGTTGAGGCTGATGTTGAGGTTGTTGGCGATGCGTTGTTCAAGATCGCCGTTGAGGATCACGCCGGGCAGGTCCTTCAGCTTCGCCCAGAAGCGGTCGCGCAGCGCGCGGAGCTGCGGCACCTCGGTGGCCATCAGTTCTCCGGCGATGCGGAAGGCCGTGCCCATGCCGACGATCTGGTGGGCGGCGAGGGTGCCCGAACGCAGTCCGCGCTCGTGGCCGCCGCCGTGCATCTGGCAGTCGAGCCGGACCTGCGGCGAGCGCCGCACATAAAGCGCGCCGATGCCCTTGGGGCCGTAGGTCTTGTGCGCGGTCAGCGACAGCATGTCCACCGGCCATTGCGCGAGGTCGATCGCGACCTTGCCGGTGGCCTGGGCGGCATCGACATGGAACAGCGTGCCGTTGGCGCGGCAGATCGCGCCGAGTGCGGCGACATCCTGGATCACGCCGATTTCGTTGTTGACCAGCATCACCGAGGCCAGCACGGTGTCGGGCCGCAGCGCGGCGCGGAAGGTTTCACTGTCGAGCAGGCCGTTTTTTTGCGGCGCGAGGTAGGTCACTTCGAAACCCTGTTTCTCCAGCCAGGCCATGGTGTCGAGCACGGCCTTGTGTTCGGTCTGCACGGTGACCAGGTGTTTGCCGCGTTTCTGCGCCGCCAGCGCCGCGCCCTTGATCGCGAGGTTGTTGGATTCGGTGGCGCCGGAGGTCCAGACGATGTCGCGCGGCTCGGCGCCGACCAGTTTCGCGACTTCGGCGCGCGCCTGTTCGACGGCGCGGCTGGCGTTGCGGCCCCAGGCATGGGTGCCGCTCGCCGGGTTGCCGAATTCCCCGCGCAGGAAGGGCAACATCGCATCGAGCACTGCGGGGTCGACCGGGGTGGTCGCGGAATTGTCGAGGTAGATCGGTGTCTGCATCGTGGTCTCAGTGTTTTTTCTGTTGCTGCTGTTCCTGCTGCGCCTGCTGCTCTTTCATCAGGGCTGCAATCACGCGCTGGCGCTTTTCCTCGACTTCCTTCGCGAAGCCGGGGTGGCGCTGCTCGACGAGGCCGGTGGCCATGCCGAGTTTGAGGAAGGCGGCGGCGAACACCGCCGAGAGGTCGTCGAGGTCGGGGCTGACCGTGGCCAGGCGCATCGCCTCGGCGGTTTCGTCGTAGAGCTGCTGCATCGCGGCCTGCAGCTCGTCGTCAAACAGTTTCTTGTCCATCATGTGTCCGGGAATGGGGCGGGGGAATCAGCGCCGATTGTACGCGATTCGTCCGGCCGGCGATTACAATGACCGTCATGAACACTGCACTGCGCGTGCTTGTTTTGCTGGGCTGTGCCGCGGTTGCCGGCGGCGCCGGAATGTCCGCGGGGTTTGCGCAGAATTATCCGAGCCGCACCATTCGCGTGATCGTGCCGGTCAGCGCCGGCGGCGCCACCGATGTCTATGCGCGGCTGCTGGCGCAGGGGTATGCCGAGGCCTGGAATCAGCAGGTCATCGTCGACAACCGGCCCGGCGCCGGCGGCATGATCGGTTCCGAGATCGTCGCGCGTGCCGCCCCCGACGGCTACACGCTGCTGATGGCCTACACCGCGCATGTCACCAATCCTTCGCTGTGGACGCGCATTCCGTACGACACGCTGCACGATTTTGCGCCGGTGGCGATGGTGGCCACGGTGCCCAATGTGCTGATCGTTCATCCCTCGCTGCCGGTGCGCTCGGTGCGCGAGCTGGTGGCTTTCGCGAAGCGGCGCCCGCACGAGCTCGACTATGCCTCCTCCGGCATCGGCACCGGTGCCCACCTTGCCGCGGTGCTGTTCGCGCAGCGCGCCGGGCTGTTCCTGACACACGTGCCGTACAAGGGCGGCATGCCGGCGATCTACGAACTGCTCGGCGGCCAGGTGTCGATCATGTTCGGCAGCCTGAGCACCGCCCACCAGCCGATTCGTGACGGCCGCGTGCATGCGCTGGCGGTGACCAGCGCGCGGCGCGCCGTCGTTGCGCCGCAGGTGCCGACGATGGCCGAGGCGGGTATTCCGGGCTACGAGGCGGTGGGCTGGTTCGCGCTGTTCGCGCCGGCGCAGACGCCGGGCGCGGCGATCAACAAGCTCAATTCGGAGGCGGTGGCGATGCTGACCCGGCGCGAGATCCGTGAACGCTTCATCGCGCTCGGTGCCGAGGTCGCGCCATCGACGCCCGGCGAGCTGGGTGACCGCGTGCGTGCGGAGATCGCCAAGTGGAGCGGGGTGATCAAGGCTGCCGGCATCAAGCCGATGAAAAACTAGGCAGTTGCCGTCCTTGATACGCGGTAATGGTTCTGCACGAATCCGCAGTCGTAGCTGCGCGATGACAGCAGTTCGAGGCGGATTTCACCGGTGAGTTTGCCGAAGAGGGGCCTGCCGGCACCCAGCAGCAGCGGAATCACGGTGATCGTCATTTCGTCGATCAGGCCGTCGCGCAGGAAGCCCTGGATCGTCAGCCCGCCATCGATGTAGAGCCGGCGCATTCCCGCTGCCGACAGCCGCTCGACCAACTCGCGCGGCGTTTCGCGGCTGGCACTGACGGTGGCCGCCAGCGCCGGCGGTATCGCCGGCGGCTGACTGCCCAGCACGATCACCGGCTTGTCGCCGTAAGGCCAGGCGTCGAAGGAGAGCACCTGCTCGAAGGTGTGGCGGCCCATCACCAGCACGTCGACCGCGGCCATGAACGTGCCATAGCCGCAGTCCTCGCCGGCCGGCAGCAGGCCGTTGTAGTGCTCCAGCCAGTCGATGCGGCCGTCTTCGCGCGCGATGAAGCCGTCGAGGCTGGTCGCGATGAAGACCGAGCAGCGTGC
The DNA here is from genome assembly GCA_022843705.1 of Burkholderiales bacterium. GTDB lineage: Bacteria > Pseudomonadota > Gammaproteobacteria > Burkholderiales > SG8-41. The sequence goes on from JALHND010000126.1 coordinate 6,109, forward strand.
CCTCATGCAGCCACCCCTTATGCGGCTACTTGCGGTTGATCGCGAACTTGCCCGGTCCGATCATCGCGACAACCAGCGCCGTGAACAGGAAGAAGCCCTGCAGCTCCAGCGCCCAGCCGCCGGTCTTGCCGAGGTCGAAGAGCTGCGAGCTGTGGGCCAGCGCGATCGCCACCACCATGTTGAAGGCCATGATCACGCCGCCGATGCGCGCGTAGAAGCCGAGGATCACCAGCAGCGGCGCGAACACCTCGCCGACAAACACGCCGTAGGCGAAAAACCAGGGCAGGCCGTGGTTTTCCAGCATGTTCTCGATGCCGCTGACGCCGTAACGCATCTTGGCGATGCCGTGCAGCAGCATGAATATGCCCAGCGTCAGGCGCAGGACCAGTTTTCCGAGATCGTCGTTCATGGTGTTTTTCCTTTTTTCGGATCAGCTTGCGGGGTGGCTGACGCTTTCGATCGCGCGTTTGACCGCCATCGGGTCGGCGACGCACCTGAACAGCACGTCGCTGGTGCCGCGCCCGGTGACCTTGACGTTGCCGTAGCCGAGTATGCGGCCGAGGATGCCCTGGTCGATTTCGACGGTCTCGATCGAGCCGAGTTTCATTTCCTCGGACTTGCGGCTGATGATGCCGGTCTTGAACACGACACGCTTGTTGGTGACGCCCTGCTCGGTGTGGCGCAGGCGCAGGTATTCATAAATCGCGAACGGAAAGGTGATGACCAGGAGCAGCCACAGCACCATCGGGATGCGCGTGACCCAGTGCAGTTCGAACAGCGCCGCGATTTCTTCGCCGGCGGAGAGGGATTCGTCGATGTAGGCCATGGGTTATCGCGGCAAGGGTTTTCCCGAAACTGCATTCCTGCCACACGCGTCATTCCGGCGCGCCCCGAAGGAAGTCCCCTTGGGGGGCAAGCCGGAATCCAGTGTTGTTGCAAGTGGCTCCTGGATTCCGGAGCGCGCTTTGCGCGTCCGGAATGACGGTTTGGAGGAGGGTATGAATGGCCCCTGCGTTCAGTGATCCCAGCCCGTGGTCTTCGCGCCTTCGGTGGCGAGCAGCACATAGGCCATGATGCAGGGTTCCTTGCCGCGGTTTTCCCAGTTGTGCATGGTCTGGCGCTGGATGATCACGGTGCCCGGGGTCAGATGAACTTCCTCGCCGCCGTCGAGCTGCATCCACAGTTCGCCGGCGAGGCAGATCGCGTAGTCGACCGAGTCAGTGACATGCCAGCGCTTGGCGACGCCCGGATCGTACTTGGCCAGCCGGAACACGCTGCCGCCGGCGAGGCTGGTGCCGAGTTCCCAGGTGTTGGGGTCTTCAGTGGTCATCTCCGCCGGCAGTTTTTTGGTCGCCCACATGGGGATGTTGTGGAAGCCGGGGCGCATCGGGATCGGCTCGATGATGCTGTCCGATTTGACGTAGGCCTTGCCTTCCTTGTTGGTGTCGGTGACGACTCTGCGGAATTTCATGATTGCTGCGTTCTCCAGTAAATCGGCTGTGCTGCCGCGTTAAAAACGCCGGACACCCGGCGGATGATCATAAGTGCTTGTTTTTATTGATTTTTTTCAATAAACAAGGGCGGATCCCTGAACCCGCCCCCAGTTTGTACCACAACATCCCGCTGTTTTGACAGGCAGGCCGGCGTGCCGGCGCCGCCTGTCCGGCGTCAATCCGCGGTGATGCCGGCTTCGCGGATGACCTTCGCCCACTTGCTCATTTCCGCGCGCAGGTACTTGTTCGATTCATCGAGGCCGCCGCCGATCAGGTCGATGCCGGCGCCGGCAAAACGTTTCGCGGTTTCGGCATCGCGCAGCGCGGTGTTGGCATCGGTGTTGATTTTCTGCAGCGTTGCGCGCGGCGTTTTCGACGGGGCGAAGACACCGTACCAGACATCGAAGGCATAACCCGGCAGGCCGTTCTCGGCGACCGTCGGCAGTTCCGGCGCGGCGGGGCTGCGTTTGGCGCCGGTGACTGCCAGCGCGCGCAGCTTGCCGGATTTGGCATGCGGCAGGATGGTGCCGACGCCGGCGATGGCCATCTGCACTTCACCGGTGAGCAGCGCCGTGGTGCCGGGGCCGGTGCCCTTGTACGGCACGTGCACCATGTTGACTCCCGCGGTGACGCGGAACAGTTCGGAACCGAGGTGTGATGCGCCGCTGACGCCGCCCGAGGCGAAGCGGATGTCGCCCGGTTTCGATTTCGCCAGCTGCACCAGTTCGGCCACCGACTTCGCCGGCAGCGAGGGATGCACGGCGACGACGAAGGGCTGCGAGCCGACAATGGTCACCGCGCTGATGTCGCGCTGCACGTCGAAGGGCAGTTTTTTGTACAGCGCCGGCGCATAGGAAATGCCCACGCTCTGCAGCAGCAGCGTGTAACCGTCGGGCACCGCCTTGGTGGTGATGTCGGTGGCGATCACGCCGCCGCCGCCCGGACGGTTGTCGACGATCGCCTGCTGGCCCCAGATGTCGGTCAGCTTGTGCGCGAGCAGCCGCGCGATGATGTCGGTGCCGCCGCCGGCGGCGGATGCCGCGACCATGCGCACCGGGCGTTCCGGGAAACCCGCGGCCGTTGCGCTGCCCGCCGCGCAGCAGGCGGCGAGGGTGATGGTGATCATTTTTTTATGCATGTTGTCCTCCTCCGTTGAATCGTCACATTCTGCCGCAGTTCAGGCG
>JALHND010000127.1 GCA_022843705.1 Burkholderiales bacterium
AAGTTCGCGTTGCAGCACCATGCGGAAATGACGCTGGTTGGCAATGCCGGTCAGGCCGTCGCGTGAGGACAGTTCGCAAAGGCCGTCGATCACGGCCTGCAGGCCGGGAATGTCCGTGATCCCGTGATGCAGGCCACCGCACCCGGCATGGCGCAGCAGCCGCAGTGCCTCGTCGAGCCGCAGTTCGCCCAGTCCGGCCAGCAGGTGGTTTGGTCTGTCCAATACGCGCCCGCGCGCGATCTGGCGCGCGGCTCCCGGTTGTCGTCACCCGGGTTTACGGCAGGTGGGCGGGATACTTGAGGCGATACGCGGAAACCGGAGCCGCAAATACAGGCAGCGGGATATTGGTGAAAACCCTAGATCACGGCAGCCGCGCGAACGAGAACGCCGGCATCCGGCAGATCCGTCAGCTTCCAGCACAGTGACCGCAAATCCCCGCACTTCCGCCCGCCGAGCATGTCGCCAGCGAGGGCGAGGAACTTCGCCTCCAGATCGGCATCGCTCATCGGGCGTTCCAGCGATCCGAGCGGGTGCGGCACATGACGCTCCAGTACACGCCCGTCCCGAAGCCGAACGGCTACGTGCGCCTGGGTCCACAGCAGGGTTCCGTCTGCTACCACGTGCACTTTTTTCCGCAAACCGGCAACTTCCGTGTCCCTGACGCGGGCATCGCTGAATTGGGCCTCGCCGGCAACGCCGTCAACAATCGCCACGGCTGCGGCATGAAACACGCTGAACTTGCCTTCCAGTCCGGTCTGCGGATCCGTTTTACCGGTGAGCTCCATGACCAGCGGCGCGACCTGGAGATCCACACGATCGATCTGCGCCGGCTGCAGCCCGTATTCCTCTCGAAGCTGAATGCATCCATCAATCACGCCATGCACCACCAGGCCGCAGGCAAAGGGTTTGTACATGTTGGACAGCAGTTCATAATGCACGCCCCACCCTTCCGTGATCACATCCGGGTTGAAACGGGAAGACAGCACATGACCAAAGCCGCGCTTCGCCTCGATCCCCTGTTCGGAACTGGTAAAACCCTGTGCCGCCAGCAAAGCCGAGTGCAGCCCGTTCTGCGCCGCCCGGCCGGGATGCAGGCATTTGCACATCGAACCGAACATTTCCCGCAGGCCGGCAGACTGGGTCGCCGCCATGCCCAGTGCCCAGGCCATCTGCCGCTCGTCGAGCCCCAGCAGCTTGCCTGCCGCCGCCGCGGCGCCGAAGACACCCGCAGTGCCGGTGATGTGCCAGCCGGCGTCATAGTGCTGCGGGAATACGGAACGTCCGATCCGGCATTCCACCTCGACCCCGAGCACGAAGGCATGCGCCAGTTCCGCACCGCTGAGTCCGCGCCATTCCGCCAGCGCGAGCAGCGCGGGAAGCACCGGCGAACTCGGATGAATCGCCTCCGCCTGCGTATCGTCGAAATCCAGCACATGTGAACTGATGCCGTTGACCAGCGCGGCGTTGAGGATGTCCAGACGCTCGCCTCGCCCCGGAATGCCGGCCTGACCGGCACCGGCAAAGGGCAGAATGGCGGCCAGCGCACGATCAACGGTTTCATGGCGCGAGCCGGCGACCGCGCAGCCGAACCAGTTCAGCAGCGCCCTCGAAGCCTCGTGCCTTACCGCCACCGGCAGATCATCGTAGCGCGACTGCACGACAAGGCGGGCCAGTGTTCTGGTGACATCCTGCATGTGTGTTCTCCGTCGGCGGGAAGTGGAACCGGCACGGACAAGGTCAGCGCGGAACGCCACCCTCTATGGTTGTCCTGTGCAGCAGCCTGCGCTGCGGCAATTCATAATCCGGCGTCGCCAGATGCAGCGTCGCGGCATTGTCCCACATCACCACATCGCCCCTGCGCCAGACATGGCGGTAGATGTACTCCGGCCGGATGCAGTGCTCGGTCAGTTCCGCGATCAGTTCAAGCGCGCGCGCCTCCGGCATGCCCTCGATGCCGGTGCATTCGCCCGAAAACACGTAAAGCGCCTTGCGGCCGGTGTTGGGATGGGTGCGCACCACCGGATGGGCGACATCCGGCGTCTGGTCGAGCTGCTCCCGGGTCAGTTTTGCCCGCTGGCTTCCGGGAACGCGCTTGCGCCGGCCGTAGCTGTGCACAGCCTTTTTGCCCGCCAGCATCGCCTTCATTTCCGGTGACAGATCGTCATAGGCCGGCGCGGTGCCGGCAAACAGCGTGTCCCCGAGCGGCCGGCCATCAGGCGCGTGGGGAATTTCCAGTGCGTACAACACCGACCCGCGGCTCGGCTTCTGGCGGTAGGACGTGTCGGTATGCCAGGTCTGGCCGGCATCGGGCAAACCGATGAAACGCCCCTCATCGTCGCGGATGTTCGAAACCACGAGAATTTCAGGATGACCTTGAAGCAGATACGCTTTCAGGACGTGAATTTCCAAGGGGCCGAAGAAACCGGAAAACCGGATCTGCTGCTCCGGCGTCAGCCGTTGGTCACGGAATACCAGCACGGAATGCCGGTCATAGGCCGCTTCGATCTGCCGCATCACGCCGCGATCAATATCCCGCGACAGATCGACCCCCTGGATCTCCGCGCCGATCGGTACATTCAAAGGGACCACGCGCAGTTCTTCGCTGACAACAGCACTCATCGCTTCATCTCCATGTCGTTTCCCGGACGGAACACCCGTCCCGCACGAATCATAAAAATCCGGCTGTCATGCTGTAAAAGACTTTTATTTGATTTGCCCAGAACTTCTGGTTATGGTTCCGGCATGAAGCTCCAGCAACTCCGCTACCTCTGCGCCGTGGTCGACCACGGCTTCAACGTGACGGCTGCTTCACAGGCGCTATTCACTTCCCAGCCCGGCATCAGCAAGCAGATCCGCCAGCTCGAACGCGAACTCGGCGTGGACATCCTTGTCCGCCAGGGCAACCGCATCGTTGGTCTGACCGAGCCCGGCCGCGAACTGGTACTTGCCGCGCAGCGCCTGTTGATCGACTCGCAGGAGCTGCACAAGATCGCGAACAGTTATTCGGCCGCCGACAGCGGCAGCCTGCGCGTGGCAACCACACACCTGCATGCCCGTTATCCGCTGATTCCAGTGATCAGCGCGTTTTCGCGCAAGTACCCGAAAGTCCGTCTCAGCCTGCTGCAGGGCCCGCCCGCGGAAATCGCAAGCCATGTCGGCGGCGGGCACGCCGATATCGGCATCACCACCGGCCCCGCCAACACGGACCCGATGCTGGTCATGCTGCCCGCCTACCAGATACGCCGCTGCCTGATCGCGCCGCCGGGACATCCGCTTCTGGGGTCGCGCCGCCTCACGCTTCAGGCCATCGCCAAGTACCCGCTGATTGTCTACGACGCCAACTTCAGTTCAGGCTGGACCGTGTCACAGGCTTTCGAAAAACAGCGGCTGACACCGAACGTGGTCCTCAGCGCCACCGATGCCGATGTCATCAAGGCCTACGTGGCCTCCGGCCTGGGCGTGGCCATACTGCAGAGTATGGCCTACGATCCCGCGCAGGATCGCGGGATCCGTTCGGTCCCGGTCGACCACCTGATCGCGCCGTCGATGACCCACATCGTGCTGCGATCCGGCAAGTACCTCACGGGCTACATGTTCGACTTCATCGAAATGTTCTCGAAGAAATGGCCGCCATCGCTGGTCCGCAGTGCGCTGCGCAGGAATCTTCGGGATACACGAAGGGCTCCATAACCAAAAGTTCGGCGTACGGAAAATAAGTTCTTATGTAGGCAGGTTTCCCCGTATTTAGAATCGCGTCATCGGCGGCCCGAGACACCGGCAAAACACAAGACCGGCGGCATCCGATACTGCCCGACACCTGACGAGGAGACCCACATGTCCATCATCCGACTGCTGACCGGCACCGCAGCACTCTGTTTCATCGCCGCCACCGCCATCGCCCAGCCCTATCCTGCAAAAACCGTGCGCCTGATTTCGCCCTACCCGCCGGGTGGCGGCACCGACGCCACGGCCCGCATCATCGCCCAGGCCCTCGGCGACCAGATGGGCCAGCAGGTCATCGTCGACAGCCGCGGCGGCGCCAGTGGCCAGATCGGCACCGAACTCGCCGCCAAATCCGCCCCCGACGGTTACACGCTGGTGCTCGGCAACGTGGCGCCGCTCGCCATACTGCCGGGTTCGGGCATCAAGCTGCCCTACGACGCTGCAAACAGTTTCACGCCCATCAGCCTGATGGCGCTGTCCGATTACGTGCTGACGGTGCACCCCTCGCTGCCGGCGCGCACCCCGAAAGACCTGCTGGCCCTCGCCAAGACGAAGCCCAATGCGCTGACCTACGCTTCCAGCGGCAACCTCGGCGGGCCGCACCTCGCAGGCGAACTGATCAACCTGATGGCCAATGTGAAGATCCTGCACGTGCCCTACAAGGGCAACGGCCCGGCAGCCATTGCGCTGCTGACCGGTGAAAGCACGATGATGTTCGGCAGCGGACCGTCGGTGATTCCCCATGTCAACAACAAGAAGCTGCGCGCCCTGGCCACCACGGGCAAGAAGCGCTCGATTCCCGATCTGCCCGCAATGGCCGAACTGCTGCCGGGTTATGAAGTGACCCAGTGGTACGGCATTCTCGTGCCGGCCGGCACACCGAAGGATATCGTCGACCGCCTGAACACGGAGATGGTCCGCGCGATTGCCAATCCGAAAATCGCCGCGATGTTCGTCAAGCTCGGCACCCAGCCGGTTTCGACGACCTCCGATGAATTCGCCGCATTCATCAAGTCGGAACAGGCCAAATACGCCAAGGTCATCCGTGACGCCGGCATCAAGGCCAACTGATCCCGGCCGCTTCAAGCAATGAACGCCATCATCGACGAGTTCGAGTTCTTCCTCGAAAAACAGTGGTCGGACGGGCTGCCGGTGGTCACCCCCACCGAGGCCCGCCTGCAGTGGATGCTCTCCGGCTCCCGTCGTGGTCCTGACGAGCCGGTGGGCAACATTCCGCCGGCGATGGAGCCCGCCACCGTGCGCACCGTCGCCATCCATGCGGTGATGGCCGGCTGCCGGCCGGAATACCTGCCGGTGGTGATCGGCGGCATCACGCTGATGCTGCGCGAGGAGTTCAACCTGAACGGCGTGCAGGGCACGATGCACGGCGTCGCGCCGCTGATGATCGTCAACGGGCCTTATGCACAAAAAATCGGCCTACACGGCGGTAACGGCTGTTTCGGTCCGGGGTTTCGCGCCAATGCCACCATCGGCCGCGCGATACGCCTGATGCTGACCAATCTCGGCGGCGGCATTCCCGGCGTCGGCTCCGCCACGGTATTTTCGACACCGCTGCGCTACACCGCCTGCCTGGCTGAAAACACCGAACGCAGTCCCTGGGAAACCATCGCGCAATCCCGCGGCTACGGACCGGAAGACAATGTCATCACCTGCGCGATGGTTGAAAGCCCGCGACTGTGCTACGACGACGTCAGCCAGGAACCGGAAAGGCTGCTGACCGGCATTGCCGATTCCATGGCCGCAATGAGTTCATGGAACATGCATGTGCGCTCCGACATGGTCGTGGCCATGAGTCCGGAGCAGGCGACTATCTGCGCCAGGGCCGGCATGAACCGGGCCGACGTCCATGCGAGGCTGCGCGCCCTCGCCGGCCGCCGCGTGCGCGACCTGAAAAACGGCGGCAACTGGCGCCGTGAACGGGCGCTGAAAATCAACGTCAATCCCGACGACGACGACTGCTTCGTACCGGTCATCAAGGACGAACGCGACCTGCACCTCGTGGTGGCCGGGGGCTGGGGACCGCTGACTGCGGTCTGCCACGGCTGGGGCGGCGGCAGCCGTGCCGTGCACGGCCGCTACGACGTCTGACCCCCGCCGGACACGCTGCCCCCCCGGAACCCACACAGGCCCCACATGAATGCAGTAGTCGACGAATTCGAATTCTTCCTGGACAAGCAATGGTCCGACGGGCTGCCGGTGGTCACCCCCACCGAAGCCCGCGTGCAGCAGATGCTCGCCGGCACCCGCCGCGATCCGGAAGAGATGATCGGAAACATCCCGCCCGCGATGGAACCCACCACCGTGCGCACTGTCGCCATCCATGCGGTCATGGCCGGCTGCAAACCGGAATACCTGCCGGTGGTGCTCGGCGGCATCACGCTGATGCTGCGCGAGGAATTCAACATGAACGGCGTGCAGGGCACGATGCACGGCGTCGCGCCGCTGATGATCGTCAACGGGCCATACGCACAAAAAATCGGCTTGCACGGCGGCAACGGCTGCTTCGGGCCGAGTTTCCGCGCCAATGCCACCATCGGCCGCGCCATCCGCCTGATGATGCTCAACCTCGGCGGCGGCATTGCCGGCATCGCCTCGGCCACCATTTTCGCGACGCCCATGCGCTACACCGCCTGCATCACGGAAAACACCGAACGCAGTCCCTGGGAGACGCTGGCCTGCTCCAAGGGATACGCCGCCACCGACAACGTGATCACCTGCGCGATGGTCGAAAGCCCGCGGCTGTGTTTCGACGACGTCAGCCAGGAACCGCAGCGGCTGCTCAACGGTATCGCCGACTCCATGGTGGCCATGGGTTCCTGGAACATGCATGCGCAATCGGACATGGTGGTGGCGATGGGCCCGCAGCACGCGACCATCTGTGCACAGGCCGGCATGAGCCGCGCCGAGGTGCATGCAAGACTGTGCGAACTGGCAGGCCGCCGCGTGCGCGACCTGAAACACGGCGGCAACTGGCGGCGCGAACGCGCGCTGGGCTTCCCTATAAAGGTCGATCCGGACGATGATGATTTTTTCATCCCGGCGATCAAGGACCCGAAGGACCTGCAGCTGATCGTCGCCGGCGGCTGGGGCCCCTGCACCGCCGTCTGCCACGGCTGGAGCGGCGGCAGCCGCGCCGTGCACGGCACTTACGAAACCTGAACCCTTACCCGAAACCGACCAGGAGAAACGGAATGAACGACGCACTCGGATTCATCGACCCCACCGCCGGCGGCGGCAAGAGCAGGATCGCGCTCGCGCCGCGCCCGATGGATCTCGCCGGCAAGGTTGTCGGCCTGCTCGACAACACCAAGGAACAGGGCACGCTGATCCTCGAAACCCTGGGTGCCGCGCTACGCGAACGTTACGGCGTGGCGCGTGTGGTGATCCGCAGCAAGGAGCACTACTCCAAGCCGGCGACCGATGCACTGATCGACGACATGGCAAAGGAGGTGCAGGTGGCGATTGCCGCCGTCGGCGGATGAGGGTCCTGCACGTTGTGCAGTGTGCACGACACCATCGAATTCGAAAAACGCGGCATCCCGGCGACAGTCGTCATTACACAGGCCTTTCGCAACGCCGCCGTGTTCCAGTTCAAGGGCAAGGGCATGGAGGGACATCCCTATATCGAGCTGCCGCATCCGATCAGCAACCTCAAACCCGAGGAAATGCAGGCAGTGACCCTGCGCTTCGTTGAGCAGACCGTGAAACAGCTGATTGCCTGAGCAACACGGCAGAAATGAAATAGCCGAATCCCGCAGGATTCGGCTATTTAAATTTTGTTAATAAAAACAAAGGTTTACGTTTTCACCCTTTCAGCGGCTTGAAGCGGAGCCGCTTGGGCTTCGCGCCCTCCTCACCCAGCCGCTTGCGTTTGTCGGCCTCGTACTCCTGGTAGTTGCCGCTGAAGAACACCACCTGCGATTCGCCTTCGAAGGCGAGGATGTGGGTGGCGATGCGATCGAGGAACCAGCGATCGTGCGAAATCACCAGCACGCAGCCGGCGAATTCGAGCAGGGCATCTTCCAGTGCACGTAAAGTTTCAACGTCGATGTCGTTCGACGGTTCGTCGAGCAGCAGCACGTTGGCGCCCGTCAGCAGCGTATGCGCCAGATGCAGCCGGCCGCGTTCACCGCCGGACAGGGTGCCGACTTTTTTCTGCTGGTCCTGGCCCTTGAAATTGAAACGGCCGAGGTAGGCGCGCGACGGCATTTCGAATTTACCGACGTTGATGATGTCGAGCCCGCCGGAAATTGCCTCCCACGCCGTCTTGTCATCGGGCAATGATTCGCGCGACTGGTCAACCATCGCCAGTTTCACCGTCGAGCCGATGACGATCTCGCCGGAATCCGGTTTTTCCTTGCCGGCAATCATCCGGAATACGGTCGACTTGCCGGCGCCGTTGGGGCCGATGATGCCGACGATGGCGCCCGGCGGCACCGCGAAGGACAGCTTGTCGATCAGCAGGCGGTCGCCGTAACCCTTGGACACGTCCTTGAACTCGATCACGCTGTCGCCGAGGCGGTCGGCGACCGGGATGAAGATCTCCTGCGTCTCGGCGCGCTTCTGGTAGTCGAAAGAGGACAGCTCTTCAAAACGCGCAATCCGCGCCTTGGATTTCGCCTGGCGGCCCTTGGGATTCTGGCGCACCCAGTCGAGCTCCTTTTTCAGCGCCTTCTGCCGCGCCGACTCGGTCGCTTCTTCCTGCTTCAGCCGTTCTTCCTTCTGCTCCAGCCAGGAGCTGTAGTTGCCTTTCCACGGAATGCCGTGGCCGCGGTCGAGTTCGAGTATCCACTCGGCGGCGTTGTCGAGGAAGTAGCGGTCATGGGTCACCGCAACCACGGTGCCGGGGAAACGGTGCAGGAACTGTTCCAGCCAGTCCACGCTTTCGGCATCGAGGTGGTTGGTCGGCTCGTCGAGCAGCAGCATGTCGGG
>JALHND010000128.1 GCA_022843705.1 Burkholderiales bacterium
CGCTCCAGCGCGTTGTAGACGCGGCCATGCGAAGTTTCATGGCGCAGCAGCTTCGAACACATCATCGGCGTCAGCGTCAGCGCGACGAATCCGGACACCACCACCGCGGAAGCCACGGTCAGCGCGAACTCGAGGAACAGGCGGCCGGTGTTGCCGGTGGCAAAGGCCAGCGGCGCAAACACCGCCGCCAGTGTCACCGTCATCGCCACCACGGCGAAGGCGATCTCGCGCCCGCCCTTCAGCGCCGCATCGAAGGGACGCATGCCGTTTTCGATGTGGCGGTGGATGTTCTCGAGCACGACGATGGCATCGTCGACGACCAGCCCCACCGCCAGCACGATGCCCAGCAGCGTCAGCACGTTGATCGAAAAACCCATGATCCAGATCAGGAAAAAGGCCCCGACCAGCGACACCGGGATGGTGACGAAGGGAATCAGCGTCGCCCGCACCGAACGCAGGAACAGGAAGATCACCAGCACCACCAGCACCAGCGCCTCTGCCATCACCTTGTAGACCGAGGTGATCGACTTCTCGATGAAAATCGAGGTGTCGAAGGCGACCGCGATCTGCATGCCCTTCGGCAGCGCCGCCGCGACCTTCGGCACCTCCGCCTTCACCGCCTGCGCCACCGCCAGCGTGTTCGCGGTCGACTGCTTGACGATGCCGAGCCCGACCGCGGGGTTGCCGTTGACGCGCAGGATATTGCGGTCGTCGGCGGCACCGAGTTCGGCGCGCCCGATGTCGGACAGCCGCACCGGGTAGCCCTTGACCTCGCGGATGATCAGCTGGTTGAACTGGGCCGGCGTGCGCAGATCGGATTCCGACAGCACCGTGAATTCGCGCTGGCTGCTCTCGATCCGCCCCGAGGGCACCTCGATGTTCTGGCGGCGCAGCGCATCCTCGACGTCCTGCGGCGTCAGCGCATAGGCCGCAAGGCGTTCGCGGTCGAGCCAGATGCGCATCGCGTAACGCCGCTCGCCGCCGATGATCACCGAGGCCACGCCGGGCAGCGTCTTCAGGCGGTCGGCGACAAAACGGTCGGCGTAATCGGAAATCTCCAGCGGGCCGTGTGCCTCCGAAAACAGCCGCAGCCACATGATCGCCTGCGCATCCGCCTCGACCTTGGAAATGATCGGCTCGTCGACCTCGTCCGGCAGCCGGCCGCGGGCGCGCGACACGCGGTCGCGCACGTCGTTGGCGGCAAGATCGGGATCACGGTCGTTGGTGAATTCGACGGTGATCTGGCTGACCTCCTCCCGGCTCACCGACTTCATCGTCTTCACGCCCTCGATGCCGGAGATGCTGTCCTCCAGCGGCTGCGTGACCTGGGACTCGATGACCTGCGGGCTGGCGCCGGTGTAGATCGTGCGCACCGAGACCACCGGGGAGTCGATCTTCGGATATTCGCGCACCGTCAGCCGGTCGAAGGAGATGATGCCGATCAGCATGATCAGCAGGCTCATCACCGTGGCCAGCACGGGACGCCGGACGGACAGTTCCGGGAGGACCATCGTTACTGCACCGGCTGCGGTTTGGGTTTAGGCGCAGGCAGGCTTACCGCGGCGCCATCCTGCAGCCTCAGCTGCCCGTCGGCGACAATGGTCTGTCCGGCCTCGAGGCCGCTGATGATCTCCACTTCGCCGGGGCGGCGCAGTCCGGTTTCGACTTTCGTCAGCACCGCCCTGCCCTCGACCACGCGGAACACATAACGCCCGTCGCCGCGCGGCACGATCGCCTGCTCGGGCACCACCAGTGCGTTTTCACGCTGCGCAAGCACCAGGCTGACGCGGGCAAACATGCCCGGCTTCAGACGCACGCCGGGATTGGGCAGGCGCGCGCGCAGCAGTACGGTGCGTGTGGCTTCGTCGACCGAGGGCTCGATGGCGTAAATCGTGCCGCTGAAACTTTCGCCGGCATAGGCATCCACCGTGACCGTCACCGACTGACCGCTGCGGATCTGGCGCAGATAGGCTTCCGGCACGCGGAAATCCAGCTTCAGCGTGCCGATGCCTTCCAGCCGAGCAATATCCTGGCCCGCCTTGACATAGGCTCCGGGGCTGACCTGGCGCAGGCCGGTGACGCCCTCGAAAGGCGCGCGGATCTCGGTCTTGGCCAGCCGTGCGCGGACTTCGGCTTCGCGCGCATTGGTCTGGTTGAGATTTTCGCGTGCCTCGTCCAGCGCCTGCGCGCTGATGAATTTTTTCTCGAACAACTCCTCGGAACGTTTCAGCCGGCTGCGGTTGAGATTGGCCGCCGCGATCGCCGAGGTCAGCTGGGCATTGACCTCGGCTGCATCCAGCGACACCAGCCTGTCGCCCTTGCGCACCAGTTGCCCTTCCTGGAAATGCACGGCCTCGATGCGGCCGTCGATCTCCGGACGGATCATCACCGACTCGTTGGCGAGCAGCGTGCCCACCGCGGTGACGGCATCGGTCAGTGTTTCGGTGCGCACCGTGGCCACCTTGACCGGCAGGGCGCGGGCCGGGGCCGCGGCGGGTTTTGCGGCCGGCGCCGGCCGGGGTTGGGAATAGTGGCGCCACAGCAGACCTGCGCCAAGCAGCAATGCGACGGCTGCCGCAAGATAGGCAATGCGTTTCATGGGGGCTTGAAAACCGGGATGACTCGCTGTCGGACAACAGCGCGAAGCGGAAGTTTAACGCGTCAGTGCAGGCCTTGTCAGGGCGGTCATTCCGGAGTCCGCCGCGCCTTGCCCTGCCACATCGTGGTGCACAGCCGGATGCAAGGCGCTTCAGCCCGGCAGATGCTCCGCAATCCAGTCGGCGACAAAATCGACACCCACCTGGCGGTTGTCGACATGCGCGTGTTCGGCACCGCCGTCTTCGGCGGTGAACACCCGCAGGGTTTTTTTCGCCGAGCCCAGCGCGTCGTAGAGTTTCTGCGCATTCTCCGCCGGCACCACGCGGTCGTTCGCGCCATGGGTCACCAGGAAGGGCATCGTGATCTGGTGGGCGACGTCCTTCAGCGTGAAGCGTTTCGCAATCTCGATGCTGCTGTCGGTGTCGGCCGCGCCGACCACCCACTGGAACTGGAAATTCGACTGCGCGATCTTGCTGCCCTCGGCCTGCGCCTTTTCCTTGATCTTCTGCTGCCAGCCCGCCAGATCCCAGTGCAGCGCGGTCATCGCCACGCCGGCGGCATAACGTTTCTCGAAGGCGGCGATGCGCGCCGAGTAATAACCGCCGAAGCTGTAGCCCATGATCACCACCCGTGCCGGATCGACGTCGGCGCGCTGCGCGACATAGTCGTAGGCGGCCCTGCCCGGCACTTCGTAGTCGTAACGGCTGTGGATGCCGCGGAAACGCAGCGTCTCGCCCTGCCCCGGACCGTCGATCGCCAGCGTGTGCATGCCGCGCTTCGCGAACTCGAGCCCGGCAAAGATCACGCTCATCTCCTTGCAGTTGTCCATGCCGTTGAATATCACCACCGTCGGCGCGCGCAGCGACACACCCGGCGCCTTCATGAACAGCGCGGGCAGCGTCGTTGCCTTCCGCTTCTGGTCCTCGTACGGCACTTCGACGAATTCGATTTCGGGATGGCGCCGCGTCAGGCCCTCGCGATAACAGCGGTAGGCCTTGCGTCCCACCGCGACCTTGGCCTCGCCCGGCGGAATGAAACGTTCGCCGGTGTAGTAATAGTTGCCGGCGCGAAGATAATAGTTGCCTGCAGTGCGTTCACGGCCGCGCGCGGCCTCGGCATCCGCGGTTTTTTCCAGTTGTGCCGCCATCGCACACCATTCCTGCTGCCAGGCCTCAGGTTCGCCCTGGCGCAGCTTGAGCTTTTCCGCGATGCGATCGATCTCGTCCATCGCCACCACACCGTAGGGCGCCATGCCCTTGCAGGCGAGCGCCGCGTTGGACCACAGGAAATTGCCGGGAAAATGATCGATCCAGAAACCGCGTGTGCTCATCACCGCTCCTCCTGTCCGGCGGGTCACCGGTCGGTATATTATAAGTACTTGATTATATTGATATTTTTATTGCTGTTGCGCCTGCTGCGCGGCGATGTCGCGGCGCACCTGCTCCATGTCCAGGGCCTTTGCCTGCGTCAGCACACTCTCCAGTCCCGAAGCCGGCAAGGCGCCCGCCTGCATGAAGACAATGATTTCCTCACGGAACAACATGATGGTCGGAATCGAGCGAATACCGAAATGACCAGACAGCGCCTGCTCGTCATCGGAATTGACCTTGGCGAACACCACATCGGGATGTTTTTCAGCTGTGGCCTCAAACACCGGCGCAAAACTTTTGCAGGGGCCGCACCACGGCGCCCAGAAATCCACGATCACCATTTTGTTGCCGGTGATCGTGCTCTCGAAATTCTGCTGCGTCAGTTCCAGGACAGGCATGGTCTCAGCTCCTGTCCAGTGATCGGCTTGCGGCCCCTGGCGCGCCGCTCCCGCAAACGGGCCTGCGGCTAACGGGTCGCGGCGCGCGCCCCCACCACGGCGCCCGGAAATCCACGATCACCATTTTGTTGCCGGTGATCGTGCTTTCAAAGTTCTGCTGGGTCAGTTCCACAACGGCCATCATCGCGCTCCACGGTAGGGGTGAAGCGCGATGATGGCATAAAAACCGCGGATGCTCAGGTGCCGATGATGCCGCCGTCGTTCCTGCGGATGACCAGGGTCGCCGAGCGCGGACGGCCGCCGGCGGCGCCGTCGGGCCAGCTGCTGTGGGCTTTCGGATTTTTCGGATCGTTGCGGCCTTTCGGCGCTTCGCCCGGATGCTGGATGTTGACGAACATCGTGCGCCCGTCGGGAGTGGTGACCACGCCTGTCACCTCGCTGCCGCTTGGCCCGGTCAGGAAACGCCGGGTCTCGCCGCTGCGGATGTCGGCGGCCAGCATCTGGTTGTTGCCCAGCCGTTCGTAATGATTGCGGTTCTGCGTGCTCGCCGACACATCGGTCTGTATCCACAGCAGCCCGCCGTCGTCGAACCACAGGCCGTCGGGACTGCCGTAGGCATCACCCTTGATGTTGCCGTGGCGCGCCGGATCCGGATGCTGCGGATCACCGGCGATCGCAAACAGGTCCCATTCGAATTTCATCCCGGCAGGGTCGTTGCCGGACTCGCGCCAGCGGATGATCTGGCCGAACACATTGTTGGCCCGCGGATTGGCGCGGTCGGTGCCCGGCCGGTCCTTGCCGCCGCGCCCGCTGTTGTTGGTCAGCGTGCAGTACACCTCGTTTGTCGCCGGATGCACCGCGATCCATTCCGGACGGTCCATTTTCGTCGCGCCGGCGGCATCGGCCGCGGCACGCGTGCGGATCAGCACATCGGCCTGGTCGGTAAAACCGTTGGCCACGGTCAGCGCGCCCTGTCCATGCACGAGGGGAATCCACCCGCCGCTGCCGTCGTCATTGAATTTCGCGACATACAGTGTGCCGTGATCGAGAAGGTTGGCATTGGCCTTGCGGTCACTGCGGCTGTACGCGTCGCGCGACACGAACTTGTAGATGTACTCGAAGGCCCGGTCATCCCCCATGTAGATCACCAGCCGGCCGTCTTTCGCGGTGGCCGGCCAGGCGCCCTCGTGGCTGAAACGGCCGAGCGTCGTGCGTTTGACCGGTTTCGACTGCGGGTCATAGGGATCGAATTCGACCACCCAGCCATGGCGGTTGGGTTCGTTGGGATGTTTGCCGGCGTCGAAACGCTCATCAAATTCCTCCCAGCGGTAGCCGCGGCCCTTGGCGTTGATGCCGTTGCGCCGCTGGTCCGCGGTCAGCGTGCCGCTGTTGGCGAAATAGCTGTCCCAGTTCTCCTCGCAGGTCAGGTAGGTGCCCCAGGGCGTGTAGCCGTGGGCGCAGTTGTTGAAAGTGCCCAGCACTTCGGTGCCCGCGGGATCGGCGGCGGTCTTCATGCCGGCGCTGCCCGCAGCCGGACCGGCGACACGCATCGGCGTCGCCGCGGTGATGCGCCGCGCGTAAGGCGAGGGCCGAACGACTTCCCACTGCCCGCCGGCCGCGGCACGAACCTCGATCACCGAACAGCCGTGGGCGTTCTGCGCCTTGCGCACCTTCTCCGCGCTCCAGCTGGCGAATCCGTCGCTGTGCAGCAGGCCGTCATCGGTATATTCGTGGTTCATCACCAGCAGGCCGTTGACGGAATTCTCCGAGCCGTACGGCAGCGGAAAATAGTGGATGCCGTCATGGTGCATGCCCGCCTGCAGCGCCTGCTCGCCGGCACTGTTGCCGGCGTCATGGCGGAAGGCCGGCGAGCCGGAGGGGTGGCCGACGGGATCGCCCCAGGCATACAGCACCTTCGCCGAATACCCTGCGGGGACACGAACCGCATCAGCCGTTGAAACCGTGATGCCGCTGAAACCGAGCCGGCCTTCGCGCCGCAGGCCGGTGGTGGCGCAGGCGCCAAGCGACAGCGGCAGCGCGGAAACCGCCGCCAGCGCTGCGGCGCCCTTCAGCAGCCCGCGGCGCGACAAACGCGCCTCGAGGACCTGTTCAAACGTGGCATTCGGCGAACCATTGAGGCTGCGCCCGTCGCTGTAGCTGTGGCTCATCTGCGCTCTCCTGAAAGGGAAGCGCGGACAATACGGTGCATCCGTTACGGGAAGATGACGGTTCAGGCGCCGCCGCTGGCGCTCTCCGCGCTCTGCTGCAGCAGGCTCAGCAGGGCGGCGGCCTTGTCGAAGGTCTCCTGGTACTCGGCCTCGCACTGCGAGTCGGCGACGATGCCGCCGCCGGCCCACAGCCGCACCGTGCCCTGCGAATGCACCAGCGTGCGGATCGCGATATTGGTATCCATGCCGCCGTCGTGTCCGATGTAACCGATGGCACCGCAATAGACGCCGCGGCGGTGGGGCTCCAGTTCCTCGATGATCTGCATCGCGCGCAGCTTGGGTGCACCGGTGATCGAGCCGCCGGGGAAAGCGCCGCGCAGCAGGTCGATCGCATCGCGGCCCGGTTTCAGTTTCCCGGTCACCGTGCTCACCAGGTGGTGCACGGTGGCGAAACTCTCGACCTCGAACAGCTTCGGCACCTTGACCGTGCCGGTGGCGCAGTTCTTCGACAGGTCGTTGCGCAGCAGGTCGACGATCATCAGGTTCTCGGCGCGGTCCTTTTCGCTCGCCAGCAATTCGGCGATGCGTTCGGCATCGAGCCGGGCATGCCCCGCGCGCGGCCGCGTGCCCTTGATCGGCTTGGTCTCCACCGCGCCGTCCTGCACGCGCAGGAAACGCTCCGGCGAGGCCGACAGGATCTGCGCATAGGGCGTGCTGAAATAGGCCGAGTACGGCGCCGGGTTGATCAGCCGCAGCCGCTGGTAGGCGAGCCAGGGATCGCCGCTGGCCTGGGCAATGAAACGCTGGGCCAGGTTGACCTGGTAACAGTCGCCGGCGCGGATGTAGCCCAGTACACGGTCGAAGGCATGGCCGTAACCCCTGGGCGTGAAATTCGAGGTCACCGGCGAAGTCACCCGGAACGGTGTGCGCTGGCGCTCGGCGGGCGTCGCGCTGAACAGCCGCAGCAGCGCATCCCATTTGCGGTCGGTGTCCGGATCACGTCCCTGCCCGGCGAGCCAGGCGCGGCGTTCGGAATGGTCAACCACGACGGCCCAGTCGTAGATGCCGACCGCCATGTCCGGGATGCGTTCGCTGGCCCGCGCACGCACCGGCAGGCGCTCGATGCGCCGCGCGAGGTCGTAGCCGAAATAACCGATCGCGCCGCCGGCGAAGGGCAGGTCGCCGGCACAGCCCGGCTCGAAACCGAGCCGCCCGCGCAGCAGCTCGAAGGGATCGGCGCGCGACAGCTCGCTCGCCTCGGCATGGATTTCGGTCAGCGCGCCGCGGGTGACCAGCCGCACGTGGGGATCGGCAGCGATGATGTCGTAACGCGCCTGCCCCGGGTGGTGCAGGCCGCTGTCCAGAAACACCGCCCACGGCCGGTCCGCGACCGCCTCGAACAGCGCGGCGCTGTCCTCGCGGTAAGGCAGTTCGGTCAGCAGCGGGATCGTCATCCGCTCATTTTAAACGCGTCCTGACGCCATTCCGCAATCCGCGGGTCACATCGCGGCAACAATCGGCGCTTAGGCTGTGCGGGTCAAATCCGGAAAACAATCAATGACTTTGCACAGCTCACTGACAAAACGCATGAGCGAGCACATGAACCGGAAAGTGTTCGATGCGCTGTATGCCCGCTCGCTGATCTACAACACCTGCTGGGAGGATCCGGCCGTGGACCGGCAGGCGCTGGGCATCACCGGCGAGGACACGATGCTGGTGATCACCAGTGCCGGCTGCAACGTGCTGGACTACGCCCTCGCCGGACCGCGGCGCATCCATGCCGTCGACGCCAATCCGCGGCAGACCGCGCTGCTGGAACTGAAACTGGCGGGCATCCGCCGCCTGTCGCACACCGATTTTTTCATGCTTTTCGGCGAAGGCCGGCACCCGCATTTCCCGGAACTGTACCGCGACCTGCTGCGGCGCGAGCTGTCGCCTTTCGCGCAGCAATTCTGGGACGGCGCCGGCGACTGGTTCAGCCGCAACAATCCGCGCAACACCTTCTATTTCCACAGCCTGTCCGGCCGTGTCGCGCTGCTGTTCCGCCACTACCTCGACCTGCAGCCGAAACTGCGCGATGCGGTCGATGA
>JALHND010000129.1 GCA_022843705.1 Burkholderiales bacterium
GTCGCCGTGGGTCACCGGCAGCATCGGCACGCCGGCCTTGGCGTATTCGTCCTTGCGGTAGAGCGCCAGCGCCCAGAAGTGCGGCGGCGTCCATGCGAAAATGATCAGGAACAGCGTCAGGGCCTGCGGCGACACCTCACCGGTGACGGCAGCCCAGCCCAGCACCGGCGGCATCGCGCCGGAGGCGCCTCCGATCACGATGTTCTGCGGGGTCATCGGCTTGAGTATCACCGTGTAGATGATCGCGTAACCGACAAAGGTCGCCAGGGTCAGCCACATCGTCAGTGCATTCACCCAGTGATACAGCAGCGCAAGACCGATGCCGCCGACGATGCCGGAGAACACCAGTGTCTCCAGCGGAGTGATCTGGCCGCGCGGCAGCGGCCGGAACTGCGTCCGGGTCATCAGCGCATCGATTTTCTGTTCGACCAGGCAGTTCACCGCCGCGGCGGCACCGGCCACCAGCGCAATGCCCAGCGTCGCCGCCATCAGTATCACCGGCGGCACCATGCCCGGGGTGGCCAGGAACATGCCGATCACCGCCGTGAACACGATCAGCGACACCACGCGCGGCTTGGTCAGCGCGTAGAACTGCTGGATGCGGGAGGATTGCGGTGTGCGGACGGCGGAGGAGGACATCAGGTGGCCGGCTTCTGGCTGAGGGCGAAGTTTATCACCACCATGGTCAGCAATAAAATCGCGGCCCCGGCGTTGTGCGCGGCCGCCAGCAGCAGCGGCAAGCCGCCAAGCACATTGGCAATGCCTATAACGACCTGCGCCAGCAGCACGGCCAGCAGCAGCCCTCCCAGCCGCGCAGATGCGGGATTACGCAACAGGCGCAGCGCCAAACCGCCAACCACGAGCAGCGTGACCAGCGCGCCCACGCGATGGGTCCAGTGGATCGCGGTGATCGCGTCATAACTCAGGTGGGTGCCGGCGGCGGTCTTGCCCAGTTCCCGTACCAGCTGGAAACCGTGGCGGAAATCCATCTGCGGCAGCCATTCGCCGTGACAGGTCGGAAAGTCGGTGCAGGCCAGCGCGGCATAGTTCGTCGACACCCAGCCGCCGAGTGCGATCTGGGCAATGACCACCAGCAGCGCGAGCAGGCCCAGGGATCGCAGCTTGGTCACTGCTGCCGGCAGTGGCCGCGGTGCCTGCTGGCGCAATGCCAGCCATGCCAGCAGCGCCAGCAATGCCATGCCCCCCAGCAGATGCAGGGTGACAATCACCGGTTTCAGCAGCAAAGTGACCGTCCACATGCCGAGGGCCGCCTGGAATATCACCAGCCCGAGAATTCCGGTGGCCAGCGCCGGCGACTGGCCCAGTTCGCGGCGCCGCAGCCAGGCCGTCGCCGCAATCGCCAGTATCAGCAGCCCGAGTCCGCCCGCGATGTAACGATGGAACATTTCCTTCCACGCCTTGCCCATCGACACCGGACCGTGGGTTCCCCCCTGCTCCTCGACCGCCTTCTCGATGTCGTCGCGCGCATGATGCGGCGTCAGTTCGCCGTAGCAACCCGGCCAGTCCGGGCATCCGAGTCCGGCATCGGCCAAACGCACATAGGCGCCAACCACCACCACCACAAAGGTGTATGCCACTGCAAACCAGGCCAGCTTTCGGTACATGTCAGGGAATCCGTTCAAAACAGGCGATTGAAATCAGCCAATGCGCGATACGCGGAGCAATCTCTGCAGGTCCTTCTTGATGCCCGTGGGATCGGCATTGCGCGGATAACGCAGCACGACATTGCCCAGCGGATCAACCAGATAGACATGGTCGCTGGGCACGCCGGCATGCGGCAGCACATCCAGCACTGCATTACCCGCGGCATTGACGAACCAGGTGCCTTCGTACTCGCTGCGCTGGCGCTCGCCCGGTATGCCGCCGTCGGTGATCAGCCAGACGCGCTCGATACGCTCGGGATATTTGCCCTGGGTCTTCCGCACCTGGCGGATCTGCCACAGCTTCTTGTCGCAGTACGCGTCACAGCTCGCGGCGTCAATGGTGACAAACAGCCATTTGCCGCGAAGCTGGGCAAACGAGAAGGGCTGGCCGTCAGCAAGCTTCAGGGGCGCATCCGGCAGCTGCCTGCCCTCGACAAGCTCGCCGTAATTCACCCGCCCGTCGGGCTGGTAAAAATAATATGCCGCAAAAGACAGCACGAAGGGCGCAATGCACACTGCCGCCACCAGCCACAGGGTTTTACGGCTTTGCGGACGTGATTCGTTTGACATGGGTCACCAGGTAATAAACAAATATCGCAAGGCTCAACGCGTACCACTGGAACGCGTATGCGAGATGCGTGTTGCGGCCGAGATCAGGGCGGCTCCACTGCCGCACCAGTCCGTCGCCGGTTCCTTCAGTCTGCTGGAGCACAAAAGGCTGCAGCTCAAGCCCGGTCGCCTGCCGGTAACGCTCGTAAACCAGGTTCTGCCAGACATTGCCTTCGGCGACCTTGGTCGACAGCTCGAGGTAACGCTCGCTCCAGGCGACGGCAATGCCCTGCAGTAATTGTTCGCCCTCCGGCGTTGCGATCTGCGGCAGGCTGCGATCGCGCGGACCGGGAACCCAGCCGCGGTTGACCAGTACATAACGATCTGAACCGGAAATCCGCAGCGGCGTGGCCACATGGAAACCCGGCTGGTGCTTGTAAATCCGGTTGTCGACGAACACCGTGTACTTGGGGGCATAGGTGCCACGCACCTCCACACGACGCAGCAACACACTGTCGCGGTCCACCGCTCCCGGACCAAGGCGGACCGCCGGCTGTTGCACCAGCAGGTCATAACGCGACTGCAATCCCTCCTTGTACTGGGCACGCCCCACCTGCCATTGACCCAGCGCCAGGGTCAGCACAACGCCGGCGGCAGCCACCAGCGTCCACCAGAAGCGGGGCCGGAACTCGAAACCTGCAAGCCTGATCGAAAACGCCATCAAAACTTCGCCTCGACCTGGGTTAAACTCTGACCGCCATGCGCATCGTCGTCATCCTGTTCATACTCGTCATTCTCGGCAGTCTGGGATCGGCGCTGTATTACATGCTCAAAGACCGCGGCACCACCGAGCGCACCGCGAAAGCGCTGACCATTCGCGTCGCGTTGTCCGTCATCCTGTTCCTGCTGCTGATGATCGGCTTCCAGACCGGCCTGATCACCACACGTCTCTAGGTCAACCGGCTCGGGAGACACCGTTTCGACCGCGGCCGCCGGAGCACGTTCATGCCTCACTGCAGCCCGTCCTGAAAAAAAACGCCGCGTTGCCCGCGGCGCCGAATCCCCCTCGCAGGGGGACCTCCTCCCCATGCGAACCACGCTTTGGTCTAGCTTCCCGCTTTGCGTGATTCGCGGCCTTTTCCGTTACAGCCAGTACACCACCACGAACAGCAGCAGCCAGACCACATCGACAAAGTGCCAGTACCAGGCCACACCTTCGAAGCCGAAATGGTTGTCCGGCTTGAAATGACCGGCGACACTGCGGAACAGGATCACCCACAGCATGATCGTGCCGACGGTCACGTGGAAGCCGTGAAAACCGGTCAGCATGTAAAAGGTCGCGCCGTAAGCGCCCATGGTCAGCTTGAGGTTCAGATCACCATAGGCATGCACGTATTCGTAAATCTGGAAACCGAGGAACACCATGCCCAGGGCGATGGTCAGCACGAGGCCCCAGATCAGCTGCCAGCGGCTGTTTTTCAGCAGCCCCCAATGCGCCCAGGTGATGGTGACGCCGGACAGCAGCAGCAATGCCGTGTTGAACGCGGGGATGCCCCAGGCGCCCATCGGCGAGAAGGTTTCCTTGATACCCGGGCCGGTTGCCGGC
This sequence comes from Burkholderiales bacterium, assembly GCA_022843705.1. Classification (GTDB taxonomy): domain Bacteria; phylum Pseudomonadota; class Gammaproteobacteria; order Burkholderiales; family SG8-41. The sequence goes on from JALHND010000129.1 coordinate 3,820, forward strand.
CAATCAGGCTTGAATCCCGGCCACAGCAGCTCCTGGTGCTCCAGCGAACCGAGGTCGGGCACCGAGATCACCCGCATGTAGAACAGCGCGCCGAAAAACGCGGCAAAAAACATCACCTCGGAAAAGATGAACCAGCCCATGCCCCAGCGGAAGGACACATCGACCTGCTTGTTGTATTTGCCCGATTCCGACTCGTGCGCAACGGTGGTGAACCAGCCGGCAAACATGAAGAACAGGATCAGGAAACCGATGCCGAGCAGCACATAACCCAGCGGCATCTTGTTGACCGAAAACGATGCCCCGAAACCGAGGAATCCCAGCGCGACCGAGGCCACGATCGGCCAGTGCGAAGGTTGCGGCAGGTAGTAATTGCCTGATGCTTGAGTGGACATGATGTTTGTTTCTCCCCTGAATCCCTTTGATCGGTTTCCGTGCGCCGGTCAGCGGATGACCAGTTGCACGACACTCACCACCGTAAGCACAAAAAGCGCGGCAGCCATCACCCCGACGACGATAACCTGCAGCGGCGACACCTCGAGCGCCTCATGCTCTGCGCGCTTGCGGATGCCGAGAAACGCCGACAGCACCATGCGCAGCACCTGAAACAGGCTGGCCTTGCGCGGGCCTTCGTTCACGACACCCTCCATCAGCCCTGCCCGCCGCTTTTTGCCGGCGCCGTCGATGCGCCCTTGACCTCGAAAAAGGTGTAGGACAACGTGATCGTGTTGACGTCGGCCGGCAGGGTCGAATCAATGACGAACTGGACCGGCATGCGTTTGCCTTCACCGGCCTGCAGCGGCTGCTGGCGGAAGCAGAAGCACTCCAGCTTTTTCACGAACGGTGCGGCATGTTTGGGGCCGTAACTCGGAATGGCCTGACCGACGATCGCCTTGCCGCCGTTGTTCTTCACTTCATACTCGATCTGGATCATCTCGCCCGGATGCACGCGTACGCTGCGCTGCACCGGCCGGAAATCCCATTCCAGGCCGTGCGAATTGGAATCGAACTCGAGGGTGACCCAGCGCGACTTGTCGACTTGGGTGTTCTCGACCGCAGCAGCCGGCTTGATCAGGTTGTTGATGCCGGTGACCTCGCAGATCTTCTCGTAGAACGGCACCAGGGCAAACCCGAAGCCGAACATCGCCACTGCGAAAATCGACAGCCGGACCATCATCCGGCGGTTGGCGCGTTCCTTCTTCATCTTGCGAGCAGGTAGTACTTGATCATGACGCCGAAAAAAAAGCCGGCAACAACCAGCCACAGCACCGCAGCCGTGCGCCGGTTGTTGCGCTTGGTCTCCGCAGGGACCATCACTTACTTCAGCACCGGCGGAGTTTCAAAGCTGTGCCAGGGTGCAGGCGTCGGCAGATGGGTCCACTCCAGGCTGTCCGCGCCTTCCCAGGGCTTGTCCGGAGCCTTCTCGCCGCTGCGGATGCACTGGATCACGATGTAGAGGAACAGCAGCTGCGACAGGCCGAACCCCCAGGCGCCGATGGTCGAAATCGCATTGAACTCGGCGAACTGCAGGGCATAGTCCGGAATCCGGCGCGGCATGCCGGCCAGGCCCAGGAAGTGCTGCACGAAGAAGGTGACATTAAAGAACACCAGCGACAGCCAGAAATGCCACTTGCCCAGCGTCTCGTTGTACATCCGGCCGGTCCACTTGGGTAGCCAGAAATAGATGCCGGCGAAGGCCGAGAACAGCGCGCCGGCCACCATCACGTAGTGAAAGTGCGCCACCACGTAGTAGGTATCGTGCAACTGCACGTCCACCGGCGTGATCGACAGCACCAGTCCGGTGAAGCCGCCCAGCGTGAACAGGAACAGGAATCCCAGTGCAAACAGCATCGGCGTCTCGAAGGTCAGCGAACCCTTCCACATCGTCGCCACCCAGTTGAACACCTTGACGCCGGTCGGCACGGCAATCAGCACCGTCGCATACATGAAATAGAGCTGCGCCTCGACCGGCATGCCGGCGGTGTACATGTGGTGCGCCCAGACCATGAACGAAAGAATCGCGATCGAGGCCGTGGCATAGACCATCGACGCATAGCCGAACAGCGGCTTCCTGGAAAAGGCCGGAATCACCTGCGACACCACGCCGAAGGCGGGGATTGCGATGATGTAGACCTCGGGATGGCCGAAGAACCAGAAAATGTGCTGGTACAGCACCGGGTCACCGCCGCCGGCGGCGTTGAAGAAGTGGGTGCCGAAATGGCGATCGGTCAGCGTCATCGTCACCGCACCGGCGAGCACCGGCATCACGGCAACCAGCAGGTAGGCGGTAATCAGCCAGGTCCAGCAGAACAGCGGCATCCTCATCAGCGTCATTCCGGGGGCGCGCATGTTGAGAATGGTTGTGATGATGTTGATCGACCCCATGATCGACGAGATGCCGAGGATGTGGACCGCGAAAATCGTCAGGTCCATCGCCGGGCCGGCCTGGGTCGACAGCGGCGCGTACATCGTCCAGCCCACGCCGGCACCACCGCCCGGCATGAACTGTGCGGCAATCAACAACAGGGCGGCGGGGGGAAGCAGCCAGAACGACAGGTTGTTCATCCGCGGGAACGCCATGTCCGGCGCGCCGATCTGCATCGGAATCAGCCAGTTCGCAAAACCGACGAAAGCCGGCATGATCGCGCCGAACACCATGATCAGCCCGTGGTAGGTGGTCATCGAGTTGAAGAAGTCCGGCTGCACGATCTGCAGGCCGGGCTGGAACAACTCGGAGCGGATGATCAGCGCCATCACGCCGCCAACCAGGAACATCGTGAAACTGAACCACAGGTACATCGTGCCGATGTCCTTGTGGTTGGTCGATTTGACCCAGCGCATGATCCCGGTGGGATGGCCGTGGGCGTGATCGTCGTGACCGTGGTGTGCGTGTGCTGCTTCCATTGCGAGTCTCCTGGAGCCTGTATTCGTTACGTACCGGTTCAGCGCAGCGCCTTGACGTCGGCGGGGGCGACCATGTCTCCGGTCTTGTTGTTCCAGCTGTTGCGGGTGTAGGTCACCACTGCAGCCAGATCAACATCCGACAGGTGCTTGAACGCGTTCATCGCGGTGCCCTGCTTGCCGTTCAGCACCAGCTTGATCTGGTCCTCCTTCGGGCCCGTCGCCAGCTTCGAGCCGGACAGGGCGGGGAAGGCACCGGGCACGCCCATGCCGGTGGCCTGGTGACAGGCCACGCAGTTCTGCGCATAGATCTTCTCGCCGTGCGCCTTGAGATCCTCGACGGTCCAGGCCTTGTCCGGATCGACTTTCGCTGCAGCAGCCTTCTTCTGCTGGGAATTCACCCAGGCGGTGTACTGGGCGGGCTCCACCACTTCGACGACGATGGGCATGAAACCGTGGTCCTTGCCGCAAAGTTCGGCACACTGGCCGCGGAAGATGCCGGTCCTTTCGGCCTTGAACCAAGTGTCGCGGATGAAGCCGGGAACCGCATCCTGCTTGACCGCCAGCGCCGGCACGTACCAGGCGTGGATCACGTCGGCCGCAGTGACCAGGACACGAACTTTCTTGCCGACCGGCACCACGACGTGGGTATCGGTTTCCAGCAGATAGTGGGGATTGGCGTTGCGGCCGGCGACGTCACGGCCGTCGATCTGCGCGCGGGGAGTGGACAGGGTGCTGTAGAAACTGATGCCTTCACCCTCGCCCTTGAGGTAGTCGTAACCCCACTTCCACTGGTAACCGGTGGCCTTGATGGTCATGTCCGGCTCCGAGGTGTCGCGCATCGCGATCAGCGTGCCGGTGGCGGGAACCGCCAGCGCGATCAGGATCACGAACGGGATCAGCGTCCAGGCCACCTCGACGGCGGTGTTTTCATGGAACTGCGCGGCCTTGTGCCCGACCGACTTGCGGTGCTTGAACACGGCGTAGAACATGAAACCGAACACGCCGATGAAGATGATGAAGCAGATGACCGTGATGATGGTGTGAAGGTCGTAGATTTTTTCGCCGAGCAGCGTATGCGGCGTCTGCAGATTGAGTTTGTACTCGGCCCAGGCCGCAGCCGACCAGAAAAACAGCGCCAGCGCTGCGCCAAAACCCTTGATCCACTTGATGCCCATTCTTCCCCCGCTCCTAAAGCCCGATTGATCCGTCAAGTCCGGTTGCTGCCGAGCCGGCTGCGAAGTTCGCGCGCCAGGTGCTGGCGCCCCTCCTCACCGCAGTACCGACCGATTTCCACCGTCCTGCCGTGGGAGCGCAGTGCGGGCATTCCGGACTTTCCGGTCACCACCCGCGCCCAGCCACGATGAAACTCAAATTGCTCCGCCAAACCCCGCTCCCGGAATTCAACCAGGATGCGGTCGCCACGCACTGCCACCCGTTCGAAATCGCCGGCACGACGCAAAAAAACCGCCGCGGCTGCCATCAGCGCGGCGACTTCCAGTCCGGCAAAAGGAATGATCATCCAGGCACCCGCCACCGCGAACCCGCCGGCAATCGCCAGCGACAGCAGGCCCAGTGAACCGAATACCCAGGCAAACGTACGCAATTCGAGTGAACCGGCATGGCGTCTGAAATACGTGAACCCGGCGCCTTCCTGTTCCAGAATCGACTCGAAAACGGGATGTGTCATCACCGGCGCCGGCCATTCCTTTCAAACGCGCGGACTGTAGCACACCGGAGGGGGCGGTCGCAATCGAAATGCCCCATGAAAACAGTCGGTTTTCCCTCTCAAATGCGTGTATTCA